>JAJVHT010000009.1:9434-44750 GCA_022072515.1 bacterium
TACGGGCCGTCGAAACCACGCCCGGTGTTGCCGGCGCCTCGGTCGAAGTGGTGTGGGATCCACCATGGAATCCGGCAATGATGACGGCCTTCGCCAAAAAGCAGTTGGGGTGGGGATAACAAAAAAAACGGAGTGACGGAGTGATGGATCAATGGAGTGATGGCTTGTTGGGGATGCAACAATCCAGTAATCCAACAATCCAGCAATCCATAAATTCCAACAATCCAGTAATTCGAAACCTTTCGAGAGTCGATGCCACAAACCGTCCGTTGGTTCATTCGCACCAGCGCCATTTATTTGGTGCTCACCTTTTTGCTCGGCGCGATTTTTTTGTATTACAATTGGCTTTCCGGGCCGGTGCCGCGGCCCTGGGTCATTGCGCATCTGCACGCCGGTCTCGTCGGCTGGCTGGTGAATATCGTCATCGGGGTTGGCCTGTGGATGTTTCCACTCAATAAAGAAGTTTTTCCGGAAAGCGGCGGCCGCTATACATTGGCGCTGGCGCGCTTTTGTTATTTTGGGTTGAATATCGGATTAGCGGTTCGCCTCATCACGGATTTGATTTTCTCTTACACGCACAATCGCCTCATTGGTGCGGTGATGGCGCTCTCCGGCATTCCTCAAGTTATGGCTGTCGCCATTTTTTTATATATCGTGTGGAAACGGGTGAGACAAATCGAAGGTTTGAAGGCGAATCCATAAAAAAATAGGCAGTTGTTTTGTAACTATTCAGTACCGCCCGGGCGGTGGAATAGCTGAATAGTTACGTTGTTTTTAGAAAAACGAGGGCATGCCAACATAAAAGCAATTGCACGCCAGCGAAAAATAGCCGCGCGTCCTGGACGCGAATGTTAGCTAAGTCGGCAACAGGTGTTTCAGCTTGAAGGCATATCGCCGGCTCATGATAAAGGGTTTTTCCACGCCTTGCACAAAAACTTCTTGTGAATAGCTTTTCAGCTTTTTAACTTTTTCGACGTAAGTAAAATTGACGATCGTCGAACGATGAATGCGCACAAAATATTTTTCCGGCAGCAACTCTTCCCATTCTTGCAACGTCTTTGACACCAGAACGCGGGGCTTGCCGGCATAGTAAATGTACGAATAGTTCCCCTCGGCGCTGATGCATTTCAACAAAGATAATTTGATAAACTTGAGCGCGCCGTTGATGATGACATAGATGGCGTCATCGTAGCCGGCTTTTTTCTTTTCCGCCGGATGCGCCGGCTCATTCGTGCCCAAGCGTTGAATGGCTTTCGCCAGGCGCTCTTTGCTGATGGGTTTCAGCAAATAATCGAGCGCATTCACTTCAAAGGCGCGAATGGCATATTTGTCATACGCCGTGATAAAAATAATTTTGGCCGCAATATCGGCCTGCTCGAGCAAATCAAAGCCGGTGGCGCCGGGCATTTGAATGTCCAGAAAAATGACTGCTGGCCGGGTTTGCTGAATGAGAGGAATGGCTTGGGCGACATTGGCCGCTTCTCCGACCACGGTAATTTCCGGATAGTCAGCCAGCATCATTTTCAATTCCGAACGCACCAACCATTCATCATCAACGATAAGCGTTTTGAGCAACGGCATGGTACCATGAAGCGCTGATTGTGAAATGCGGTTTGAACTCTGCTGGCAACTTCGCTGCCATAAATCCAATTTATCAGGACGTGAGGGAAACCTACGCGCGGGCGATCGCAACCACCTCCCGCCATGATACGTCAGGTCAAACGTGAGAAACAAGACGGCGCAGGTGTATGCCACCAACGCCGCATTAATTGAAGATTTTTATGATCCATAGTCTAATGTAACGACATAATCAAAACAAGAAAAAATATTGCCAATGGCAACCTTTTCGCGCCGCGTTCAGTTCGCCTGAACACTGATCACTGTAACCTTCATTTCCCTTTCATGACTTTGGCCAGTACCACGGCATTGTTGCGCTCGTCATCTGTCGCCGCGAACAACAACGTCACCGTGCCCTGGCGGGCCAGCGCGCGCAAATGGCGCAACGGCTCCTGCCGTTCCGTCCTCTGTAATTCCTGGCGATAGCGTTTTTGAAATTCTTCCCAGCGCTCGGGCTTGTGGCCGAACCATTGGCGCAACTCGTTCGAGGGCGCAATTTCTTTGAGCCATGCGTCGACGCGCGCTTTCTCTTTCGAGATACCGCGCGGCCACAAACGGTCGGCGAGGATGCGCGTCCCGTCCGATTTTTCGGGCGGATCGTAAACGCGTTTGAGCATGATCGGCATTCAGGCTATTCCTTAGGATGATTTATCAACGGCATGATTCTATTTCATGGTGCGCCGCTACAACAATAAGGTCAACAACACTTGCGCAAAAACAATTTTACTGATGGTGGCAACGGGATAAACTGTCGCGTAGCCGATGTTGGGCAAATCGTTGCGCGTTTGCTCCAACGCGAAGCCGAGCACGGCGGGTTGGGTTTGCAATCCCGCCAGCATGCCGGTGAGCAGGCTCATCGGAATTTTGAACAAGCGATGGCCAATCCACAGCATGAGCAGCGCGGCGGCCGAGGTGATGATGGCGCCGGCTGCAAAAATCGTCAGGCCACTGCCTTCGGCGAAGGTGTTGACAAACGCGTAACCCGCGCGCGTCCCCACACCCGCCAGAAAGAGAATCAAACCGATTTGGCGCAAAGTCATGTTGGCGCTATACGGCAAGTTCCACACCAACGGGCCGGTACGCCCCAGTGTTCCCAAGATCATGGCCACAATCAATGGACCGCCGGCAAGCCCAAGCTTGATCACGACTCCGCCAGGCAAGGGTATCGGGATAAGTCCGACTAACAATCCCAGCGCCGCACCGAGGCCGAAAGTCAGTACATCAATCTCGCTCACCGCGCGATAGGAGTCGCCAAAGAAAGCGCTGATGGTATCCATGCGATCGCGACGGGTGAGCACCCGAATACGGTCGCCAAGTTCCATGGGGGTGTCGCCATGCGGCAAAAATTCAGCATCGCCGCGCCGCACGCGCGTCACGATGGCGCCGAATTTTTGCGGTAACTTGATATCGCGCAAACGCTGGCCGGCGAGTTGGGGATTGGAGACAAAAACACGGCGATAATCAAATTGACTGCGGTCAAGATCAAGCGGCTCTTTGCTCGCTTCGCCCAACAACGGTGTAACGCGATCTAATTCTCGGCGCGCCCCCACGATAGTGACCAGATCACCGATTTGCAAACGCGTTGCCCCCGAGGGAAGTGTGACCTGATCGTTTCTTTTCATGCGCCCGAAAACTATCGCCCAATGGCGCTGATGGATCAATTCGTGAATGGAAGAGTTCGTGACGCCGGTTTGAGTGATTCGTATCGTACGACTTTGCAATTTGACGTTGGTCGCGCCCAGTTCATGTAAACTCTCTGCTTCCCGGGCATAATCAATTTTCCACCAGCGTTGCATGAAATAAATCGCCAGAATCATGCCCACCACACCCATCGGATAAGTGAGCGAGTAGGCGATAACCGGCTCGTTGAGCATATGCTCCAAACCGGTTTTGGGCGCATACGATTTGAGAAAATCCAGCGCACTCGCCAACGCCGGCGTGTTGGTGAGGCTGCCGGCAAACAGACCGGCAGTCTGCGCCGGCTGCAGATGCAGCAGACGGTGCGCCATGATGGCGAACACGACAACCAGCATCAGCATTCCGAACACGAACAGATTGTCACGCAATCCCTTGCGCCGGAAAGAGGCAAAAAAACCCGGACCGCTGCTCAGGCCGATCGTGTAGACGAACAAAACCAAGCCGAGCAGATAAACGATTTCCGGCAATTTGAGATCGGGATGTAATGCGCCAAAGGCAATGCCGACAAACAACACCGCTGCCACCCCGAGGCTGCTGCCGCGAATTTTGACCCGGCCTAAAAAATAGCCAATCGCTGAGACCAAGAACAACAGCAACAAGGGATTGGCCAGCAATAACTGAATCAGAGCCTGCATGCGTTGGCTAATACCCTTCCCCTTCCGCCGGTAATTTGATTTTTCCGCGAAATGAATAAAACAGATAAACGAAATAACCGCCGGCGAGGAGAAGCCCGAAAATCCACCAGATCAATCCTACATTCAATCCGTAGGCCGGCGCCGCGCTGTTATAGATGGTGAGGCTTAACGCTGAGTCGGTGGAAGCCGGCAATAAATTGGGGAACAAGCCAAACGCCGTGCTGGCGGCCATGCCGGCGATAAAAATGCTGGAGGCGAGAAACGCGCGGGTGTCGTGCCGTTTCATGCGGAAATAAAATCCGCCGACCCACGCCGCCAATCCGGTCAGCAGAAAAATGAATCCCCAGGAGGCTTGGAAGTAATTATCCCAAATCGCGGGACGGATGCTGGACACCGCCAGCAGCGCCAAAACCGAGGTGAGCAAAACGCCCCACCAGGCGATGGCGCCAATCGCGCGGGCGCGTTGCTGCAATTCCCCCTCAGTTTTCATGGCGATGAAATTCGCGCCATGCGCGGTGAGGGTGACAAAAGCCACGATTCCCATCAATACGGTAAACCAATCGAGAATGCCGGCAGCGTTCATCCCGTCGTGCGGGATGAACGTCGTCCACAGCGGCTCGAAGAAATAACCGGTGGCATCGAGCGGAACGCCGCGCACGACGTTGCCCAGCGCCGCGCCGAAAAAGATGGCCAACAAGATGCTGGCAAGGGAAAAAATCACATCCCAAAATGATTTCCACATGGGATGCTGCACATGATGGCGAAATTCAATGCCGATGGCGCGCAACATGAGCAGCCAGAGCACCATCATCAAGGGCAGATAAAAACCGCTGAAGCTCGAGGCGTAGACTTTGGGAAAGGCAAAATATAAGGTTCCGCCGGCGGCGAGCAACCAGACTTCATTGCCATCCCAGACCGGGCCAATGGCATTGAGAATGGAACGGCGGTCAGGGTCGGATTTGCCGGCGAGAAGATGAATGATGCCCGCGCCCAAATCAAAGCCGTCCAAGATCACATACATCGTGAGCATGAAGCCAACCGCGATAAACCAAAAAATCTCCATAGGAGTCTCCACAAAAATTTAATGTTTACCGGGGCCTGAAAAGGCCGGGCCGTGAAAAACTTCCCGCATCACCAAAAAAAGGAAAAGCAGGCCGAGCAACATGTACATGCCCATGAAGCCGAGCAGTGTAAAGATGCTGTTGCCCGCCGATACCGTCGGCGACAAGCCTTCGGCGGTTCGCATCAAACCATAAACCAGCCACGGCTGGCGCCCCAGTTCCGCCGTCATCCACCCCGTCGTGTTGGCGATGTAGGGAAACGGAAAGCTCAACATCAAAATCCATAACAGCCAACGCGCTTCGAAGAGTTTACGTTTCCAGAGCAGAAAACTGGCCACCCCCATGATCGCAATAAAAATCGTGCCCAAACCGACCATGATGTGATAACTGAAATAAAGCAATGGAATGTTGGTCGGCCAGTTCTCGCGCGGAAAAGCGTCGAGTCCTTTTACTTCCGCTTTCCAACGGTTGTAGGTGAGAAAACTCAACAGCCGCGGAATATGAATGGGATTGTCGATCTGCAATTTTTCCATATCCGGCTGGCCGAGGAGAATCAGTTCCGCGCCTTCTTTGGTTTCGAATAATCCTTCCATCGCGGCGAGTGTAACAGGCTGATATTTCGCGAGATTTTTGCCCTGACCATCACCGGTGGGAAACGCGGCCAGCACCGAGGCGATCAATCCGGTAATCACCCCGAGGCGAAGAAAAATTTTTCCGTACTCGGCATCGCGGTGGGCCAAAAGATAATACGCGCCCACCGCGGACATCACGAAGGCGGCGGTGATCACCGAGCCGATCATGTTGTGCGGATATTGCCAAACGATCCATGGATTAGTGAGCAAACCCCAGAATGAGGCCAGGCCGACTGCGCCGTCGGCGGCGACGTTGTACGCAACTGGATGCTGCATCCACGCATTTGTCGCAATGATGAAAAAGCCGGAAACCCAGGAGCCGAGAAAAACCATACAGGCAGCGACAAAATGGCCGATCGGCCCAAGCTTTTTTTCGCCGAAGATAAAAAGTCCCAGAAAGCTCGATTCCAAAAAGAACGCGAAGAGGCCTTCCATCGCGAGCGTTTGGCCGATGACGCCGCCGGCGAAGGCGGAAAATTTCGCCCAGTTGGTGCCGAATTGAAACTCCATGGGAATGCCGGTGACGACACCGACAGTAAAATTCACCGCAAAAATTTTTGCCCAAAAGCGCGCACTTTGGTTATAACGTTCGTCCTTCTTCCACAACGCCAGGCCTTTTAAAATAACGATCAACAATCCCAACCCCATGGTGAGCTGGGGAAACAAATAATGAAACGTTATGGTGAAGGCAAACTGAATGCGATCGACGATCAAAGCTTCTGCCATATCCACCTTTCCTTTCCAAACCACGCCGATTAAACGAGCATATAGCCTCGGGCTAATTCACGATAATTGGCCACCTGCTGTTTTTGCCAATTTTCATCACAACCCAATTCCGGCGCCATCAGCGCCGCAACCTGGGGCGCGATTTCCACACTCGCTGACGCATCCAGCAACAGCGCCCGCGTGCGGCGCGCCAGCACATCTTCAACCGTGCGCGCCATTTCATGACGAACCGCCCAAATCACTTCCGCAGCGGCGTAAGGTAAGTTTGCATGCAAGCGCCGCGCGAACACCGGATTCTCTTGCCGCAGTTTTTGCACGCCCTCCCGGTCTGTCCCATAAACTTGCCAAGGATTTTCGGTTAATTTCTCCTCGCTCCAACCATGCAAGCGCAGGGTTTCGGTCACACCGCTGCGCTCCTCCAGCCCCGCCAACATCGCCGCTTGATTGATCACGTCTTCTGCCATCTTGCGATAAGTCGTCCACTTGCCGCCGGTGATGGTGAGCAGGCCGGTTTGAGAAATAATAATCGTATGATCGCGCGAAAGCGCCGCTGTTTCCTTGGCATTGCTCGCTTTCACTAACGGCCGAATTCCCGCAAAAATACTTTTAACGTCGTTAGGGCGGGGATCCTGGGTGAGATAACGGCCGGCATGAGTGAGCAGAAATTCTATTTCTTCTGGAAGTGGGCGCGGCTCCAGCGGCGCGGCATTGATCGGCGTGTCCGTCGTGCCAACCAGCGCGCGATCATGCCAGGGCACCACGAACAACACGCGGCCGTCATCCGTGTGGGGAACCATGATGGCGCTTTCGCCCGGCAGAAAAGATTTATCCAACACCAAATGCACCCCTTGACTGGGCGCAATAATTGGTTCGGCGTTCGCGTCATCAAGCCGGCGAATAGCATCGGCATAGGCGCCGGTCGCATTGATGACGACACGCGCTGGCAGCTCAAACTCGGCGCCGGTTTCCATATCCTGCGCCATAACGCCGCAAACCAAGCCTTGCGCTTTCAGCAGCGCCGTGACCGGCATATAATTGATGATGGTTCCTCCCAAATCGACAACGGTTTGCGCCAATGTGATCGCCAGCCGCGCATCATCGAATTGTCCGTCATAATAAATGACGCCGCCACGCAAGCCTTGCGGTTCCAGCGTGGGAATGCGCGCCAAGGTTTCTTCGCGCGAGAGCAAATGTGACGGCGCCAAGCCAAGCTTGCCGGCAAGCATGTCATACACCTTCATGCCAATACCGTAAAATGGCCCTTCCCACCAATCGTAGCTCGGGACGACAAAAGATTGGTGATGAACCAGATGCGGCGCATTGCGAATCAGCAAGCCGCGCTCGCGCAAAGCTTCCAATACCAATGCCACATTGCCTTGCGCCAGATAACGCACACCGCCGTGGATCAGCTTCGTGCTCCGGCTCGACGTGCCTTTGGCAAAATCGTGTTGCTCGAGCAGCAAGGTTCTGTAGCCGCGCGCTGACGCCTCGACCGCAGCCCCCAAACCCGTGGCCCCGCCGCCAATGATGACAACGTCCCACTGGCCCGAGGCTCCCTGCAGCGCCCGCAACATCGCTTTTCGGTTCATGCGCTGGCTCTGTTTATGAATAAGAAGAGAACATACGTTTCACACTACCCAAGTTTGTCTCGCAAATGTGACAGCTTTATTATTATGAGACAATTTCGAATCGTCCTTTGTGTAACCTTCCTACGCATTTCTGCGTAAGCAAGTGTCACAAAAAAACGGCATAGCGCTTGCAAACAGGATTCAACAAAAATGCAGTTCGAGTTGATTATTAAAAATCCGTGAGGGAGAAAAGGTATGATGATCAGCAACCCGACACGAATTGAATCGACCATGCAGCAGCGCTTTACCGAGTTTATGCAGGAACAAGTCACGCGCATCGAAAGATTTCGCCGCTACCTGTGCCGGCGGCAACATTGCGAGATTTCATTTGACAATGCTGTGACGGTTTGGATCGAACGCGGCTATGCCGCCGCCTTTCGGCGACGGTTTGAAGAACAGGTGTGAGCTTTCACTCAATAAATTTTTATCAAATTTAACACATTCTGTCGCAAAGTCAAGTACTGATTGCGGTGAGGCCATCGCGTTTTCCCGGCCGCGAAAAACCAGAAGCGCGCCGGCTCCCCGCCAGTCATGCTCACCTCCCACCTGCCCGCCCCCTTTTACAACACTCACAATATCTCATCACATTTCATCAGCGGCGCGTATAGGCGGCCATCAGATCATCGATGGTCCTGGCAACTCCGCAAGTTTTTTGTGTAAACTTTGCCACGATCAACTTGATTTGCACCGAATTTTTGACTATAATGACCGTGTCTTGGTGAATCTCAAGAGTGCGTTTTTTTAACTAACGTGCCGGGAGGTACTATTGGCCACCATCGTTGAATATATTCTCATCGGCTTGGCTTTGCTTTTGTTGGCCAGCGTCTTCGCCAGTAAAATCACCGATCGTTTCGGCGTGCCCGCGCTGCTGGTGTTTTTGGCGGTGGGCATGCTCGCCGGCTCGGACGGGCCTGGTGGGATTTATTTTGACGATCCACACATTGCCCAATTTGTCGGCGTGATCGCGCTGGCGCTCATTTTGTTCTATGGAGGGCTGGACACGGATTGGCAAAGCGTCCGGCCGCTGCTCAAATACGGCGTGACGCTTTCAACACTCGGTGTTTTTCTCACCGCTTTGATTCTGGGCATATTCGCCAAAATTCTGCTGGGCTTGACGTTTTTGGAAGGCTTGCTGCTCGGTGCCATCGTCTCCTCCACCGACGCGGCGGCAGTATTCTCGATTTTACGCGCGAAGGGCATCAGCTTGAAGCCGCCACTCAAGCCATTGCTCGAGCTGGAATCCGGCAGCAACGATCCAATGGCAGTCCTTTTGACGATCAGTCTGGTGCAGGTGCTCACACAACCCGGGACTGCGATGGTCGATTTCGTCTGGCTCTTCGTCATGCAAATGACGCTCGGCGCAATTTCAGGCTATGGTTTGGGCAAAGGCATGCCGCTGTTGATGAATCGCTTGAAATTGGGTTACGAGGGGTTGTATCCCGTACTGACCCTGGCGTTTGCTCTCTTTACATACAGCTTGACGAGCTTGATCGGCGGTAATGGTTTTCTTGCAGTTTACCTGGCCGGCATCATCATGGGCAACCAGCAGTTCATTCATAAGCGCAGTCTGCTGCATTTTCATGACGGGCTGGCATGGCTCATGCAAATCGCCCTGTTTCTGACTCTGGGTTTGCTGGTGTTTCCTTCACATCTCATTCCGGTTATCGGCAGCGGCTTGTTGTTGGCAGCTTGTTTGATGTTTATCGCACGTCCCATGAGCGTACTGGTCTGCCTGTTACCCGCCACGACATTGCCAATGCGAAAAAAAGCGCTGGTGTCATGGGTGGGCTTGCGCGGAGCGGTGCCAATTGTGCTGGCCACTTACCCGCTCGTTGCCAAAATTCCCCAGGCAGAATTGATCTTCAATGTGGTGTTCTTCGTCGTGCTCACTTCCGTGTTGTTGCAAGGCACGTCGATTCCGCTGGTGGCCAGATGGCTGGGCGTCGATGCGCCTCTCGTAACAAAGCGGGTCTATCCCATCGAATACACGCCGGTCAGCGGCCTAAAAAGCGAGCTGCAAGAGTTGCCCATTCCGCCCGGCTCGAATGTGATTGGTAAGGCGATTGTCGAACTGGGTCTTCCTGCTGGCGTCTTGATCGCGCTGATGGCCAGAGGCGAGGAGTTCTTGGTGCCGAGCGGAGGAACGACATTGCAGGCCGGCGATGCGTTGTTGATTCTGGCAGACAAGGAGCAATTCGATCGTCTGCAGTTGCAAATCAACGCGAAGGAATAAGCGGCGGTCTGCAGCGCCAAGCCTGGGCTTGATACTTTTTCACCTTTTAAAAAATTTTGTGGGGCTAAATTAAAAGGAGAGGTGCCATAGACTGTGCGTTTGCAACCTAGCCAACCCAAGGTGAACCATGGACAGATCGCAACTTCTAAAACGGCTTGACAAGGCATGGGAGGACTTCAAGGAATCGTACGCCGGTCTCTCGAACGCGGAGCTGATGGAGCCTGGTGTTGCCGGCAATTGGTCGGTGCGAGACCTCATCGCGCATGTGACTTGGTGGGAAGAGGAGGCACTGAAGCATCTGCCGCTCATTCTCGGTGGTGGCAAGCCGCCGCGATATTCTGTTACGTACGGCGGCATCGACGCCTTCAACGCGCAGATGACAGAGCAGAAGAAAAACTTGTCGCTTACTGAGGTGTTGCAGCAGCAGGCCGATACCCACCGCCGGCTCATCGAGTATATCCAAAGCGTACCCGAAGAACAATTCACGCAGGAAACACGTTTCCGGCGCCGCATCCGGCTCGATACCTACGGCCATTATCCGAAACACGCGAAGGCGATACGAAAATGGCGCGAGCAGCGGGCAGCCGGATAAAAAAGTTTTGAGCAGAAACGTGTCTAAATTAGCACTACTATTAATTCAGAGGAGAGCAATTCATGATTCTCGTCACTGGAAGCACCGGCTTTATCGGCAGTGAAGTGGTGCGATTACTCTCGCAAGTGGATGTGCCGGCACGGGCGCTGGCCCGCAACCCGGACAAGGGGCAGAAGCTGCCGGGCATAACCTGGGTGGCTGGAGATTTGGCCAAGCCGGAGACGCTGCCAGCCGTGTTTGAAAATTGCACGAAGCTGTTTCTGCTCACCGGCAATGTTGAGAACGCGGTCGAGTTGCAACACAATGCCATTGTCGCCGCGCGCCAAGCCGGCGTCGAACATGTCGTGAAACTCTCGGCATTCGGTGCCTCGCCCCATTCAAATTCCCTTATTGGCCGCTGGCATTATCAGATTGAAAAAGAGCTGCAAAAATCCGGATTGGCGTGGACGATGCTCCGGCCGCACCACTTCATGCAGAATCTTCTGGCCCAAGCCGAAAATATCATCAAAAACGGTGTGATCTATTCGGCTGCAGGCGAGGGCAAAATTCCATTCATCGACACGCGCGACATTGCTGCGGTCGCCGCTGTCACGCTTACCCAACCGGAACACATCGGCAAGAAATACGTGATCACGGGCAGCGAGGCGATTTCCTACCGGCAGGTGACGGAAATCATCGGCGCGGAGATTGGTAGAGAGTTACGTTACATTGACGAATCGTTCGACGAAGCGCGGGCGCGCCTCACCAAAGCCGGCCAACCCTCGTGGTTGATCGAGAGCTCGCTCGCGTTGGCGGCCTACCAGCGCGCGGGTGGCCCGACGGAGACAATCACCAGCGTCGTGGCGGACCTCACCGGCAAACCGCCGCGCACCTTCGCCGAATTTGCGCACGATCACGCCGCTGTCTTTCGCGGTTGAGGCGGCCTCTTCGGTGCGCGTATTATGAGTTCGATAGCCTGGAAGAATCTTTGCGTCAATCGCTTCGTCGTCTTCGCATTCTTCGCGCCGCCATTGCATTCAAGCCGGTGCTGGTTTTTTCTCGCGCGCCGGGGCAACAACGGTGCGCCAAAGATGGCGAACCAATCCAAAGAAAGTTGCCAGCCAGGCCGCGAGGGCGAGGTACACGAAATAACGCGGCACCATGAGCAGAAAAGGCAAGTCGAGCGCGTGTGCCAATCGAAAGGTGCAAACGGTGTACATGCCGAGGGGAAAGACCATGCCCCAATATTGCGGATCATAAGTCAACGGAAACCGCTCGTAGAGATGGCGCCAAATTCCCAGGATCAAAAGTAATGGAATCCACCACGTGCCGGCGACCCAAAAGAAAAGGGTGAAGCCTTTTAAAAACGGCAACAGTTCCTGCAAGAGCGGCAATCGCGCGGCGTTGAGAATAAGCGTGGCGCCGGCGAGGGTGGTAATCGCCACCGCGCCCATGTTGATCCAATACGGCGGCGTCAGGCTGGCGGAGCTAATCTGCAAAAAAGTGAAGCGATAAAAAATCAACGTGATGATGCTCAAATAGAGCATGCAGCCGAGCAGATACATGCAAAGCGCAAAGAAGAGCAAAGGCTCGCGCCCCTCGCCGCGCGGCGCGGCCAGCAGCGTTCCGAGAACGGAAAGCGATTGCGTGGCGACGGTGGCGATCAGCCACGCGCCGTTGATGCCGGCTTCGAGCGTGGGTTTCTCTTTGCGGATGACGACAGCGGTGAAAAAAGTGTACATCACGAGCAACCACAAGACCAAGCCGAGCAGCCACAGTCCGGCCGCGAGGCGATAATTTTCCAGTTGCACCACCATCTGCGTGCCGAGCACGCACGTGCCGGCGACCAACGTGAAAAAGCCCGGGCCGCGGGCGTGATCCTTCAGATCCGCAAGCAGCCGCGGAAAATGGAACATCACGCGCACCAGTGTCAACCCCCACAGCACGAGATAAAAGATCAGATTGAGAAAGAGCAGGCTGCGCGCCATGACGTGCATGCCCAACAAATGTGCGGCAATGGAAACGATGCCGGTGGCCATCACCAGCGCGAAGTAACCCGGGAACAATTCTGCCGCGGCCTGCTTGATCACTGTTTTCAATATTCACCTCTCGAGAGCATAAAGATACCAGAGCAAACCCGCATTCAAAGCGAGACATGCGAGGCTGACCAGCGCTGCGGGCCAGAGAATGGTTTCGTCGCCGCTGAGATAGGCGTGCATGGTGGCGGTGAACAGCCACAGTTGCAGAACGACCATGATCAGCACGAAGCAGAGAATGCCCATGACGATCATCAGGCGCTGCGAGCGCGCGAAATGCGAGCGTCCGATCATATTGTTTCCTCCCAGCCGATGGCGCAAACCGTGTCGCGGCGGATTTCCAATTTGACGCGCGGCAGCATCCGGCGCGGCGGACCTGCCACGGGCTGGCCGGTGGCGAGATCGAACACGCCTTCGTGGCATGGGCAATACAATCTTCCGGCCTCAGGTTGAGCAATGACCGGACAGGTGAGATGCGTGCATTGTTGGCTGTACGCGACGAAGCGATCGGCGTCCAAACGAATGAGTACGCACGGCGTGTGTTTTTGGGGATAGTTGAACACCCGGCTACCGCCAACCGGAATCTCGTCGACGCGGGCGATTTCAAAGAGCGACGGGTTTTGTTTGCGCTTGCGAAAGAAATTCTGCAGCAGGATCCAAAACTGTCCAACCACGAAAGCCAGACTGGTGAGCACCATGAATTTGGTGAAGTCGCGGCGCGCGATGTAATTGTCCTGCGGCCAGTCAATCGGAAAATCCCGGCGCCAGCGCGGCTGCTCGGCCTCCGGCTTGCCGTCCGGTGGAATCGTTATTTGCTCACGATCTTGTGAGGGCATTGGCTTTCCTCTCAAAATTCATATCGGTTTCTATATTCAGAACCATAGATTTTGTAGTCCCTGCCCCTTGTGGGCAGCTCTCGTAAACAGCGCCCCACAAGGGGGCGAGACTACAGAAATTAACATAACAGTGCGCTATATTTCCAGAAGCATTTCCTCCAAAATGTTTTGGCCGATGGTGGGTTGATACATGGCGGCGGTGATGTCCACGGCATCCGCCGGCGTATCTTTGGGCGCCAGCATTTTCACTTTGGTGGTGATGATTTGCCCGCCGAATTGAAAGCGGTTCACCGGCTTGGAGCGCGGCCGCAGCCTTTCGATTTCTTCACGCGTGCCGAAAAACAGCGCCTGGCTGGGACAAACCGAGGCGCACATCGGTTTCAGTCCGACCGAGGTGCGATCATAACACATATCGCATTTCATCATCAGATTCATCGGCGTGTTCATCTTGGGTACGCCGAAGGGGCAGGCCAGCACGCAATTGTTGCAGGCGATGCAGCGCGGCTTGCGCGCGGTTTGCACGACACCGTCTTCCGTCTTTTTGATGGCGTCCGCCGGACAAACTTCCGCGCAGGTGGGCGAGTCGCAGTGCATGCAGATAACCGGCACGGTTTGCGTGGAGTTGGCGCGGTCGAGATAATCGAGCTGGATCATGGACTGGCCTTTGTGCGTGTCGCACTCCGTGCATGCCTGCACGCACGCCTGGCAGCCGATGCAGCGGCCGAGGTCGATGAAGAATTCCATTCGTTGGGGAACGGGCACGAATCCTCCTTTCGTCGAAGAGAATAAAGAAAAAACGACTATACTTCATTTGGTGCAGGTACAAACCAACGCCAATAAGCTGCAACTCAAAAAAAATAATCGCTCACGGAATTGGAACAGCTCACGGAATCAATTTTCAGAAAATTTTCCGTGAGAGTTCTTTTCGTGACCCCAATTTTTTACTCTTTTTCCGGCGGCGCTTGTATTGCCTTCTTCACCCGCACCGCACAAACTTTATATTCCGGAATTTTCGAGATGGGATCTTGCGCGGCGATGGTGAGCTGGTTGGCGCTTTGGCGACCGGCCCAATGATAAGGAATAAAAATGGTGTCCGGCCGGATCGTTTTGACTACCTGCACGCGCAGCGTACAACTGCCCCGCCGCGACTCGACCGTGGCCCAATCGCCGTCGGCAATGCCAAGACGGCTCGCCAGCAGCGGATGCATTTCAATGCGCGGCTCCGGATAATGATCCACCAGCGGGCCGATGCGCCGCGTTTGCGCGCCGGAGAGATAATGGCTGACCACGCGGCCGGTGGTGAGCATAATCGGATACTCCCGATCGACTTCTTCCGCCGGCGGCGTGTAACGCGCGACATTGAAACGGGCTTTGCCGTCGGGAAAATAGAACGGGCCCTTGCCTTGCGCGATCGGATTCCATGCGCCCGGCTCAAACAGCCGTGGCGTGCCGGGATCATCATCGCTGCGACACGGCCAGAACACGCCGTACTGCCGTTCGATTTTTTCATAAGTAATGCCGGAGTAATCCACAATGCCGCCCGCGGAAGCCTGGCGCAGCTCTTCAAAAATTTCCGCCGAATTGTTGAACGCAAAACCGCGCTCGCGTCTAATGGCTTGGGCAATATCTTGAATGATGCGCCAATCCTGTCGCGCCTCGCCGGGCGGCTCCGTGGCTTTGTTGATCTTGATGACGCGGCCCTCGGCGGTGGCGACGACACCCTCGTCTTCTTCGTGCAAAGATCCCGGCAGCACGATGTCGGCATAGTGCGAGGTTTCGTTCATGAAAAAATCGATGGCCACGAAGAACTCGAGTTTCTCCAACATCCGCCGGATGAAATTGTTGTCGGGCAGCGAGACCACCGGATTGAAACAAATGCTCAACAGGCCGCGAATTTCACCGGCGTCGATTTTGCGAAAAATTTCGTAGGCATCCACGCCGGGCGGCGGCAATTCGTCCGGCGACATGCCCCAGACCTTTGCGACGTAAGCGCGATGCTCGGGATTGCCGAGATCGCGGCCGCCGGGCAATTGATCGCACTTCTGGCCGTGCTCGCGCCCGCCCTGGCCGTTGCCCTGACCGGTGATCGTTGCATAGCCGCAATTTTCGCGGCCGAGGCGCCCGGAGGCCAGCACCATGTTGATCGCGCCCAAAACATTTTGCACGCCGTGGCTGTGATGCTCGATGCCGCGCGCGTGCATCAGAAAACTCGTCTTCGCCGTGCCCCACCATTCCGCGGCCTGATGAATGAGTTTTTCGGCGATGCCGGTGACTTCAGCGGTGCGTTGCGGCGTCCACTCCTCCACGTGCGCCGCAACTTCGGCAAAGCCGACGGTGTGCCGGTCGATGAAGTCATGATCGAGCCAATCGTGCGCGATCATCAAATGCAGAATGCCGTTGAAGAGCGCCACATCACGGCCCGGCTTGATGGGCATGAACAGATCGCAGGTGCGCGCGATCGGCGTGATGCGCGGATCGACCACGATGATCTTCGCGCCGTTCTCGCGCGCCTGCCAAACGTAGTCCGTGGTGATCGGCGCGCATTCCGCCACGTTCGCGCCGCTGATCCACACCACTTCCGCGTGGAGAATGTCGCTCCACGGATTGGCGGCGCGGTCGATGCCAAACGCTTTCTTGTTGCCGGCGCCGGCGCTCACCATGCACAGCCGGCCGTTGTAATCGATGTTTGAAGTTTTAAGGCAGGCGTGGGCAAATTTGCCCATGAGATAAGCCTTCTCGGTAGTCAGGCTGGCGCCGCTCAACACTGCAAACGCATGCGGTCCGTACTGCGATTGAATGCGGTTGATTTCCGCAGCTACGCGATCAATCGCTTGCTCATACGGGATGGCGTTGAAGCCCGACGCCGCCGTCGCATCGCGACCGTAAGCGTGCAGAAGCCGGTCGGGATGCGCGCCCTGCAAATATCGCTTGATCCCCTTGGGGCACAGCTTGCCTTGATTGAAAGGAAAGTCATACCACGGCTCGAAACCGATGACCTGATTGTCTTTGACTTTCAATTGAATGCCGCATTGCTGGCCGCAAAAGCAGCAGTGCGTTTTGACGACTTTATCCGGCTCCACGCCGGTATCCAGCCAGACGCCGTGGGAATAAGCCGGATGCGGGCCAAACGCTTCGATAATGTTGGTTGAATCTGCAAGTTTTGTGGACATTATTTCGTTCTCGAGAAGATATAAAAACGCACGCAGAAGACGCAGCAAGATATTTTTTACAAGATGATTATGACAAAATAATTAAAAAGCTTTTCAATCATCTTGCCACAATGATCTTGCCTATTCAAAAATCGACGCCAATTTCCATTCGCGTGGATTCGCGTTAATTCGCGGTTAACCTAAGCATGAAAATTATTTTTGTCTTCTTGCCCCAACGGCCCTTCGCCAATCGCCGGATTGACGTAAGCCGGCGGCGAGGGCGGCGCAACACCGAGATCAACGCCGCCGCGCCGGCCCTGCCATAGTTTTCCCTGCGCCAAGGCAAATAGGACGCGGCGGCAGGGCGGGCAAATCCATTGATAATGCTCGACGCCCGGCGCGTTGATTTCGTAACGATAACCCAACTCCGCCTCGACGCGGATTAAATCCTCGACGTGCATGCGCGAGGTGAACGGCTGCTGACAGCGGCGGCAGATGGCAGCTTCTTCGTGCTGGCCGACGTCTTTGTAGAACCGCACGCCAAGCTGCGCCGGCCGCTGAAAGATGTGAAAAAATTTTCCAAACGGCAGCCACAAAAAAGTAAAAATTACCGTAATCGCATGTACGATGGCGAGAAAATCGTAGGCATAACCTTTCATCCACGTGTAACTCGCGGTGAGCATGAGGCCGGTGAGGCTGACGCTAAACAGCAAAATCAGCGGCAGAAAATCTTCGGCAAACAACTGCAGCGCCACGGCGCCTTCTTCGCGCATGCGCCGGCGCATCGCCAGCATCACGCCGGCGATGACCAAAAATGAGGCCCACACCAGTCCGTGAAAAATCACAAAACCGAAAATGGAGCCGCTGGGAAAGGAAAACGTGGGAAATCCAAAGAAGAAAACACGGTACCATTCCGGCCGCTCGGGCAGCGATTCGAAATGCAACCAGCCAAAAACCAGAGGGAAGGTGATGGCAACGGCGAGGATGCATCCCCACATGATCAGCCAATGCGTCAGTCCGCGCAGGCGGTCGCGTGACCAGATGAACCGGTTCAACACGATGTCATTGAAAATGTGCTTGAACCAATTGCCGATATTCCGCGCGCGATAACCGCGCTTGAAGAAGACTTGCCAGCCGCGTTTCCAATACAGCGCCGTCGGCGGCCGTTGCAGCCACATGGCGTAGCGATACGTCAGCCCAAACGTGGCAAACAAGACGGCGAAGGTGTACGCCACCAGCGCCGCGTCAAAATGCGATAAATTGCGCGAGCCCAGCACGATCAGACTCGCCAGCAACAGAGTAACCACCACACCCCACGCAGCGGCTTTAACAACTTCGCGCCTCATGACATCCTCTTTCCTGTTTTGAAGAAGGGCGCGCGGACATTTTTGTCCGCGCTGCACAGCTACCTCGTGATTGGAGATTTTTATATTCTAATGCAATGAGATGAGCAAAACAAGAAAAAAATTCGGTGACGCGGTCATTCGGCGCGCCGCCGGGGGCCGTGTGAAGGCTCGTGCCGGTAAGTGAGGCCTTGCGGTGAGAACAGTTTGTGGTGGGCCGGGGTGATCGTCGCCTCAGTGAATGTTTTTCTGTGGCGGAGGTGTGAGATATTTAACCAGCCGGACTTGCATGCCCTTGCCATTTCCGCCGTCGAACTGGACTTCGTCCATCAGCATCTTCATCATAAGAATTCCTCGCCCACCGTTTTGGCGCTTGAAGAGGGCCACCTGGGCATTTTGCCCGTCAAGTTTTTGGGGATCGAAGCCCTGGCCTTGATCTTTCACCAGCGCCGTCAGTTTGTGTTTGTCGATTTTGATCTGCAGACGAAGCGGCTTGGCGGCGTTATTCTGGTGGGCATGCTTAATGGCGTTGACACTGGCTTCCTCGACCGCCATCTCAATTTCCATCACCGCCATTTCGTTTAAGCCGATTTTTTGAGCAATCTGGGAAACAAAGTTACGGATCAACTCCAGGTTTTCAGTGTGGCTCGGAGTTGTCAGCTCGTAAACTTGCTCGGCTTTGGCCAAACCCGCCGATGCTTTAGAATTGCGTCTGGGCATACTCTCAAAAATTTCTGTCGCTAGGTGATTCGCCTCCACGGCGAGAGTCTGGAATCTGTATGGCAACATCGCTTCTTCCTTAAGTTTTAACTCGGCGGAGTTTAAAGATGCCATATCTTTATTATCCGCCGGGTTTCAATCTTACGTGTTACCAAAACCATACCAGTTTTCCCACCTTCAGCGCGATTTTTTGTAGCGTGGCGCAATCTCGGAATTTATTAGGCCTTTGAAAACATTTATCCGGCCGGTCTGAAAAATACCGCTAACTCAAATAATTTGAGCGGTGAATTTTTCCCCGGTGGTTCAAATTTCTCCGACGACACCTGATACTTTCAAACTATCTTTTGTCGATCACGCCTGAAGCAAGAACATATTTTGGGGCATTTCCATTGATTTTCCTGGAAAAATCGGTCATTTGCCCCACCTTTTCATTCACGGCGGTAAGGAATTTTTTGCTGTAGGCTCGTGGAATGGCTTTTGCCTAATTAACGAGTGTAGGGATTGATTCTTTCGACAATAACACAGAAAGGCAGGCGGGTTGGCGATCGCGGCGTTGAAGAAGAATCGTGAAAACCAATTTGTAAAATCAATGCGGTGCAATCCATGAACGCAAAAAAATTGAACTATTTCAAGCAGCTTCTCCTCGAGAAACGCCGCGAAGCGATTCGTGACGAAGGGATTTGGCTGGCGCTCAACGCCGAACATCTCGGTAAAATGGTAAAAACCGGAGGCACGGATCGCATTACCAATCTGGCCGAAGTGGGAAGCGACACGTTGCTACTGGAAGAGAACTCCTATTTTGACGAAAGAAACAGCAAATACCTGCAGCATCTCGATGCGGCGTTGGCGCGTATTGAAGAGGGAAGTTACGGCTACTGTCTTGAATGTGGTAATAAGATTCCCCTGCAACGGTTAGAAGCCGTGCCGCATACCCGCTACTGTTTGGCGTGCAAACGCCAAGGGGAAAATAGTGAATCATCCCTCTCACCACTAAAAAAGGAGAACGAATCATGGTGGCCAAATGCAGCTTTTGCGATGAATTGATCACCGCCGAAAACCAGGGCCAATTCTTCCCGGAAGACGACAGTTACATCTGCGTGGTTTGCCAGAAGGAACACCAACAAGCTCTCGAAAAAATTGAACATCATTCACACCGGGAATCAACAGCCGCTGACCAGAGGGCTGTCGCGTAAAACGGTGTCATTGAATCAAATCAAGCAACAGGAGAGTTAAACATGTCAAAGCGAGGCCCCAAACCAACCCGCACCGGTCAATTGGCCGGCGCACGAATCAAGATCGTCGGCGTCTACAATCATGGTCTGCGTGAACATGTCGCCATCGAGAACCAGGGCACTGTGGCGCAGCCCTTGGGAGGTTGGGCGCTGGTCTCTCTGCGTGGCAAGCAGTTCTACTTTTTTCACGACAATTTGATTTTATGGCCTGGCATGAAAATGTCTATCCATAGCGGACAGGACGCTTTGAATAACCCCCCGTCGCATCTGTTTTGGACGGACGAGCAAATGTGGAGCAATCACAATGATGTGGCCCTGCTGTTCGATCATGGCGGCCTCGAAATTGACCGCTGCGCTTATTCACACAAACGTATATTGAGCCATGATACACAACGCCGCAAGCGCCTGCACCATGACGGTGAAACTTGGCGACTGGTGGACGAGCCACTTCGTCAAACTCGTAAAGTATTTCGCCAAGCCAAGGAGGTGGCGGGATGGCGGCATGCCTTGCGGTGAACGATGATCATAAATTTTATAAAACAGCGAGGGCGCGGTTTTTTTCGCCGCCATGCCCCTGTAACTGAAAAGTCCATACCCGGGCAAAAATTAATGGAGGCAAACATGCACCACTACAAACGCCTCATGGTCGGCCTCAATCTGAGCGCACAGGATGAAGCCACCATCCGTTATGCCGCAGTGTTCAGTCGCATGGCGCAATCGGCTGAAATTCATTTCGTGCACGTCGTTCCTCGGCTGAAAATTCCGATGAGTGTCCGGCTCAGGTATCCAAATTTGTACAGACCGGTCATGAATCAAATGGAGCACGCGATCAAGGAGTATTGGGATGGCCACCAAAAAGTGGCGCTCGCTTACGATGTCGCCGAAGGCACGCCGTTGACCGAACTGATCTACCGCTGTTCACTATATGCCATTGATTTGATGCTGGTGGGAAACCGCCAAGAACAGCGAGAAAGCGGTGTGCTTCCAGAAAAACTCGCGTTAGATGCGCCTTGTTCGGTTTTAATTGTGCCTGAGGGAACGCCACCGAACCTGACTCAAACGCTCGTGGTGACGGCGCGCTCCCAATTTCCGGCGCACGATCCGGCAGAAGCCATCGTGGCAATTGCGCAAGAGCAAGGCGCTGATCTTCTGGTCATCGATGCGCGAGAACTAAACGACTCGGCGGCAGTTCGGTTGGTAACCGTTATGAAGCAATTAATCCGGAACAGCAAGATCCCACTTCTCGTTTGGAAAAATCGCAATACCGGCATGCCGGTTCTCAAAACCGGGCGCGAATGGAAAGAAGACGCGTGGAAAGTGTCGTCGGTAAAGGCGATGGAAATTTCACATAGAAGTCTCGCGGCGTAGTCGATTTCTGTTAGAAGGAACTGGAGTTCATGCACGACAAAACAATTTATATCACCGATAATGATGCAAAACGTTTGCGGCAACTGCTCGAAGTCGCGAAGCGTTCGCAATATTACGGCAGTGACAATCTGCAAAATCTGGGTGCGGAATTGAATCGCGCCACGGTCGTTGCGTCAAAGGATATTCCGCACGACGTCATCACCATGAATTCGAAGGTGCATCTGCTTGACCTCGAGACCAAAGAAGCGATGACGTATACGCTGGTATTTCCCGACGCTGCCGACATCATCGAGGGGAAAATATCCGTCCTCGCGCCGATCGGAACGGCCATGCTGGGCTATCGGACGGGAGATACCTTTAGCTGGAAAGTGCCGGCCGGCGTGCGCCGGATAAAAGTTCTCTCTATCTTGTATCAGCCGGAAGCATCCGGAGATTATCATTTATAATGAGCCTGCCAGTAAAACAACATGGTTATTTATCATGGCCTCAGTAAGCGGTAAAGAACGCATCCTTATTCTGGATGACGATTCCAACATGCTGGAATTGCTGCGGCGGCATCTGAGTGCGCGGGGATATGAAGTTGTCACGACAGCAGAGGTGAGCGAAGCAATCCGTGTCCTGGCGGCGCGACCACTTGCTTTGGTCATCACCGCTTTGAAGACGTCCACAGGAAACCGGCAAGAGTTAATCAAGTACATCCGGAAAAACTTCACCCAAACGGAAGTTATGATCATCGTCGGCGACGCAGCGATCCGGGAAGCCGTTAAAGCCGCCAAAGCCGGCGCCGCCGAGTATCTGATCAAACCCTTTACGGAAGAGGAGCTTTTCGCCGTCGTGCAGAAGACACTGGGCAAACAAAGCATGCGCCAAGCGGCAGAGGCGCACACCAGTCCGGATAAACCGGTTCCGGCAACGTCCATGCAAAACTGTGTCTATTAAAATTTCCACTTCCAGACGCTTGACTTTCGCCGGAAAGGAGGGTATCTTAGTTATCAGATTTTGACGGACTTTAACACTATGACTCGGGATTTGCACAACGGGATGCTGTCAAGCGCCGGGCACGCAGAGTTTGGTTTGCGCGAACGCGTGAAGGAGTTGACTTGCCTGTATGGCATCATGGAGGCCGCCGTGCGCCCGGGCACCGCGCTGGAAGAACTGCTGAACAACATTGTAAATTTGCTGCCTCCGGCCATGCAGCACCCTGAAATTGCTGTTGGCCGCCTCAACCTCGATCAGCATTCCTACACCACAAAAAATTTTCGCGAGAGCCCGCTGCAACTGGCCGCTGACATTATCGTGAGTGGCAGACGCCGCGGCAATGTGGAAGTTGCCTATCTGGAAGAAAAGCCCGGCATCGAAAGCGGAATATTTCTTAAAGAAGAGCAAAGCTTGATCGCAGCCGTCGCGAACCATGTCGCGCTTATCGTCGAGCGCCGGCAGGCAGAAAGTGATCGGTCGCGACTGCAGCATCAGCTTCAACATGCCGATCGCCTGGCGACGATCGGGCAACTGGCTGCCGGCGTCGCCCACGAATTGAACGAGCCGTTAGCAAATATTCTGGGCTTTGCGCAACTCGCGAAAAAATCTCCGGGATTAGCGGCCCAAACAGAACAGGATATTGCAAAGATTGTGGCCTCGGCGCTGCACGCGCGCGAGGTGATCAGAAAATTGCTGACCTTTGCCCGGCAAATGCCGCCCACCAAGACCCAGATCCAGTTAAACAAAGTCGTCGAAGATGGCCTCTATTTTCTGGAGTCGCGCTGCATCAAACAAGGCGTGCGGTTGATTTGCCGCCTTTCACCGGATCTGCCGGATATTACCGCGGATGCCACGCAATTGCAGCAAGTCCTGGTCAATTTAATGGTCAATGCCCTGCACGCCATGCCGAACGGCGGCCGTTTGACCGTAACAACTTTGGCCGGCGACAGCCACGTTTTACTTGGTGTCGAAGACACAGGAATAGGCATGACGGAAGAAGTGAAAAGCAAATTGTTCACGCCTTTCTTCACCACCAAGGATGTCGGCCAGGGAACCGGTCTCGGCTTGGCGGTGGTTCATGGCATCGTCACCTCGCACGGCGGAGCCATCCATGTCGAAAGTGAAACCGGCCAGGGCACTCGCTTCGAAATCAAGCTGCCGCTTATGGAAGCAGAGGAAATTTGAGCACCGAGAAACGTTAAAATGTCAACCCCCTCCGACAAAGGCCGCATACTTGCTGTCGATGACACCTCCAGCACGCTGGAATTGCTGCAACGCAATTTGACTTCACAAGGGTATCAGGTTTTCACGGCGCCCAATGTGGCTGACGCCATTCGGTTGTTGGAGTCGACGCCGATAGATCTGGTGATCACCGATCTTAAGATGCCCGGCGCCAGCGGCATGGATCTCATTCGTCACGTTCGTGAAAATTTCAAAGACATGGAAGTGATGATGATTACCGGCTATCCGACCATTGAAGGCGCGGTCACAGCCGTCAAAAGCGGCGCGGAGGATTTTCTCGCCAAACCCTTTACCGACGAAGAGCTGGCTGCCGCCGTGCAACGCGCCTGCGAGAAACTGCAGCGGCGCCGGATGGCGCAAGCCACCCTCTTCCATACACCGCACTCGCCGCAGGGCCTGATTGGTGAGTCGGAAGCCATGCAGAAGCTGCGCCATGCCATTGCCAAAGCCGCCACCACCTCGGCGACGGTGCTGATCACCGGTGAAAGCGGCACCGGCAAAGAACTGGTGGCGCGCGCAATTCATTACAGCAGCGCCCGGGCCGCGGCGGCATTTGTGCCGGTGAATTGTGGCGCGATTCCAGAAACGCTGCAAGAAAGTGAGTTGTTTGGCTACCTCAAAGGCGCATTCACCGGCGCCACGGAAACTCGCAACGGCTTTTTTCAAACCGCAGAGGCCGGTTCCATTTTTCTCGACGAGATCAGCGAGACCAGCTCTTCCATGCAGGTGAAACTGCTTCGTGTTCTCCAGGATAAGGAAGTTCGCAAAGTCGGCGCCACCACTTCACAAAAAGTGGATGTCCGCATTCTCGCCGCGACGAACAAAGACCTAACGGCCTTGGTGAAAAAAGAGGCTTTTCGTGAGGACCTTTTCTATCGCCTCAACGTGATCACGATCGCGGTGCCGCCATTGCGTGAACGTGAAAATGACGTGTTACTGTTGGCAAATTATTTTGTCACTAAATTCGCGGCAGAATCAGGGAAAAAAACAGCGCGATTCTCCGACGAAGTGTGGCAGGCTTTGAAAAACTATTACTGGCCGGGCAATATCCGCGAGCTGGAAAATCTGCTGCAGCGGCTGCTCGTGATGGCCGATGACGAGATGATCGAGGTGGTCGATTTGCCGGCACACATGCATTTCTCCGCCGGAAGCAGCAAGAACCTCCAGCGCACGCTGGCGGAAGTGGAAATCGAGCATATCCGCAACGTGTTGGCGAGTGTCGACGGCAACAAGACGCGCGCGGCGGAGATTCTCGGGATCGACCGCAAAACTTTACGCGAGAAACTAAAGCCGCACACTATCAAGGCGCCTTGAGTTTGGGTTGTGACACTGAGTTATTTGTGGTGATCCCAATACCGTCAGATCTTTATCCGGCTTTAAGCCGCGTCAGCGCAGCATCACAATTTTTCGCACTTGTGTTTGCTTTTGGTGAGGACCGTCATGCAAGAAACCCCAGAACGTTTGTCGAATGCCGCAGAAGATTCCTTCGTGATAAAACTCAAAACGCGTCTCGGCATTTGTTCGCTGTGCACGAAAATGCCGAATTGCATCTTCAGAAAAATTGCGGCATTGTCAGTGCGCCGGTGTATTGAGTTTGATCGCACTGCAAACGAAAAATCACATCTTTCCCGGCTGAGGAAGCAATCGAATATTTAATCAACCCTCTACTTTTTGCCGGGTTGGCGCCGCTGCCTTCAAAAATCCCCCAGCTCCAAGGCGCCCATGCGGCAGCATGATCACCCCAATTCGCCCCGCCCCATTCCGGCTGGAAGCTTTACACATTCCAAAACTGCAAATCCTTCCCCGTCCGCATTTTCGTGATATAAATAATCTGGCCGGTATGATACGAAAAATGCTCGACCACATGAAAGATTGCGCCCAGCCCGGTGACGTTGAAACCTTGAATGACACACGGCGCGGTGAGTTTTTCAAGTGATAAATTTGCCAACACGGCATCCACTGCGGCCAGTGTCGATTCGAGCTGCTGCAACAACTCGGCTTGGGAGCAAGATTCGCGCGCGGCAAACTCAGCCGGACGGTTGCGTTCGTCCGCCGCCTCGCCCAGGCCGTGAATCACCCACTGCCGGATATTGCCGCAGAGATGCAAAACCAAATTGCCGATACTGTTGCTTTTCTCATTGGGCCGCCACCAGACTTCGGCTTCGCTCAATGCAGCGAGGCAGGTGCGTAACCAGGGTAAATATTCTTGCATGAAATGGCGCCGCGCTTCGGTGATAAAAAGCGCTGAAACGTTTGTGAGGTTTTCCATATCAATTATCATTGAAAGTTCAAGCAATCTGGGATTTGCCTGCAATATACAAAAAACTGGAGGAAATCCCAAATCATCTTTTTCCGGACCGACAAAAATCTCCTTGACACTGTGCCGGCGGTGATGTACTATGAAAGCAATTTATAACAGCCGCATATTTTTCTCCGAAAGGAACGCGATGGAACGACAGGCGGAAAAGTTGATCGCACCGAATGGACACAGCAAAGGGCGCCATCCCTGGTTTTGGGTGCCGACGCTATATTTTGCCGAAGGCATTCCCTACGTGGTGGTGATGACCGTGTCTGTGATTATGTACAAACGCTTGGGCATATCCAACACCGACATTGCACTCTATACCAGTTGGCTTTACCTGCCGTGGGTCATCAAACCACTGTGGAGTCCCATCGTCGATATTTTTAAAACCAAACGCTTTTGGATTATTTTGATGCAACTCATTGTTGGCGCCGGCCTCGGCGGCGTGGCGCTGACGATTCCACTCCCCGATTTTTTTAAATACACTTTGGCCTTTATGTGGCTGCTGGCTTTTAGCTCGGCAACCCACGACATCGCCGCGGACGGGTTTTACATGTTGGGGCTTGCAGAGCATCAACAGGCGTGGTTTGTCGGTATTCGCAGCACGTTTTATCGGCTGGCCATGATTACCGGCCAGGGGCTGCTCATCATCCTTGCCGGTTACGTCGAGAGCCACAGCGGCCTGCCAAGCGTGGAGGTAACTGTTTCTGCCAAACCGGCAACAACAAGTCTTGCCGCGATTCATCCCGATTCCTTGATCATCAGCCCCAGCAGCGGTGATTTACGGATTATCACGTCGCCGGCAAACCTGGAAATAAGCACCGCGCCGCGCCGCAAAAGTGAAGCGGACTCAGTTTTGACGTTCGCCAAAGCTTGGAATATCCGGCAGGGATTTTACCCCGAGGAAGAAAAAGCGCAAAAACTGACGGCAATATCGGCAGAACCCTCATGGTGGCATCGCGTGATCGTGGCTAATCTGGAAACTTTTTTAAAAAAACATTTTAGTCCGAAAGAAAAAGTTGCCGGCTCGACGGACTGGGTTGGGAACGTCACGACGTTATTTTTCCATTTATCGAATAAACCGGAGACCGGCAGGGAGATTGTGGTCAACTTTGGCCGGGAATCGGGAGACAACAGCATTGCATTGGCCGAAGGGGCGCGCTTTGTTTTTAATGAAAAAAATTGGAACAAGCCGGTGATGGCGGTACTCCAATTAGATCCCAAACTGAAATCAGCCTCCGCCGCTACTTTTCAAGCGCGGGCGGGGAACATTCCTTTGGCGTGGTCGATCACCTTTTTTGTCTTGACGGGAATGTTTGTGTTGTTCTTTATTTATCACCGGTTCATCCTGCCCTATCCGGTTGCTGACAAGGCGACGCTCGGTAACACCTCGCGAAGTGTCTTGCGTGAATTCGTCATGACGTTTGCGTCATTCTTCAAGAAAAAAAATATCGGCCTCGCGCTGACGTTTCTTTTATTGTACCGTTTTGCCGAAGCCCAGCTTGTCAAGATGGCTTCGCCGTTTTTGCTGGATGCGCGAGAAGTTGGGGGCATGGCCTTGACCACAGGGCAAGTGGGGTTTGTTTATGGAACGGTGGGGATTATCGGGCTGACTTTGGGCGGTTTGCTGGGGGGATTTGTCGCGGCCAAGCATGGGCTGAAATTCTGGATATGGTGGATGGTGCTGGCGATCAATATTCCGGACTCGGTTTATGTCTATCTCGCGTATGCACAGCCAGATAATTTTGGGATCATCAATCTCTGCGTTGCCATCGAACAATTCGGTTATGGATTTGGCTTCACCGCGTACATGCTGTACATGATTTATATTTCCGAAGGCGAGCACAAGACAGCGTATTTCGCCATTTGCACCGGTTTCATGGCATTGGGAATGATGCTACCGGGAATGTTCAGTGGCTGGCTGCAGGAGATTATCGGTTATCAGAATTTCTTTGTGTGGGTGATGCTGGCCACCATTCCGGGATTTATTGTGACAAAATTTATTCCAATCGATCCGGAGTTTGGAAAGAAAACGAAATAATTTACGCCGGACAAACGGCTTCCACTTTTACCGCAAAACCCGGCAATACTTCGGAGCGCACAGTGTCGCCGGCGCCGTATTTGCCGATCAAGGCATACACACCGCCGTGCAAGCAGAAAAGCTCGATGGTTCGCGCTTTCGGATCGACGATCCAGTATTCGCGTACACCGGCTTGAGCGTAAACTTTAAATTTGTCGCGCCGATCCACCAACCAGTTGCCAGGTGAAAGCACTTCGACAATGATGTCAGGCGCACCTTCGACACGCTCATCCTTGACAATATCAAGCCGTTCTTTAGCGACAAAGATGATGTCGGGTTGAACTGGACTGGCGAAGCCGGATAGTAAAACATCTGTCGGCGCGTCTAAAACCATTCCAGCGCCATTTTCATCCGCAAAGTTCCAAAATGCCGAAAACAGATTTCCTTTGCAACGCTGATGAATCGTTAGTGGCGCAGACGACATAAATAATTCTCCCCCGATAATTTCATAAATCCAACCGTCGTCCGGCAGGCGGCAGTAATCCTCATAAGTCCACTTTCCTTGCGGTGGCCAAGGGTGCGCGGCTGGTTCGGTGGGCATAAAAACGTCAGCCGCTGAGTGAAAAACAGAAGTCATTTCCATAATTCAACTCCAGATTAAACATCATCAGTTAAACGAATTACTTCGCCGCTGGTTTCTTCCAATATTCATCCCGCACACGCAGGCGCTCCACCGGCTTGCCGCCGAGCAAGTGGCTTTCGATAATTTCATCGACGTCGTCGAGCGTGACGCGGCCGTACCAAACGCCCTCCGGATAAATCACCACGGAAGCGCCCAACTCGCATAAATCCAAACAGCCGGCTTTGTTCGCGCGAATTTTTCCTTTTAAGCCGCGCTGGTGCAAGGCTTCCTTAAATTTTGCCGCAATTGCTTCCGAACCCTGCGCGGCGCAACAGCCTTTCGGATTATCCGGCGGGCGGACGTTCGTACAAATAAAAATATGTCGCTCAAATCGGGCCATAGTCTGGTCGTTTATTGCTGGTCGCTCGCCTTCGACTAACGTCGCTCTTTTTGCTTTTTGCCGATTGCCTTTTGCTGTTTGCTTCAAAAAAGCGGCTTGCCGATCATTTCAAAAACCATGTAAATCACCGCGCCCAAAGTTAAAATCGCAAACGGCGCGGCCAAACCCATAAATTTGAAATTTTCCGTCATCACCTGCCCATATTCCAGCGCCGGGGCCGTGTTCACCGTGAGATCGCCTTGAATTTTGACCTGGCATGCGAGACGTTCTTTGGTTTTTTCGCCGAACTGAAATTTCTCGAAAAACGACAGGCCGCTGGCCGATTCCGCCGGTTTCACGACGACTTTGTCGGTGCCGCACAAACCGAAGCCACGGCAATTGGCCAATTTGTTCACGCCGCCATAAACACTCACGCCAGCTTGCCGCGCCGCCTGACGCAGCGTCGTGCCGGCCGGCACTTCCACTTTCTTATTTTCCGCTTCGAAGAAAACGGTGGGCATAAGTTGCTTCCTCCTTAAAAATTAAACGCTCAACTCCGCATCGGTGATTAGAAAAATTACTTTGCAAACTTTGCAGACCGGTTGCCGGCTTTACTTCCCTCCCACGGCCATAATTTGCTCGCGCGCTTTTTGCCCCAACTCGCCCGTGGGGTCCGCCTCCATCACTTTATGCCACCATTTGATGGCGTCATCTTTCTTGCCTTCGGCGAGATAGATCACACCGAGATTGAACATGGCGTAATCATAGTTGGGTTTGTCTTTCAAAACCTGTTGCAGCTCTGCCACCGCTTCCTGCCGTTTCGAGTTGTTGTAATAAGCGCCGGCCAGACTCATCCGGACCGGAATGTTGTCCGGCACGATTTCCAAATACCGCCGAAAGTAATCGGTCGCTTCCTCGAAACGACCGGCGATTTCATACATACTGCCCAGAGCCAACAGCGCCGTGGTGTCCTTGGGATTGGCTTGCAAATCGCTTTTGTATTTGCCGATCTGCTTGGTCACGTTTTCCATGGCGGCCATGTCCATGCCCTGACTGCCGCCTGCGCTAGGCGTGGCGCTGCCCATCTGCGCTTGGCTCATCGGTTCGGGATTTTTTTGTTTATAAGTCAACAAAAAAAGAATGCCGATGAGCGCCGGAATGCCCAACAAGGGGAGCAGAATGGTTCCCCATGATCGCGTCGAAGCGGCAGGAGCAGGCGCTGCCGGGCTTGTTTCGCCAGGAGACGTTTCCGCCGCAGCAGGCGCGCCGCTGGTGGTTTGGCCACAGGCATGGCAAAATTTGGCGTCGGGCTTAAGCTCGGCGCCGCAGCTCGGGCAAAAATTCGCGGCGCCATCTTTCGCCGGCGTGCCGCAATTCGAACAAAACTTCGCTCCCTTCGGCATTTCCGTGCCGCAGTTTGCGCATTGACTCATGTGATTTCCTCGAATGGTTGCAGAGTTTTAGTTTATAATAAATGGAATGAATTTTCAAGCCGGTTCAAACATATTCAGCACGCGGCCCAGCGTCTCGGTTTTGTCGTGATCATCGTGATGATGATAAATAAACAGCAGATTGCGGATCATGCGCGCGATGATGTTGCGGGGCCGTGCCGGGTCCAGGCAACTTTCCTGAAACGGCAGCCGCGCCTGCTGTAGTAGCATCACGCAATCCGCGCGGGTGAGGGTCCGGCCTTTGTGAAACGGATCGAAATAAAGCGACCGCGGCGGCGCGTAATATTCACAAATAAAATGAATCGGCAGATTGATGCCGCGAATCGGCAGCCGCAAGCGGCGCGCCAGCACCAGATAGATTATCGACAAGGTAATCGGAATGCCGGTGCGGCGCTCCAGAACACAATTCAAAAATGAATTGTCCGGATCGTAATAATCTTCGATGTTGCCGGAAAAACCTTCTTGCTCAAAAATGATTTGATTCATGTAACGCAGAATCCGCGCTGGCTCGCGATCCGGAGACAACCCTTTGATGAGCTGCGCCACATGATTGGCCAGGCGATCCAATTCCTGCCGATACGGCGTGACGTCGAGATGCGGGTAACCAAAACGCGCCAGCAGAAACGCCGCTTCTTCGAGATCGATTTGCTCATCGTCCAACAAACTGAGCAGATAAAACGAGCTGATCAAATCATCCTGGCGGATTTGCGCCAGAACGTTTTGGGCTTGGATGCGGACTTTGCCGTCGCCATCAGTGTGGCCGGCGGCGTGCAGAAAGGCGGTCGCCGGTTCGCCGATTTGCAGCAGACGCTCGCGCGCCACCTCCCGCACATGGGTATCGTCATCGCCGAGCAAAGTAATCAACGCTTGTATTTCGCCGCTCTCGCGCATGTCGTCAATTTTCTACCCCGATTTTGCATGCCAAGGCTGAATATTTCAGCGACGCAAAGAAAATCGGGGTTTGCTGGTTATCGGTGCAAAATTAAGGTTCTAAATTTTTGCAAGGTCGTGCCTAAAGCGCCGGGCGCGTTTTGCCAAAACGATTTTCCGTGCCTTCGATGAGACGGCGAACGTTTTTGCGATGCGTGAAGACAATCAACACGCCGACCAGGAGGCTGAACTGAAACAGCGCATCCGGCACGTCTTTATTGAACAGGATCTGCATCAACAACAACACCACGGGCAAGCTGAGCGCCGCCAGCATCGAACCGAGGGAAACATAGCGGGTGAAATAAACCACGGCCACGAAAATGCCCAGGCAAACGATCGCGGCAACGGGGTACAACGCGATGATCATGCCCGCGGCCGTGCCGACGCCTTTGCCGCCGCGAAAGTCGGCAAACACGGTCCAGATGTGGCCGCAAACCGCGGCCAAGCCGGTGAGAATCGGCATCACGGTTGAATCAATATAGGCGGTGCCAAAGGGCTGCCATTGCGCGACCCATTGCGTGGCGGCGAAGCCTTTGAACACATCGATCAACATCACGACCAAGCCCGGCTTCCAGCCTAAAACGCGAAAGACATTGGTGCCGCCGGCGTTGCCGCTGCCTTCACTGCGAATATCGAAGTCCCAACCGCGCAGCAGCTTGCCCGCAAGAATCGCGGTGGGAAACGACCCGACTAAATAGCCGAGCCCAATCACGACAATAAACGTCCACATAATACTTTTTTGCCGTTTCCTTGATTATTCTTTTTCATTTCATTCTCCGAGAAACGCGATACCGATGGCGCCCGGCCCGGCGTGCGCACCGAGAACCGGCGCCACGCTCACGATCGTCACTTCCGGAATTTCAAAATATTGCCGAATCCATTCGGCATGATAGCGCGCGCCGGCGGGATTATTGGCATGGGCGACGAGAAACCGCAAACGGCGTTTGCCGGTGGCGGCGCGTTTGACAATTCCCATCAATTTACGCCGGCCGTGATCACCGCCGAAAGTTTTAGCGACGATTTCGGGTTTGCCGGCGGCGTCCATCAACAAAATCGGTTTCAATCGCAACAACCGCGCCAGCGCGCCGCGAAAGCGCGAGACGCGGCCACCGCGCACGAGATATTCCATGGTTTCGAAGCTGATAAACAGACGGACGTTTTGAGTTGCCCACTCGACACGATTTTTCAACTCTTCGAGGTTATCGACGCCAGACTCAATCGCTTCTGCCGCTTCGCGCACGATCAGCGCCTGGCCGACGCAAACGTTTTTCGAATCGACGACGTGCACGTCGATTTGCGGTTTCACCGCTTGCGCCGCGCGCTGCGCCGCTTGCAACGTGCCGCTCAACGCGCCGGTAAGGATGATCGCCAGCGCCTGGTGATGATTCACCGCCGCTTGCTGAAAAACCTCTTGAAAATCTGCCGGCGCCGGCTGCGAAGTTTTGGGATGATGCGGCGAGCTTTCCAACAGGCGATAAAAATCCCGCGCCGTCATCGTGACTTTGTCGATGTAGCTTTGATGGCCGAAGTTCATCACCAACGGCACGACCCGAATATTGTGGCGAATCAATTCCTCCGGCGGCAAATCACAGGCGGAATCCGTGATGAGCGCAATGGTTTGGACTTCGGGGTCGTGATGCGCGCGCGTATGCTGCCGCCGCATGTCGTCCTTCTTCGTCTGCGCCAACGTCCCGTAATTTTGCGCAATGGCAAAAACCTGCTCCGGCGCGTTCGTGTGAATATGAATTTTAACGCGTTCCGGCGAGCCGGCGACGATCATCGAATTGCCCAAAGGCCGGAGTTGTTCTTTCAAATTTTTGCGGTCGATGTTTTCGCCGACAATCAACGCTTCGGTGCAAAATTGAAACGTAATGTCTTCCGGCGCCTCTTCGATCTTGGCTTTCGCATTGCCAAAGGTCAAGCCGGCCCGGGCGATGCGGTCAATTTTTCCAGACTGCGCGAAATTAAAGACGCCTTCCAGCAGATGCACGAAACCTTGCGCGCCGGCATCGACCACACCGGCTTTGGCGAGCGCTTTTAATTTGCGCGGCGTTTCTTGCAGCGATTGCGTGGCCACGGGGAGCGAATCCGCGAGCAACGCCCGGAAATCCGTGTTTCCCCGCCACTTCAATTGAATCCAACAGGCCCAGTCGCGAATCACCGTGAGAATCGTCCCTTCTTTCGGCTCGGCAATCGCATCGGCGGCGTTGTTGGCGGCGCGCTGCACGGCCTGCGCAAAATCTTCCAGTGTGGCGCGGATGCGGCCATTAAACCCTTCAGCCAAGCCTTGAAAAAACTGCGCCAAAATAGCGCCGGAATTGCCGCGGGCGCCCATCAGCGCCGAGTCGGCCACGGCCTGGCTCATGCCGTGCACCGAACCATCTTTGCACAGCAACGCGCCTTCGGCGACGCTGCGCATGGTGAGTGCCATGTTCGTACCGGTGTCGGAATCCGCTACCGGAAAAACGTTGATATTGTTCAGTTGCTCCTGCATCTGAATGACGCGCTGCGCACCGGAAATCACCGCACGCTTGAGTTGTAAACCGCTCAGATGAGTGATTGGCATGTCAAACTTTGCCTTTTCTAAAAATCGTGTTGGTTTGTCGCATCCGTGCTATTGGCTTTTTGTCCATCGTTTTCGCGTCGTCAAACTGTCCCGAAAATTAAATGTAGTTGTGAGGGCGGGAAAAGTCAAGAAAAAAAAGCCGCGCCGCGATATTTTGCCGAAATGACAATTTGAAAAACAACTTGACTTTGCCGTAAAGATTTAGTAAATATAGACAATTCCGCAACGGTTAGGCCTATTCAACCGCCGGAAAATGTGATCATGAACTGAAGTATGAATCAACTGCACAGGCAAGGTGGTCAGGAGGTTCGTCATGCGATACAAAAATTTCACGGTATTTATTTTTATACTTCTACTGCCGGTCTTGGCTTTCGGACAATTAAAAGAGCAACTGAAGCCGCAGCCTTTTGCGCAGCTTCTCACCCAGCCGCAAGGATTGTTGGGATTGATTGGCCTGAACCCCAACCGCTTTTCCATGCAGCAGAGTTATTCGCTGGGTTATATGTCGGTCGGTGGCCATGGATACAGCCAGGGCGTCTATTTGAATACCATGTCTTATCGCTTGTTCGATCCTTTGCAGGTTTCCTTGCAATGGGGCGTGATGAATCAGCCGTTAAAGGGGATGGGCGTGCCGAGCCTTTATCAAAACGGCTTTTTCGTCTCCGGCGCCAGTGTCGATTATAAACCAAGTCGCAATTTATCCATCGGCGTCCAATTCAATCGCTATCCGGCCGGATACGGCTATCGCGGCTATCCTTATTCTAATTATGACGATTCCTGGCTGCGGCCCGTCACACCGAATGAGGAAAAGCAAGACCGCTGAAGGTTTTCACCAAAACGTAAAGCCGAAAACGTAGTTGCGTCTTAGCATGACGCCTTCCGTTTTACGTCAAACGACAACTCGGGAGATTCTTTCGTGAAACGTCAACATCAAATGGCGAGTCCCTCGCGCGCCAAATCAACCAGTAGTGCGGCGCCGTCGAAACGCATGGCAAAATCAGAAAAAGCTCCTCTCGATCTCCGGCGGAGCTTTTTTAGTGTTGTGCTGTGGGGATTGGGCATCGTCAATGTTTTGCTCATCGCCTCCTCGGTGCGCAATCATTTTGCGACCGGCAGCGAGCCGACGATCAGCTCGGATACGGCCATCGTCGCGGAAGACGCCAATGCCGTCATGAAAATTGAGGTCCTAAATGGCTGCGGGGTTGACGGCATGGCGCGCAAATTTGCAGATTACTTGAAAAAACAGGGTTTCGACCCAGTGACGGTCACCAACTTCGAGCGCCATGATATTCCGCGCACGATGATCATTGACCGCACCTCGAATATCTCAGTGAATGGGCG
>JAJVHT010000009.1:44850-48785 GCA_022072515.1 bacterium
CGCGCAAATTTGCAGATTACTTGAAAAAACAGGGTTTCGACCCAGTGACGGTCACCAACTTCGAGCGCCATGATATTCCGCGCACGATGATCATTGACCGCACCTCGAATATCTCAGTGAATGGGCGAAAAGTCGCACAAGCGCTGGGCTTGCCCGACGAATACGTTTCATATTTAGCAAGCCCCGAACGAATGGTGGCCGTGAGTGTCATCATCGGCCAGGATTATAAATCGCTGCAACTCACGGCGAAATGAGTTCCAGCGTAAAAAATTCGATTTTTTCCAACAACGGATAGATTAAACCACCGCCGTTTCGCGTGCTTCGTTTTGATCTATCCGTTGATGTTTTGAGATGAATCACTCCACTTTTTGCCCCGATGTCACCTCGCCCGTCGTCATTTTTCTGGAGAATACTCTATAACTTCCTCGCCGTCCCGCTGCTGTTTATCGGATTTCAGTTGGCCGCTTTTCTTTCTCGTGCCGGCGTGGCGCGTTTTGACAAAATTCGTCTTGGCCGGCTGGGCCGCAGAAATCTGTTTGAAAATTTGGCGCGCCAACTCGAGCGCCAAAAAAATTCCGGCCCGCGTTTTTGGATTCACGCCAGCTCGATGGGCGAGTATGAACAAGCCCGGCCGTTGCTGCAGGAAATCAAGCAGCGTTTCCCCGGCGCCGTGCGAATTTTAACTTTTTTTTCTCCGAGCGCCTATGCGAATATCAATCACGCCAACATCCCCGCGGAAGTGGTGAGTTATTTGCCGTTTGACAGTTGGAGGAATGCACGGCGTTTCATGAATTTGGCCAAGCCAGCCGGCGCGTTGATCATTCGCCATGATTTTTGGCCCAATCATTTGTGGGCCGCCAAACAATGCGGCGTGGCGGTGCTCCTGGTTAATGCCAGCGTCAGCGCCAACGCGCGTTCATGGCGGCATCGGCCGCTGGTGCGCCATTTCAACCGCGCCGTGTTCGATACGTTCGACGCCATTTGCGCGGTTTCCCCTGCTGCGGCGGCGAGTCTCACCCCTTTGATCCGCTCGCCGGAACGCTTGACGATCACCGGCGACTCCCGTCACGATCAAGTTTTGTTTCGCGCCCAATCCAAAAAACTTGACGAGGTGTTGCCGGAAAATTGGCGCGATGGTTCGCCAATGTTTGTCGCCGGCAGCACCTGGCCTTCGGATGAAGAGGTGTTGTTGCCGGCCTTTGTCGCGGTGCGCCAACTGTTACCGTCATTACGCTTGATTCTCGTGCCCCACGAGCCAACGCCGGCACATTTGGCACAATTGGAAACACAGCTTGCTGATTTGAATTTGCTCAGTGTGCGCCTCTCGCAATTGACCGCAAAAGAGAACAAACGGCCGGACTTCCTGCCAGTCTTGCTGGTGGATCGCATCGGCATTCTCGCGAGCCTTTACAGCGCCGGGCAAGTGGCCTTCGTCGGCGGCAGTTTTGGGCCGGGCGTGCACAGCATTCTCGAAGCCGCAGTGCATGGCGTGCCGGTGCTGGTCGGGCCGCGTTTTCATAATTCTCCGGAAGCGGTTGAATTGTACGCCCAAAAAATATTAACTGCGGTTGCGGATGCGCGCGCGTGCGAACAGGCACTTTTGGCGCTTTGGCAAAATGCGGCGCACCGGCAAAAGCAGGGCGAGCAACATCGCGCCTTTGTTTTGGCGCGCTGCGGCGCCTCGGCGAAGATGATTGATCTTCTCGCTGGCGCTATTGCAAAGAAGCAAGAGGAAAGGAAAACATGAATCGACGCTTGACAAATTATTGGAACGGAAAAACCATCCTGATCACCGGCGCTTCATCCGGACTCGGTTATGCGTTGGTTGAAGCCTTGGCGCCGTATCGCGTGCATTTGGGTTTGCTGAGCCGCCGCGTCGAGCTTATGCAGGAATTGGCGAACAAGCTGCACGCCAGCGGCAGCCAATTCTGGATCCGCGCCTGCGACGTGCAAAAGCGCGCCGAGGTGGAAAATGCCATCACCGATTTTGTCAAAGCCGCCGGCCGGCTCGACGTGGCGTGGGTGAACAGCGGCATTGGCGGTGAAACTTCATATCGCAAGTGGGACTGGAATCGCGTCGAGAGTCTCATCGACACCAATCTCAAAGGCGCGTTGTATACGGCGCACACGTGTTTGCAGTACATGGCGCGACAGAATCACGGGACGCTTGTCGGCATCAGCTCAGTCGCCGCCATGCGCGGCCTGGCGGCCCGGCCGATTTACAGCATCACCAAGCTCGGTATTGCTTATTATCTGGAGGCCATGGCCGCCGAGTTGCCGCAGTTGCAATTCACCACCATTTATCCCGGCTTCGTCGACACCGCGATCAATCGCGGCAATCCCCGGCGCTTGTGGCTGATGACACCGGAGCGCGCGGCGCAATTGATGATCACCGCGGTCGCCAAGCGCCAGCGCGAGTATATCTATCCCTGGCAGATGCGCTGGATTTTCCGCCTCGTCCGCCTGCTGCCCGCCGGCATATATCGTTGGGTCGGCGGCAAGATGATCGAAGTGAGCCGCCCGCAATGAGGCCTCCCCCATTATTTCCTCGTGCAAAAAAACCATGCCAAAGACAAGAAAGGTCTTGACTTTTGAGCAAATTCTTTTATTTTATATATGCTACATCAATATCGCGGGGTGGAGCAGTCCGGTAGCTCGTTGGGCTCATAACCCAAAGGTCGGAGGTTCGAATCCTCCCCCCGCTACTCATGTAAATACATGTTTTTCTGTAGAAAGGGAATCCAAAAGGTTCCCTTTTTTATTTTGCGGCAGGGACAAATGGGGACAAGCGTGGACAGGAAATGACGCAAAATTATCACAAAAATTCTCATCTGTAATCCTTCGCTCTGTTCTTTCCTACAGCACAACCAACTGCTAAAGCCAAATCTCAAGAAGAAACACATAAGTGTTTCATCGTCGTTCCACGACAACCTACCCCAATGCCTCATGAAATCTTTGATGAAGATTTTGATAACCAATTCTTGATAAAAATTGGCCTTGACTTTAGCCGTGGCGTTGTTTATATTTCGGAACAATTTCGCCGGATGGGCCGTGTGGGTAGACCCTTTCTGGCATTTCAAGTCGTGCACTTGCAGAAGGGGAAGTCATGACACCAGCTACGCTCTCACCTCAGAACCTCCCGCCGTTTTCACGCGGGGCGGAAAGAAAGCAGTCCGTTCAGGCGAAATCAAATGTAAGCATCGATCCAGCTCCGGCGCCACCGGCTTCATCATTTCATACCCAATCACCCATGCCAACGCGGCATCGCGGCGCGCAGTCGGTAACCCCGGCAGCGCCGGGCCAGGAACCCAAACTGCTCGACCAGGTTAGCGAAATTTTGCGCACTTTTCACTACAGCATTCGCACCGAAAAATCCTACATCGACTGGATTTACCGATTCATCCTTTTCCACAACACGAGGCATCCGCGCGAAATGGGTGAGGCGGAGATCAGCCAATTTCTTACGCACCTGGCGGTGGAAAAGCACGTCGCCCCGTCAACCCAAAATCAAGCCTTGTCGGCGATCTTGTTTCTCTACAAGCATGTGCTGCGAATGGACCTCGGCCGGGTCGAATTCCCTTGGGCCAAAAGGCCGGAGCATTTGCCCGTCATCTTGAGCCTGGAGGAGGTCAGGAAGATCGTCAGTTTTCTCCCTACTACCTATGCGCTTATGGCCAGACTGCTTTACGGCTGCGGCTTGCGCATCAGCGAGTGTGCCAAGCTGCGGGTTAAGGACATCGATTTCGGCCGCAGCCAGATTTTCGTTCGCCGCGGCAAAAACAACAAGGATCGCATGGTGCCGCTACCACAAACATTGAAACTATCCCTGCAGGAACATTTGGACAAAGTCAAAAAGCTGCACCAGGAAGATTTGCAAAAGGGGTTCGGCAAAGTGGACTTGTCACATGCGCTCGACCGCAAGTATCCCCAAGCCA
>JAJVHT010000134.1:0-5992 GCA_022072515.1 bacterium
AGTGTATCATAAAGCGTTTGCATCTCGAAGAAGCCGGTTTTATCGGCGGCATAAACGGCGCGCGGAAAACTGTGGCCGCCGAACGGCCGCTGGTCGATGCGGCCATCGTCGCGGCGCGACCACGGGATGCCCCAGTGCTCGAGCTGCAGAATTTCTTCCGGCGCCTTTTTAACAAACAACTCGACCACGTCTTGATCCGCGAGAAAGTCGGAGCCTTTCACCGTGTCCCACGCGTGCAACTCCAGCGAGTCGCCTTCCTCCGGCCGCATCATGGCGGCGGTTCCTCCTTCCGCCGCCACCGAATGCGAGCGCATGAGCTGCACTTTGGAAACCAGGCCGACGCTTAACTTGCCCGCGCTGCGCCGCGCAATTTCCACCGCGGCCCGCAAGCCGGCCAAACCGGAGCCGAGAATGAGAACGTCGTGTTGAATGGAAGATTCCATGGAAATAGAATAAAGGATTAAAGCCAATTTTTCCAACGAATGAACAACGACCAACGGATCAAAGCAATTGATTGCAAAATGCTTATGGCAAAATTATTGACTTGTGAAACCATGGTCAATTATCTTGCTACTTCTCCAAATCTCAAGGCACCGTCCGTTCCGGCGCCGGCGGAATGTCCGGACGCGGTGTGGCAGCTTGCAACTTCGGCGCGACCATTGCCACTGGCGCGATTTTTTTCAACCGCAGCGTGCGCAGGAAAAGATCTCGCTTCAAGGCCTGAATTGCCAAGGCCGGATCAACATGCTTGGGGCAAACTTTTGAGCATTCACCGGCAAAGTGGCAACGCCATGGTCCGCTGCTGCCGAAGGCTGAATTTTTCCGTCCGGCAAAACCTTCGTCACGCGAATCCGCCAAATAGCGAAATGCCTGCGCCAAGGGTTGCGGCCCCAGATAACGCGTGTCCGTGGCCACGGTTGGGCAGGCCGCCATGCACAAACCGCATTTGATGCAATAAGAAAATTGAAAATAGTTTTCCATCGCCGCCGCGCTTTGCAAATATTCGCTGGTCGGATGCTCCATCTCGTGGTGGTCGTCACGAATGATCCATGGCTTCGCGTGACGGTGTTGGTGAAACATCTCCATTAAATCCGGCACCAAATCGCGAATGACCGGAAAATTCGGCAACGGTTTGAGAATAACCGGCGGTTTCAGCTCGATAATTTGCGTTTGGCAAGCCAGTTGCGGACGGCCATTGATGAGCAAGCCGCACGAGCCACAAATGCCCATGCGGCACGAGCTGCGCCACGCTAGCGAGCTGTCGTCATGCTCTTTAATGTACGTTAAGCCGTCCAGCACCGTCATGCCGCGCGCGAGGGGAATTTCGTAGTTTTGCCAGCGCGGCCGCACGTCGCCGGCGTAGCGAAAGATTTTGAAGCGAACTTTTTGCTCGGAGTTTTGCATAGATTTCCAAAAAATTCAAACGATCACGTGGATGCCGCCATTCTGGAAGAATTCTTTTGCACGACGAGGCAATTCTGTGAAATAAAAGATTCCTTCAGAATGGCGTTCGGCTCAATGTGAGTAAATCTCAAAACTTCAACTGGTAGGCCGCGAGAGCTGTCGACGTGCCGTAAACGAACATAAACAATCCCGCCAAGACGAACGTCGCAGTAATCAATTTTTCCAGTCGCGCGGAAAGCGTCAATTCAAATAATATCGTCCGCAATCCGTACAAACCATGATAGAGCGCGGCAGCGAGCAGCAAAATATACGTGACCATAAAAGCGACTTGTTGGCCGCGCTGCGCCACTTCCGCGAAACTGACAGCCGGCGTGGCGTCGCCGCTAATATTCAAAATGTCATCAAGATGCATGATGAACATGTGCATGCCGAGCAGGAAGGCCAGGAGGACTCCTGCCAGCAAATGCCACGTCCAACCAAGGGAGCTTTTCATAAAATTTTCTCTGCTACGCTTCAGTGCCGGCAAACAAAGCCGGCACATTGAGCGCCGGCGCATGCGTTTTGCTGGCCAAACCAACATAGGTCCGGGCAAGGGTATCTTTCCCAGCGCCCAGCACGGTGCTGATCAAACTTAAGGCCTCGGCGAATTGCGTGGGCTCGAGCGCCTTCAAGATGTGCAGCCAGATGGCTTCTTCCAAAACGTTGAAGGCCGTCTGCACTTCCCAAAGATCAAAACCGGCGGCAAAACGCTCGGTCGCGATGGCCTTGGCATAAACACGCATCGGAGTGAGATTCTTTTCGCGCACACATTGTAGAATGAGATTGTAAAGCGTCCGCAATCGCTGTTTGGTTTGCTCAGCGCCAGCAGTCTCATAATTCTTTAAATGCGCGCGCGACATCGCCTGTTCTGCCTGGAGAAGGATGTCACCGGCGCGGTTTTGTAAAAGCTGCACGATCGTCATGGTTAATCCTTAGGCTAAAAAAGACGTTGCAAATTTTTCCCATGTCCGCTCGTCCACTTCCTCAAGCTGGCCTTCCACCAGTTGCGCCATCGCCGGCAATTCTTCGACATGGCCGTTGTGTCCATTGCCACTGGCCGGCGCGAGCAGGGCGCGCACACGTTGAATTTCTTGCCGGTACCACGTCGCCGCTTTCTCGCCAATTTTCAAATTTTCCAGCTCGGCCGCAAGCTGATCCGGTTTGAGGGAGCAGACCCAGCCTTTTTCATACGGCTGTTTTTCCAGCCATTCGAGGTTTTGCGCCAGTTCCAGGTTGAGCGCATGAACCTTGCCGGTAATGGGCGCCTTGAAAATGGCCGTCCGCTCGCCTTGCCGGATCGCGAACAAGCGTTCGCCCTTTTTCACCGTACTGCCTTTGGCGGGAAATTCAATCGTGTTGATGCGGCCAATCATTTTGCGGGCGAAGTCGTCAATGCCAACCCGCACCAGGCCGGGAACGGTCACATTGGCCCAAACATGTCCGGCGGAAATGAACACGCCGCCGGGCAGCGCAAATTCATGTTCGGAGGGATGCGTGGTGGTGGCGACGCGCACCGTTGGGTTGATTTGTTTCTCCCGGCGATCCTGCCGGCGAATCAAACACTTTTTGGTGAACTCCACCAACTCATCTTCGGTGAACGGCTTTTGCACATAGTCCATCGCACCGTATTTCATCGCGTTTACCGCCGATTCAATGGTCGCATAGCCGGTGATGACGATGACATCGGATTCGGGGCTGAAATGTTTGGCGCCTTTCACGACATCGAGGCCGTCCATTTCCGGCATTTTCAAATCGGTGAAAACAAAATCATATTTGTGCTTTTGCACCAAGCCGAGCGCTTCGCGGCCGCTTTCCACCGTATCGATGGCGTAGCCGGCGACGACAAGAATTTTGCGAAAGCTATCCAAAATCACCGGCTCATCGTCCACCGCCAAAATGCGCGCCAGGGGATTGGCGACGTCAACCCGTTTCAAAGATTTCGCTTCATGGGTGAAATCGAGATTCAGGCCAATGTCCAGCGCCGCCAGCCTTTCTTTGCGCGCTTTGGCTTCCCGAACTTTTTCAGAAGCAATACGCACCACAATATCGATGACGATGAAAGCAACAATCATCGAAACGACCAAAATGGCAACCATAAATTTATCTCCTTTCATAAGCAGAGGCAAAGACCAGAAGGCGAAAAGTAGAGCGGCTTTTTCGCTATATACCAACCGCCAGGCTTCAACGCTCTGCAATCAAATTCGCCAATTCATTTTCCAGCCGATCCGGTATTATCTTCAACAACCAGCCGTTTACCAACGGATCGTGATTCAGCAATTCCGGATGCGTTTCGACAAGCTCGTTGCGCGCCACCACACGCCCGCTTAAGGCCGACCACGCCGTGTGCTTCATTTGATCCGCCGCCAGGATTTCCGCCAGCCGGCCACCCTGTTGCACGCCTTCATTAAACGCCGGCAACACCGCTTGCATAATGGGACCAACCATTTGTTGAAAAAAATCCGTGACGCCAAGTTGCGCCGAGCCGTCCTCGTTTATTTTAGCCCAACCCTGCACGCCGAGACGATAGCGCAACGGCGCAGCGTTATTGGCGCCGTTATCGCGGGCGGCAATCGGCAATGCAAGTGACCGGACGGCGCGGTGGAGCGTGCTTACCAATTCTTCAAACGCGAACGGCTTCGGGAGAAAATCAAACGCGCCGTTTTTCAACGCCGCTACCGCATTTTCCAACGTCGAATAGCCGGTCATGATAATCACCGCCAGCGCGGGGAATTCTCCTCGCACCAGCTTCAGCAACTCCATCCCCGAAAGTTTTGGCAGTTTCAAGTCGACGAGCATGATCGCCGGCGGATCGGCATGCAAAATTTCCAGAGCGCGCTCCGCGCTGTTGGTAATCCGAACGCCAAAACCTTCCCGGCTCAAGATTTTTTGGGCGGAATCCAAAATCACCGCTTCATCGTCGACCACGAGGATTTTAATTTTTTCAGTCATGGGCAATCATCCGTTCGTCGTGCTCAACAAGGCCACTTGCCACTTTGACTTTTGATCACTGGCTACCGCTTGCAATTCATTTCACCGGCGCAACCGGCAACAGAATCCTGAACGCTGTTCCTTTTCCGACTTCGCTTTCAACCGTAATCCGCCCATCATGCTTTTCAATAATACCCCAGACCATCGCCAAACCAAGGCCGTTGCCCTTCTGGCCTTTGGTGGTAAAAAACGGTTCGAAAATTTTCGCAAGGTTTTCACGCGGAATGCCGCAGCCATTGTCGCTGACTTTGATTTGTACATACCCTTGGCCGGGGGCTAAGCCCGCCGCCAGCTTGTCCGGCGCCTCAACCACTTCGGTGGTGAGGCCAATGGTGCCGCCGTTTTCCCCAATGGCATCGTGCGCATTCATCAATAAATTCACCAGCACCTGCTGGATTTGACTGCCATCGACCTGCAACAGCGGCAAATTCGGTTGTAAATGCGATTCGATGTCGATATGCTGCAAGGCGAATTCATTTTGGAGAATCCGGGTCGCACGGTGAATAATCTCGTTAAGATCGTTCGGACGTTTTTCCGGCGGCGATTGCCGCGCAAAATCCAACAAGCCCTTGACAATTTCCCGGCAGCGCTTGGTCTCGCGCACAATAACTTCCAAATCATCCTTCATTTCCGCATCGCCATTGGCGCGTTTGAGCAAATAACTACTGTAGGTCAAAACGCCGGTCAGCGGGTTGTTGATCTCATGCGCGACGCCGGCGGCCAACCGGCCCACGGAAGCCAGCTTGTCGGATTGATAAAGCTGACGCTGGGTCTCGGAAAGCTTGCGCGTCATCTCGTTAAAGGACGCCGCCAATTTGCCGATTTCATCACGCTGGTGCACGTTGATCGTGTGGCTGAGATCACCGGTCGCCACGCGCTGCGTGGCCGTGACGATCTGTTGCACCGGTTTGAGAATCATGCCTTTGACGAGGAGATAAATGATCAAACTCACCGCCGCAATGGCGATAATGGCAAAAGCCAACAAGCGCATTTCACTCGCCCGCAAACCACGATCAACTTCCGCGAGCGACATGGTGACATCGAGAACGCCGAGCACTTTTTGTGTCGCCGCATGCGCATGACAATCGCTTTGCCAGCAACTCGGCTCATTATAAATCGGATTGATAATGCCAAGCGTTCGCGCTTGTGCATCATTTTTAAAAATTCTTGTTGTCTGCGAAATCGACAGGCGTTCCAGCGGCTGATCGGCGATATGGCAAGCATAACAGGCTTCGGTTTTTTTATCGACCATTTTGCCGGTGTCCAGCGAATCCGTCGAATAAATAATCGCGCCTTCCTTGTTAAAGATGCGCACTTTCTCGATGCCGGCTTGCCCGCCAATGGTGTTGATAATGCGATGCACCGACTCGCGCTGATTCAGCAGCATGTCATATTTCGTGCTGCTTTTCACCGTTTCGCTCAATTGCTGGGCGTTGCGCTCCAGCTCCGCAATCAATTGCCGCTGGTGCGCGTTGAGCATGAGATAGGCGAAAATGCCGATGATCACGATCGCGGCAAAACCGACAGCGGCGATAAGTTTGTAACTGATGCGAGACTGCAT
>JAJVHT010000134.1:6092-27117 GCA_022072515.1 bacterium
TGCGCTCCAGCTCCGCAATCAATTGCCGCTGGTGCGCGTTGAGCATGAGATAGGCGAAAATGCCGATGATCACGATCGCGGCAAAACCGACAGCGGCGATAAGTTTGTAACTGATGCGAGACTGCATGATCAAATTTCAGAGACAACTTTCCAGTAACAGGTCATTCTGAAAGAATCCTTTTCAACCCCAGCGCGGGCGCCGGCTTATGAATTCCACCGAAATGACATTTTTAAATTTTTACAAGCGCGTGGCATCAATCGCCACCGACGCTATCGATGCTCAAATACGCGTTCAACCCTTCCAACTCATGCGACAGGTGCTCGACGACGCTCCGCATGAGATGGCGGATCGACAGCATGCCTTGCAGCCTGCCCTGCTGATCGACAATGGGAAGATGGCGAATATTTTTCTCCGTCATGAACTCAAAAGCTTCGCTGGCTTCCATTTCGGCGAGGGCAACGCTCGGATTTTTGGTCATGACTTTGGCAACCGGCGTATTCAGCGTCGACACGCCCGGGCGCACGACGCGCGTCAATAAATCGCGCTCGGTGAAGATGCCGACAAGATCGGCATTTCGCATCACGACCACGGCGCCGACGCCGCTATCGCACATTTTTTCCACCGCCGTCATGATGCTGTCTTCCGGCGCCACGACGATCGGCGGGACACGGGCAATTTTCAAAAGCTTCATGATGGGACTCCTTATTCAATTCGACATGCGGTTTTTGCTGCAATCTCTTTCCTGGTAAATTGAAAATTTGCAATTTGAAATTTTCAATTTGCCTCATGATCAAACACCACCATAATCGTCCACTCCCCTGCAACGCCGGAATTCGTTAAACAAACACCATCCGCACCCAGCCGATGGGCGTAAACTTCGTTGCCGGCGCCATCATAAACCAGCAGCTTGCCCTTGCCGGCGAAAAAACTATTGACTTGCTCCACACACGCGACGGTTTCAGAATTATGCCAGGTATAACGCCACGGCTGCGAGACATTTTTGAGATGCTGGGTTTTGAATTTAAAATCGAAATAGCCGATGATGTTCGTGCTCTCCGGCTGCCGCTTGGCCGGCATGATATACGCCGCCGTGATCACAAGAAAAAGTGACAAGACCACCACAATTTGTGCAAGCCCGAAGCGCCGGGGCGGGCGGCGCCTGTCATCTGCAACGATTTCCTGCATATTCAAACTCCGCTTCATTTGCTGGCCATCACGTCACGTCTGGAGGGGTTCGGGTTTCAGCCGTTCCGCCAGCTCCAAGCCTTTTTGAAAGGCCTGAAGATTGATTTCTTCCGAGCCTTTGGGCACGCGCTCCCACAGCGCCTCTTCCGCAGCGACCGGCGTGACGATTTTAGACAACCCTACGATCAAGCCGACGGCCACGAGATTCGCCGTCACTTTTTTGCCGACAGCTTTTTCGGCAATTTCAGTAATGGGGACGGCAAAAAATTTAAAATTTCCCGGCGGCCGCTTCGTCACTTCCGTGGAATCAACCAGCAACACCCCGTCTTTCTTTAAATCGTCAGCGTATTTATCGCAAGCGGCCTGGGTGAACGCGAGTAGAAAGTCGAGATTCACTGCTTTGGGATAATCAATCTCGTCATCGGAAATGATGACTTCCGAACGACTCGCGCCGCCACGCGCTTCCGGACCGTACGATTGGCTTTGCGTGGCGTATTTGTCATCATAAACGGCGGCGGCTTCGGCGAGAATCTGGCCGGCAAGAATCAACCCTTGTCCGCCAGAACCGCTCAAGCGAATTTCATAACGCAGGCTCATGCTTCACCTCGGTGTTGAGACGGGCGATGAACTTCTGATAAGCTTCCACGTACTCGGGCTTTTCACGATCCACCAGCACTCCGATAGAAAGTTTTCCTTCCAAATTATCAGGTGACACATTTCCGCTTTTGCTCTTGACGGTATTTTCAATTTGCCAGTTCATCATATCGATCACCGACTTTTGGCTGTTGCGCCGGCCATAATAAGTTGGGCACGGTGTCAACGCTTCGACGACGGAAAAACCCTTTTTGCGAATACCATTTTCAATCAGCTTGTCGAGCTGCACGGCATGATAAACCGTGCCCCGGGCCACATAGCTCGCGCCGGCGGCGCTGGCCAAACCGCAAATGTCGAAAGAATTTTCCAGATTGCCATACGGCGCGGTGCTGCCCCATTTGCCGGACGGCGTCGTCGGTGAATATTGGCCGCCGGTCATGCCGTAGATGTAGTTATTGAAAATGATCATCGTCAAATCAATATTGCGCCGCGCGGTGTGAATGAAATGATTGCCGCCAATCGCCGTGGCATCACCATCGCCGGAGACCACAATCACAGTCAACTCCGGCTTCGCCAATTTGATGCCGGTGGCAAACGCCAGCGCGCGGCCATGCGTCGTGTGCACCGTATTGAAATCCACATAACCCGGCGTGCGGCTGGAGCAACCGATGCCGGACACCATCACGATTTCATCCTTGTTCAAGCCGAGACGATCGATGGCGCGCAAGATCGCTTTGAGCACAATGCCGTTGCCGCAGCCGGGACACCAAATGTGCGGCATTTTCTGCATGCGAAGATATTTATTGTAGTCCATTAGCGTGCAATCTCCTTGATCTTCTCAAAAATCTGTTGCGGCCGAATTGGTTCGCCATCGACGCGAGTGAGCGAAAGCACTTCTGTCTTGCCCCTCGCCGCATGTTCGACTTCATGCGCAATTTGCCCCAGGTTCATTTCCGGAACAATGAGATGCGAAACTTTTTCCGCCAGCTTAAAAATTTCTTGCTCCGGAAACGGCCACAGGGTAATGGGACGAAAAAGCCCGGCCGGGATTTTCTCTTCGCGCGCCATCAACACCGCCCGGCGCGCCGAACGCGCCGTTGAACCATACGCCAACACCGCGATCTTCGCATCGTCGAGATATTCCGTCACTACTTGACTGATCTCCTCGCGATGGTTCTCGATCTTGCGATGCAGCCGGCGAATCAGCGCATCAATTTTTTTCGGATCGCTGGTGGTAAAGCCGAATTCATCGTGTGTCAACCCGGTGACATGATAGCGATAGCCTTCGCCCATCCCGGCCATCGGCGGCACATCGGTGTCGGTTTCGGCGTACGGCACGTACTCTGCCGGCGCCATCGTCGGTTTGATCCGATCAAATATCTCGACACTGGCGAGATCCGGCATAACGACTTTTTCAGTCACGTGCCCGACAATCTCGTCCAGCAACAGAATCACCGGCACCCGGAATTTTTCGGAGAGATTGACGGCGCGGATCGTCTGCATAAACGTTTCGCCGACGGAAGACGGCGCGATGGCAATAATCGGATGATCGCCATGCGTGCCCCAGCGCGCCTGCATTACATCGCCTTGCGACGGCAGGGTCGGCAATCCCGTTGACGGGCCGCCACGCTGCACATTGACGATCAGACACGGCACCTCCGTCATCGCCGCATAGCCGATATTTTCCTGCTTCAACGAGAAGCCCGGGCCGCTCGTCGCCGTCATCGCTTTCACCCCGGCGAGCGAGGCGCCGATCACCGCAGCCATCGAAGCGATTTCATCTTCCATTTGAATGAATTTGCCGCCGCACTTCGGCAAGCGTGCCGCCATCAACTCCGCGATTTCCGACGACGGCGTAATCGGATAACCGGCATAAAAGCGCACGCCGGCGAGCAATGCCGCCTCGACGCAAGCTTCATTTCCCGACATCATGCGGGCGCGTGTATTGGACTTCTTCATCTCGTCATCCTATCTTACCGTGAGTGCAAAATCCGGACAACGCATCTCACACAACATGCAGCGATTGCACGCCTGCAAATCAACGATGACCGGCAAGTTGTCTTTCATAATAAAAACGTGTTTGGGGCAATACTCCGCACAAATCGCACAGCCCTTGCACCACGCTTCGACAATGAGAATTTCAGGCAACGAAATTTTTCGCGAAGCGCGTTTGTCGGTTTCAAGAGCAGGCGCTGTTTGCAAATCCGGCATGGTGAATTTTCCTCAAAAATCAAATTTTGCAACGAAAAAGGAACCGCAACAAAAAACGTTGGGCTTTTTACATAAACCACTTATTCTGCGCATGGACGGCATCGCCGAACTGGCGCATAAATTCCAAGTCAACTTCACAGAGGCGGCCGCGGCGAACTTCTTCCAGGTTGGCCTCAAATTGTTTTAAATTGCTGGGTGCCGTCAAGCAGACATCGACGTTCGGATTCGACAGCACAAAACGATAGCACATTCCGGCCGTGGGAATGCGGCCATCCCGTGGCCAGCCGCGGGTTGGGCGCAAGAGATACGTCCAGCGTGTCGCGGTATAACTGATCACGCCGGGATGATGCGGCGACAAATGCGGAAAGATGTCCTGTTCGGCGCCGCGATGCGCGGCGTTGTAACGCGCCATCATCACATCAATGTCACCGTTCGCCGCCAACTCGCCCAAAAATTTCCGGTGATGGCACGACAAGCCGATGCCGCGCACCTTGCCTTCTGCACGAAAATGCTGATACGCTTCGCGAACGTGCATATCGAAATGGCGGGGGCGCGTCACGCCGAGAAAAAGAAACAGATCGAGATAATCCGTGTTGAGCTGGCGCAGCCGTTTTTCCAGCGTGCGGCGGAGGTTCGGATGCCCCCACAGCAAATTATACGCGCCGGTCGCAATCACATAGTCTTCGCGCCGGCTTTTAATCACCTCGCGCAGAACCTGGATCATCTGACTGTCAAAGCCATAGCAGAAGAAAAAATTGATGCCTTCGTCTAAAGCTTTATAGATGGTCCGTTTGCCGGGACGATAGGAAGCCGACAAACCCAGCCGGAAAACTTTTGATCCAGTGCTGCCGAGAGTCGTGTGCAAGAAATCGGTATTCATGGCGTATCCTCAAGGGATTCCAACCGTTGCGGCTTCGGCATTCAAGCGGGTATTGACTTCCTGAATCGCTTCCGCCACCAGCATGAAATAACGATCCAACGGGCAATCCGCTTGCAAACGCAGCACGCAGACGTCGCCCTCGGAATGTTTGCAAATGGCGCAAACTTTTTCGCGCAACACCTTCACGTAGTCGTCGAGCAGCCAGCTATCGACCGCCTCCACCACGCCAATCACTTGCGGCAGAAAAACTTCCACCGGGCAGGTTCTACCTTTGGGAAGTCCGCAACGCACGAATTGGTCGCCATGCATCACGGCATCCAAACAGACAGTGCAGACCTTGTCCCGAACGGCATCCAGATACGGTTGCATTGGTTACCTCCTTGATCAAATGAGCGACGCGCGACGGCTTCATTTGATGGCGTGCCGCTCATCGTGTGAAGCCATTAACACGCCGGCGACGGCACCGGCAATTCCAGCCAGAGTTCCAAACACCCCGACGACGCGACCCTGCCACTCAGCCCATTGCGCGGGCGCGAAGCCAAACACGGCCAAGCCGAGAAACAGAATCGCCAAGGAAGCGACAACGGCGGCTACAAAGGGGTAGCTGATCATTTTCACGGTACTCATGACGTGCGCCTTTGCATTTTTGCTTTGTTCAACGCCGCGGCAACGAATGGCATCGATAGGATTACGGATGCAACAAATCCTTTCTGGCCATCAGCGCTTCTTTCGACTCCCGGCGCTCGGGATCGTCGACACAGCAATCGACCGGACAAACCGAGACGCACTGCGGCTCCTCATGAAAGCCTTCACATTCGGTGCATTTTTCGGGCACGATAAAATAAATCGAATCGGAAAGCGCGCTGAATTTTTGTTGGGCGTCAACCATGTGGCCGTGGTATTCAATTTGTCCCTTCACGGTGGTGCCGTCGGCAAACGCCCATTCTTCGTTGGCATTATAAATCGCATTGTTCGGACACTCGGGCTCGCAAGCGCCACAATTGATGCATTCTGCAGTTATCATCAAAGCCATATCGATCTCCTTTTGCGTAATCTAAAATTTCGCTGTCCGGACGCTAGCGCAGCAATGCAGTCCAGGATCACCAATATTAACTTAGCGTCCGGACAGCGGTTACTATCCCTATCCGTTTACTTCATCATCTCCAACGCCAGTTTCTCTTCGCGAAGATGTACTGCCTCAATTGCCTGGCTTTCAGGTTCTGCCTTCGGGAAAACCGGCAAGTAACGCGCCGCCAGTGCAAATGCGGTGAAGCCGAGTGCAACGATCATCACCGTCACCGCGATCTCCATCCAGGAGGGAAAATAGCCCGCTTGGGCCCAGCCTTCCATGCCGGTGATGCTGACGTTCATCCGGTTCAATACAAAGCCGATCACCACCAGCAAGGCCGAGACAAACAATCCTGTTTGCTGGAGCCGCACTTTCCGAAAAGAGAGCAAGATCATCGGCAGCAAAACTCCGAATCCCATTTCGATCCAATATAGAGTTGATTCGAGACTCAACGTAAACACCGCGGCGAAGGCGTGACGATCGAACAGATCCTGAATTTTCATCACGGTGTAAATCAGCAGAATCACGACCATGACGCGGCCAAGCTGCGACAGCAAAGGCATTTCGATCTCGCGTTTGAATGCCCGGCTACTCATGAATGATTCGAAGATGACCATCGCGCAACCGACGCCGAGCGCGGACAGAAAGAAAAACACCGGCAGCAGTGAAGAGTACCACAGCGGATGCAATTTCTCCGGCACGATCAAAAACAATGAACCCAGCGAGGATTGGTGCAATGTGGAAAGCAGCACGCCGATGATCACCAGGGGAATCGTAATCGCGCGCATCACCCGCACGGCTTTCATCCAGCCGAGGCCTTCAAACAACACCGGGCTGAATTCGAGCGCGAGAACCGTGGTGTATAACATCACGCACCACGCGACTTCAAACATCACGGAGTTCGGGTTCCACATAACGAGCGCGTGCCAGATGCGAAATGGCCGCCCGAGATCGTACATCAACGCAAAAATCACCAGCAGATAACCTAAAAAGGCGGTCAACACCGCAGGCCGCACGATGGGCTTGAAATCTTTGAGATTGAAAATATAAACGATCGCGCACAGCGTGAAACCGCCGGCGGCCAAACCGACGCCGCAGAGAATATCAAAGCCAATCCACAATCCCCACGGGAACTGATCGCTGAGATTGGTGGCCGCGCCGAGACCCTGCGTGAAGCGCACATAGGTGGCATAAAGGCCAAGCGCCAGCAGCAGGACCAAAAGGCCGCGCCAAAATGTGAGTTGCGATAATAGTTTTTTCATAATGCCGACTCGAAAATATGAACCACCACGACACCATTTTTACAAATAAAATACCTCGGCTCCGTCCGGGCCATCAAGCCTCGCCGGAATGATCTCTTTCTTCCATTTCTTTCAACTTTGCATGCAATTTGCCAATCTCGTCCCGTCGATTGACAATCCACCACAAACCGTAAAGAGCGGTGCCGCCGACGGCAACAATATTGGGGATTTTCGACAAAGCATTCCACGTGAGCATCGGCAGAGGCTGGTTCGGCAAATTGGTGGGGAAACCAAGTTTTTCGAACGGCACGGCGGACAAGAAAAGCACCGAGGTGCCGCCGGCTTCTTGTAGGCCATAAATATGATTTACATATTTGTCGGGATTTTCTTGCAGCCGCTTTTGCGCTTCGGCAATCAACTCATCGCGATCACCGAAGATCGTGGCGCCGGTCGGACACGCTTCGGAGCACGCGGTGGGCAAACCTTGCGCGAGCCGTTCATGGCAGAAAATGCATTTGCGCACGCGCGGCGACGTCTCGTTCCAAGTATACGTCGGCACTTGAAACGGGCACGCCTGCATGCAATAGCGGCAGCCAATGCACTTTTCTTCATCATATAAAACCGGCCCCGCCGCCGTTTTAGTAAAGGCGCCAACCGGACAAACGGAAACACAGGTGGGATTTTCGCAATGCATGCACACGCGTCGCACAAAGGTGTTGTCGCCCCAATCTTGCACGACCGTATAAGCATTCGCATTGAGTTTGGTTTCTTCTCCCTCAGGCAAACCATTGGCCTGTTTACACGCGTCGCGGCATAAGCCGCACCCAACACACAGGGTGATGTCAATCAGCATCGCTTTACGAGCCATAAGAAACCTCCTTGCAGGACTATCGAAGCAATGTTTTTCCATTTATCAATAGGCAAGTCTTATGCCTGCTTGCACGCTTTGCGCATGCTGTTTTCTCTGAACTTGGAAAGCGAGATTTAGTTTGAGGTGAGCCCCATTTCTTGAAATTAAGAATTGCTTAAAAATTTTTCGCAGTCTTGCGAAGCGGTAAAAAAATGGGAGTGAGTAGAATACAAATACACTGTTAATTGTCTCTTTTGAATTGTTACTACAAAACCCTCACCCAATAGGGTGTCATCCAATGTCATCCCAAGTCTGCGCTCCGGCTTACGAGCCTGTTCGTTCCACTTCAAAGACCACCGTGCCATTGCCGGTGTATTCGAACGGATCCATACATTGGAAATACGCTTTTGACGCATCGTCTTTGCCGGCGGCGCCCCACTGCGCCGGTTCGGCAACCCGCAGCGCATTGTAATGCGGCAGCAAGGAAGCCAGCGCATGCATACAAATAGGCACGTCGGTCAGCAGCCGATACCCGGACTCGAGTTTAAAACTGTCGCCGACTTTGTGGACGGGGCAATGCCCTTTGATTTCTTTGACACGAACGATTAGATCCATGGTGATTCTCCTTAAAATAGATTCGCATACAAACACTCTCTTACTCTTACTCACAACGCTTGATGCTCCGTCCGCGCAATAATCTCGTCTTGCAAGGCTTTGCCGAGATCACAGAAATAATCACTGTAACCGGCCACGCGCACGATAAGATCACGATACGACTCAGGATTTTTTTGCGCGGCACGCAATGTCGCGGCGTCGACGACATTGAATTGAATATGGTGGCCATCCAGCTTGAAATAAGTGCGGATCAATTGAACCAGTTTATCCAAACCTTCGTCGCTTTGGAGCAACTGCGGCGTAAACTTCTGATTGAGCAGCGTGCCGCCGGTGCGCGCATGATCCATCTTGGCCGCCGACTTGATGACTGCCGTCGGGCCGTTGCGATCCGCGCCTTGCACCGGTGAGATGCCTTCCGAAAGCGGCATTCCGGCTTTGCGCCCGTCCGGCGTGGCGCCAATCACCGCGCCAAAATAAACATGTACCGTCGTCGGCAACAAATTGATGTGATACTCGCCGCCCTTGGTGTTCCTGCGCCCATCGATCGCTTTGAAATAAGCCTCGAACAAATCCGTCATCACCTGGTCGGCGTAATCATCGTCGTTGCCGTAACGTGGGGTTTTATTCAGCAACAATTGGCGTTCGCGCTCATGGCCGGCAAAGTTGGCTTCAATGATAGCCAGCAGCGCTGGCATGGTCAATGTTTGTTGGTCAAAGACATGATACTTGATGGCCGTCAGGGCGTCGGTGATCGTGCCGATACCCACGCCCTGAATGTACGTGGTGTTGTAGCGCGCGCCGCCGTCGTGATAGTCCCGGCCGTTGGCAATGCAATCATCAATCAACAGCGAAAGAAAGGGCGCCGGCATGTAAGCGGCGTAGAGCCGTTCAATGACGTTATTGCCGCGGATCTTGACATCAAGAAAATACCGCAACTGTTTCTCGTAAACCGCAAAAAATTCCGCAAACGATTTGCATTGCGCCGGGTCGCCCGTCTCCAGCCCGATCTTGCGGCCGGTGCGGGGATCGACGCCGTTATGTAAAGTGATCTCCAAAATCTTGGGCAGATTGAAATAGCCGGTGAGATTATAGTTCTCTTTGCCGAAGGCGCCAACCTCGACGCAGCCGCTGGAGCCGCCGTTTCGTGCATCCACAACAGATTTGCCTTGCCGCACCAGCTCTTGCACAATGAGATCGGCATTAAACACCGAGGGTTGCCCAAAGCCGGTGCGAATAATTCGCGCCGCGCGCCTGACAAAACGATCCGGATTTTTCTTGCTCACCTGCACCGAAGAACTTGGCTGCAACAGCCGCATGTCTTCGATCACTTGCAGAATCAAATACGTGACTTCGTTGACGCCGTCCGAGCCGTCTTCATTGATGCCGCCGGTATTGATTTGGGCGAAATCCGTGTACGTTCCGCTCTCCTCTGCGGTGACGCCTACTTTCGGCGGCGCCGGCTGGTTGTTGAATTTGATCCAAAAACATTGCAAAAGCTCTTCGGCTTGCTCGCGGGTCAGCGTGCCCTCGGCAAGGCCTTTTTGATAGAACGAATACAGATGGCGGTCGAGATGTCCCGGACAAAACGCATCCCAAGTGTTCAGCTCCGTCGTGACACCGAGATGAACGAACCAATAATATTGCAGCGCTTCCCAGAAATCGCGCGGCGCCTGCGCCGGAACGCGCGAACAAACTTCCGCGATATGCTGTAGCTCCCTTCGGCGTTGGGCATCGGTTTCCTGCTGGGCCAACTCTATTGCTTTTTCCGCATGACGCGCGGCAAAACTTATCAGGGCATCCGCACAAATGCGCATCGCCATTAACTCTTGTTCTTTCGCATAAGCTTGCAGATCGTTGAGATAATCCAACTTTTGCAAACTGTTTTGCATGTCTTGCTGAAAATCCAGCATGCCTTTGCGGTAAATCTTGTCGTCCAACACCGTGTGTCCTGGTGCGCGCTGTTCCATGAATTCGGTAAAGAGGCCGGCCTCGTAAGCAGCTTTCCATTCGTCCGTCATCTCCTGAAAAATGAGATCACGCATGGATTTGCCCTGCCAGAATGGAATAATCACGTGCTCCTGGATTTGTCTGGCCGGCGCACTGACGGCAAACGGAATTTTTTCCCGCGAATTGAGAATGCCCAGATCTTGCAAGCTGTGGCAGCACAACTCCGGATAAGTCGGAGTCGCTTTCGGCGCTGGACCTTTTTCGCCAACGATCAACTCACCGGCGCCGAGGTAAATCGTTTTATGTTCCATCAAATATTGAAAAGCCAGGGCGCGGCGCATGACGGGCGACACGATGCCCATGTTCTCTTGATAAAATTGTGTGAGCAACTCGGCGCGCTCGGTCGAAATCGCGGGTTGGGCTTCCAGGCTTTGCTGTCGCAGCCGGGCAACTCGTTCGCTGATCATGTCATTGACTCCTTTTCACGGGTAATCCAAATTCTTGCAGAGTGTGAGCTATTTCCGCCATCTTCGCTTTCGAGGGTGGCGGCGTATCGGGCAAATTATAGCCGTTGCTGAGCCGGCCATACTTGTCCATGCCGAGGCGATGATAAGACAGCAACTCAATTTCATGCAGATGGGGCAACGTAGCCGCATACGCGGCGAGCTGCCGAACGGTTGCCGCCTCATCATTGATTCCCGGTACGATCGGCACGCGCAGAATGATTTTGTGCCCGTATTGCGATAGGGCTTCGAGATTTTTTAAGATCAACGCATTCGACTGGCCGGTGAACTGGCGATGCTGTTCGGAATTTATCAGTTTGAGGTCATACAAAAACACGTCCACGAATTGGCGTACACTTTCAATGGTTTTCCACGCCGCAAAACCGCACGTATCGAGCGCCGTGTGAATCTCTTTTTCCTTGCACGCCTGGAGCAGCGCCAGGGCAAAATCTGGCTGCCACAAAGGCTCGCCGCCGGACAAGGTCACACCGCCGCCGGATTCCTCATAAAAAGCAAGGTCACGTTCGATTGCGGCCATCACCTGTTCCACGGTCATTTCCCGGCCAACGCGTTCGCGCGCTTCAGCATAGCAGACGTCTGCACAAGCGCCGCAACGCGCGCATTTCTCCCGATCATACACCGGCCCGTGATCATTCCAGGAAATGGCGCCGTGTTCGCAAGCGGCCACGCACGTTCCGCAACGGATGCAACGATTTTCGTGAAAGAACATCTCGATCGCCGGAGATTGACTTTCGGGATTGTGACACCACCAGCAACGCAACGGACAGCCTTTGAGAAAAATCGTCGTGCGAATGCCCGGCCCGTCGTGAATAGAATATTTCTTGATGTCAAAAACCACTCCCTTGATTGGCGCCATAGATTGCATTGTAATCTTTGCAAAAGCAAACAAATTTTTCGCCGAGAAATGCCGAAGCCATCGAGATTCGCCGAGTTTTTCGGCGACGCTCGGTGATTTCGGCGAAGTTCGGCGGATAAACTTTTTCCTGTTTGGCTGCGGCCAAAACCGCGCTAGGTTTTCCTCTGCACGAGACTGAGCGCGACGGCAATGTCTTCCGCGATCATTCTGCGCTTGCTCTTCTCGATGAAGAAGCTCGGTCCAGCTTGGAGATACGACGGGAAAGTTCTCTTGCCGCGAAAGTAGTATTTCTGGCCGCGAATCTTGTAGGTAGAGCCAGCCGGAATCACTCTGCCTTCACCTGCCCGCTTGGCGATGTAATTGAGAGCCTTGATCGCCACGTCGCCCATGAGCATGAACACTTCGACATTCGGAAACAGCGCCAGCTCTTTCTCCAAAATACGTGAGCATTCTTCGATGGTGCCGGCTTTAATGCCGTATCCCGTTTTGCCGCATTTCACCGCGGTGGTGAGATACACACCCATGGCGAGGATGTCCCGCATGGTTTTGACTTCAGCGCCAGCATCGTTGAATGCTTGCACGGTCGTTTTCTGAAAAAGAGAATCTCCTTTGGCGTAGTAATAATCTTGGGGATTCTCCGGCGCCGCTTCTGAGATCATGATGATGGAAACTTCCCGCGGTTTCACCTCGATATTGGGGATGACATAACATTCGTGCTTGACCTCAGCACAGGGAAAGTTGGTGCATCCCAAGCATTTTTTCACTCGCATTTTTCACTCTCCTTTCAACCCATCCAGAAACCTTTGCGGTGAGATACTCCTAAAACTTTTTTGCACTCAGGACAGAAATAGATGTATCTCTTTCCAAAGACACTCTCCAACTGACGGCACCAAATTTTTACCAGTTCTTTTGTGCAGTGCGGGCAGATGGGAAACACGTCATTTTTTTCTTCGACGGGCAGCATTTCTTGCCTCCGTGTTTAGTTTTCTTCTGGGCCATACATGACCCCGGGCAAATAACGCATGCGTTATTTGCGCCTGAGTATCACTTCTAACACTGATTCATACTGGCCTGCGGCATTGGGATTTTCCATTCTCAAGGTCACTTGATTGGGATCCTGCCTGGTGAAGGCTTGAATTAATAAGGTATCATGCCAACTCATAAACAGCGTTTCCTCATTGATGAAATTGCAGGTCGCGGTCATGAAAGCTCCCGAATCCTCGAACCACCAGTAGCGATAGAGCTTCAGTTTATCATCCCATGCAAAGATTCCGTGGGCCTGGCATTTGCCGCCGGAAGAAAAAGTTGCTGCATAATCCCAATAAACATACTTATCATTCAGCGTCCGTTTGCATGTCCCGGTCCCGGCGCCGGTCATGGCCTCACTGAACGCGCTCTTTGGAGCTCGGTATTCCAGACTCCAGTCTCCCAACAGAAAGTCGAATTTATTCATCATATTTGATTGCTTATCCATGAATTTCTCTGCATTTTGTACTTGCTGCAATCGCTTTTAAAAGCTATGTTGTCTTTCTAAAATGGAAGAGTCACTGACATGCTTTTCTCCTTTCTCGTGATTTGAGATAACGAGCTACTTATGTTTCCCTGATTTCATCCAAGCGTGCCTTGGCAGTTGGCTCCGAACCGAAAAACGTCTCAAGCCGCTCGCAGGCATATTTCGTGCAATAGGCACAGCTTTCAAGCCCCTTCTCACTTGCGCACTTCCGAATAAGGCAGTTCCTGCATCCCGAAAATAATCTGCCACCACCCGTCCGACAGCCGTCGCAATCGGTAATGTCTTCCGGCTCATAATTCATCCCATATTGCCCTTTTAACAGTTGAAAAATTTCAATTCTCATTCGCGTCTGTTCTGCTTTGTTCTCCTGCCTGGTGGCCAGATAGATCGGACACGTGTGGCAGGCCAAGCCGCAGTAAGCGATTATTTCGATCATAAGTTCTCCTCTCTTCGAGAAACTGATTGCCCGCGCCGCCAAGAAAATATCACGCTGGCAGCTCCCATGCTTCAAGCTGCTGCCCGCAACGGCACTGTTTCTGGTACCAGCAGATCGCCGCAGCGCAACTTTTGCAAGACCATTCCTGCTGCTGCGCCAGTAGCCACTTCTCGACGCCGTTCTTCTTGATGTACGCGAGATTCGGCTGCATCGTCCAGTGGTGCGGCCAGAGGTTCCGTAGATGCGCTTGGAAAGCTTCTTCTTGCGTTTCTTAATCTCTTCCGACAGGCGAATAAGCACATCATGCTCGTAGGTCTTTCCGGCAATGGTGATCGCGCCGAAAGAGGTTTTTTCAATGGTGATTGCCATAAAGTTACTTGGAGTCAGAATGTTTATGCCCCCAACGGATAAGGGTCTCTAGTTTTTATCCGTTGATCTTCATCCATCCGTTGGCGTAAAGACTTAAAGAAATACTCGGTGGCAAATTCGTGGTTAAAGCACCTTCACCACCACAACCGTCATGTCATCATCCTGAGCCGTCATTCCGGAAAATCGTTTGACGGCAGCGATGATGTTGGTTTTGATGGCCGCCGCAGTGGTCTGTGCCGTATCTATCCGTTCCAGCAAATTTTGCAGCGCCTGTTCGCCAAAAAATTCGCCGCGGTGATTTTTTTCTTCAACAATGCCATCGGTGACCAGCACCAACACGTCACCGGACTGCAACGGCAGATTTTTTTCCTCGTAAAAATCATCCTTGGTGGCGCCCAAAGGATGTTTGCAGCCGGCGGCTTCCAGGTAAACCGCCGTCGCGCCGCGTTTGAGCAGCGGCTCGATCAAGCCGGCGTTGGTAAAAGTCAGTACTTTGGTTTTAATATCAATCGCGGCAAAACAAAGCGCTGTGAACATCTCGCGCTTGATTTTGGCATACATCGGCCGGTTCAAGCGCGTCATGATTTCTTTGATCGAAAGCGCCTCATCAGTTTTGGCGTAGAGCATGCCGCTGGCCATCACCGCGGTCATCGCCGCGTGCATGGCCTTGCCCGAGACATCGCCAATCGCTATGCCAAATCTGGTCTGCGTCTCATCCAGCCAAAGATAATCAAAAAAATCGCCGCCGACTTCATTTGCCGGCAGACAAACACCGGAAATGTCGAAGCCGGCGATGTGCGGATCGGCTTGCGGCATGATCGACATTTGCGCCTCATGCGCCGTTTTCAACTCGGCTTTCATGCGAACGTGTTTGACGCGCTGGCGGTAGCCAAAATAGATCAACCCCACCGCCAAGAGCGCACTCAGTGTCTGAAACCACCATGTCTTCCAAGCGGGTGGATGAATCGTGATGGCAATGGAAGTCCCCGACTCATTCCACAGGCCGTCATTATTGGAGCCTTTGACGCGAAAAGTATAAGCGCCGGGCGCGAGCGTCGTGTACGTCGCAAACCGCTTTTTCGCCTCGGTGTAAATCCAGTCTCGATCCAAGCCTTCCATTTTATAGGCATATTGGTTTTTCATCGGCGCGGTAAAATCCAACGCGGCAAATTCAAATGAAAAAACATAATCCTTGTAAGAAAGCTGCAATTGCCTGGTCGCCGTAATGGCCGGCGCAAGCCGGACGGCTTTGTTGAATTTTAAAAAGCCGGTAATCGCCACTGGCGGGACGTGGGGATTATCTCTGATATTTTGCGGATAAAACGCATTGAACCCGTGAATGCCGCCGAAAAACATTTCACCGCTTTTACTTTTGAAGAAAGCGCCGCCGTTGAACTCATTGCTTTGCAGCCCATCTTCGACGCTATAGTTTTTGAAAACTGCGGTGGCCGGAGTGAACCGCGACAAGCCGCGGTTGGTGCTGATCCAAAAATGACCGTCGTCATCTTCAAGAATGCCGTAAATCTCATTGTTGGGTAATCCCTCGCTGCTGGTGTAATAAGCCAGCACGCCTTTGTCGCGATCAAATTTGTTGAGACCGCCGCCCCACGTCCCCAGCCACAACACGCCGGCGTGATCGGCATACAGACAAAGAATATAATCATTATTCAAGCTGTTCGGGAGGTTGGGATCAGCGCGGTAATGCGTGAAGGTTTCGGTGCGGCGATTGAATTTGTTAAGTCCCCCGCCCTGCGTGCCAATCCACAACCCCTGCCCGACTTCACGCGGGTCTTCATAAATCGCACGCACGAAATCATTGCTGAGGCTGGCGGGATTATTCGGGTCGTGCCGGTAGCGTATAAATTTCGGAGAAGAGTTTTCGGCAGTGCCGGGGATCAGCATATTCAGGCCGCCACCGTTGGTACCGATCCAAAGCGTGCCGGACTGATCCTCGCAGATTGAGCGAAGCTCGTTGTGGCTGATGCTGGCGGGGTCGCCGGGGTCGTGCAGGTAACGGGTGAACCTTCCCGTTTTCATATCGAAGCGATTGAGTCCGCCGCCGTGTGTGCCGATCCATAAAACATCTGGATCACCGCGGGCGGGATAGATCAACCTGACAATGTTGTTGCTCAGGCTATGCGGATTCTGCGGATCGTACTGATAATGCGTGTACAAATTTTTGGTTCGATCCAATCGCGTCAACCCGCCGCCGTGCGTGCCGATCCACAAAATTCCGCCCGCATCTTCATAGATCGCCCAGACAATTTCCTGCGGCAGGCTGTTGGAATTATTCGGATCAGGCTGATAAAGCGCAAAAGGCTTTTGCGGGCTGACGATCTTGTTGACGCCACCGCCATAGGTTCCCAGCCAGATAATACCGGAACGATCTTCGCAAATCACATAAACCTGGTTGTAACTGATGCTCGTGGGGTCGTGCGGGTTGTTTTGAAAACGCATAAACGTATTGCGCTCGTGATCCAGCAAATTGAGTCCGCCACCGTTCGTGCCGATCCAAAGCGTTCCCGCACGATCTTCAAAGATGGCTCTGACATCATTGTGACTCAGACTGTTGAGATGGCGCGGATCGTTCTGATAACGAACAAATGACGGAGGCGACTTCGCGCCGGCAGCACGAACAAGTTTATTCAATCCATTTTGCGTGCCAACCCAAAGACTACCCGCGCGATCTGCATAAATTGCCGTGACGGCATTATCGCTGAGGCTGCGACGATCGGCGGCATCATGCCGGTGTTGTTTAAAAGCCGGTATATCGCCGTTGGCGCCGAGGGTCAGCGCATTCAAACCACTGTCGGTGCCAACCCAAAGTGTGCCGGTGCGGTCCGCATAAATGGCGTTGACTGTATTGTGACTCAAACTGCTCGGATTAGCCGCAGCATGATGAAAACGCGTGAACGTCTCCGTCGTGCGGTCGAATTTATTCAGCCCATCATCCGTGCCGATCCACAGATTGCCGGATTTATCCTCAGAAATCGCCCTGACGTTATTGTGGCTCAAGCTCTGCGAATTACCGGGAATGTTCCGGTAATTCGTGAACCTTTCCATGGCCGGATCATATTTATTCAAGCCGCCAAAAAACGTCCCGATCCACAACACTCCCGCGCTATCTTCATACATCGCGCGAATCTCATTATAACTGAGACTGTTCGATTGATGCGGATCGTGCCGCAGGATGGTAAAATTATAGCCGTCGTATTTGTTCAGGCCATCTTCAGTGCCGAACCACAAGAATCCCTTTTGATCCTGCAAAATACAGTAAACAATGCTCTGCGACAGGCCTTGCTCGATTGATATCTGCTCAAAGGTGAGACGGCGGGGCTGCGCGTGAAGCGGTGAGAAGGCAAGGAGCACACTGCAGATAAACCAAATGCCAAGTTTCTTCTCCCGACAACGGCGGTCTGGTGAATTTCGCCAGAATGTATTTTTTGAGATCGACTTCATGGCAATATGGGCTTGGGTTTTCTCACTTTCCTTCCCGTCATTTACATTTACGTCTGTTCAGTCCTTTTCACACGATAACGAATGATCGTGACATACTTCTCAGGATCGCCTTTGGAAAACATCGTTGGGCCTTTGAGGTATTCTTCTTCATGATCGCCGGCCACTTCATAACCCTGGGCTTTGATGAATTCAATCAACCGTGCGACCGTGGGCTGCTCTTTGTCATAAGGTCCGTAGTGCAGAATCTCGGCGACCTCACCGTACGCCCAGGTTGTCAACGACACCTTTAACTCCGGCACTGTTTCGTATGGCGGAAGTTCGGTGACGGTTTCGGGGACGGGCATGGCGTACAAACCGATCCATTCTGTTTTAGGTGTGTCAAAAGCGACGGGCCAGCGCGCCCGTGGCGCGGGTTGTCCTGGACCTTTGGGCGTGTCCTTCGTTTTGAAATACAGTTGCAACAACATGGCGAACGCCTTCTCACCGACAACTATCGGATCGCCCTTCGCCTCGACCACGAGCATCTTCTGATCCGGCACGGTCGAGAGCTTCGGCTCTTTGAGAGCCTCGTATTTTGTCAAGTCCGGACCCCGCATGATATAATAAACCGACAGCGCAATAAACGCCGCGACGACAACGACGAGACCAGCAACAACGCCGACGATAATTTTGGTGACTCTTTTCATGGATCTTCCTCCGATTTCATTGGGCAATTAGCTTTGCAACTTAGAGTAAAATTCAGAAACATGATCCTCAATGGATAGATTAAAATCACCAGATGAAATGCAAAAAGCTTTGTCCGCTGGCGTTAATCTATCCGTTAGGGCCGCCTGCAAAGCTTCGGTTTTCAACTCACACAGCTTTCAACTCGCAGCTTTGGGCGAAAAAAAGTAACGCTTGATCATCACGAACCATAGTGCCACACCGCCCACAAAGAGCGCCAGGAACAGAATCAGCACGTCCCATTGCGTCTGCACAACGAAATTTTTCGCGTTGAAATAATTCGCCAAATACGCATCGCGCAGCACTTCGCGCATAATCGCCATGAAGATGATGACACCCACGGTCAAGCCGGAAGCCAGATAGAAGCCCTTACGTGGATCAGCTTTGCGCAGCGCTTCGGACATGAGGAAAATGGCAGCCAACGCGCCGACAACGCCGATGAGCAGCGCTATCGTCGCCAGCAAATTTTCTCCCATAAACAACATCATCTTCGCGCGCGGCAGGCTAATGAGAAACCACAAGCCGGCGACGATTTCCAGCATGGTAACGTACATGAACCAGCGGCTGCCGAATTTGATCAGAAACCGCGCATACTCAGTGTCTTGCTTCCAGCGAAATAGTCCGACCGTTGCGATAAACAATCCGCCGACGGCAAGCGCAGCGATGAAAAAATGCAGAAAGCGCGGAATCAGCGTTTGCTCACCCCAATTCAAATTCCAGCCGCTGGGGTCAGCATGGTACTTGGCCGCCCATTGTTCGGGAGTCAGCAGCAGCGTCATGTTGTTGCTGTAGAGAAAGCCGATAACAAAAACGAGTATCATGCTGAACAAGAAGACCCAGCCAACCTTGTTCGTCGCTGCGCCTTTTTTGAACGCGACGAGATAAAATCCGTAATACGCCAGCGCGAGGAAAATCAAGACTAAAAACCACGGCCAGCCGATAAGAACCGACGAGGAGTAGAAAAATTGGCCGTATAAAACTTGCAGAAAAAGCAAGGGGGCAACGCCAAGCGTTACCGTCGCCGCCAGTAGCGAGGGGATTTTCTTGCTGAGGTCTTCAAACAAGCGGCGATAGTTCTCATCTTTTCTTGATTTGAACTTGGCGATCGCCGCCAGAACACCGCCGCCCAGCATAAAGTTCATCACCAGAATGTGCAGAATAAAGGTGACGACCAGCAGCAATTTGAACAGCCAAAACGGCGCCGGCAGCGGAATGGGATCAACCGCGGGAATGATTTGTGGATCCATTATTGACTCCTTGATTTAGATTTATTCGTGCAACCATTTCGCCAATTCCGCGCGAGCGCTATCCGTCAGAGCGAGATTGGGCATGCGCGGATTCAAAGTCGGCAAATCCGCCAACATCGCGACGATGGTTTCCTGATCCATCTGTTTCAAATTAGAGAATACCGCATCGCTGGGATCGGCGCGATGGCACATCGCACAGTTGCTTTGAAAGGTCATTTTGCCGCTCATTGTCACTTCCGGCGCTTTGGTGACGGGATGAATCGTGGCCAGATACGCGGCCAATGCGGCTTTCTCCGGTTCGGTGCCGACAAACGGAGGCATGGTGCCGTTGTGCATGGCATCCAAACTGCCCAGCATCAGCGCCATGGTGCTGGCGTCCCAATTCCTTTGTTGCAAATAATTCTTGACGCCGCGATAGGCATCGACTGTGTGGCAGCTCTGGCATTGCACGCGAAAAATTTCTTTCCCCGCAACAATTTGGTTTTGTGTGGTAATCTCGCGGTGTTGCACCCACTTGGCGGTGTTCAGCACGCCGTTTTGATTGATCTGCTCGAGATTGAATCCGCCGTCGCCATTCATCGGCGTTTTGTACAGCGAGTTGCCATACATGTAATTGTCAATGATGTAGGGCTTGCGGACGGACTCGCGGATAAACTCAAAGGCCCACATCGTCGTGAAGGCGCAAGTGAGCACCACCAGGCTGAAAACAAAGTGCATTTTCCGCGGCTTGACCAGCGTGAGCAGGGATAAAACAAATGTCGCGATGGAGAAGATCACAATGAGATTGGCATAGCGTGTGGCCGTAGGCATCAAGCCTTTGGCGCTGGCCCAAACTTGCGGCGCCATGTTGCCAACATACCAATAAACGAAGAAGGGCAGCACGATGAACGCCGGCACAATCCACCGCGCGCTCCATTTGACGATCTTGCCTTTCAGGTCGGCATTTTTCTGCAAGCTCGCGGTGACGAGCGCATAAATACCGGCCAGCGCCAATGAAAACGCAAAGCGCACGAACAACGACGGGAAATAAGTGGGATTGAAGAAGCCGACCCAAAATTCGTGATTCTCAATCCATTTGCCTGAGGTGAGCATGAAGGTGATGATGCCATTGATGATGACCATGCTGGCGAACGCGGCGATGAAATAAACCCAGCCGAACCAGAGATGCGTGCGACGGTCGAGCTTGTTCCAGCCGTAGAGATACAACAGCGCCGCGGTGATCTCGAGAAAGAAAAAGACCCACTCGATGGCCCAGCCCCAGACGTAGGCGTGAATGAGCGTGCTGGTCGCCGAGGGATGAATTAG
>JAJVHT010000134.1:27217-48130 GCA_022072515.1 bacterium
CGAGCTTGTTCCAGCCGTAGAGATACAACAGCGCCGCGGTGATCTCGAGAAAGAAAAAGACCCACTCGATGGCCCAGCCCCAGACGTAGGCGTGAATGAGCGTGCTGGTCGCCGAGGGATGAATTAGAGCGATGGTGAACCAAATGCCGACGCCACTGATGGCGCCGAACACCACCGTCAACAGCACAAAAAACTTGGTGTGGATTTTCAGCCAATCCAACAGCGCCGTGTCATTTTCACGATAGGCTTTTCTTTCGGTGAGCACCAGGAAAAGCCCGCCGCCCACGGCAAAATGTGAAACGAAGACGTGCGTGATGGAGACGATCGCAATGAGCAGACCGGCTCCGAATGCCACGTCCCAGACAGGGTAATTCATACTTCCTCCGGTGTTGGTTGTACGCGTTATCTTATTACTCTCAAAAACTATCGCAACCGCGAAGGTTTTGGAAGGCAGAATCATGGTTCGGCAGAATGATTAGAAAATTATTCTGCCAACGAATCATTCTGCCTTGTTTTGCGGCGAATGCAGTTTTACGTCTCATATATTAGAATCACAATCTTGCTTCTACCCCTCATCATAAGCGGCGAGTGCCGCGGGCAGCGCTTGCACAACAATGTTGCCCGCCGCCGGCAAGCCAATCAAGATGGCGCTGATGACTTCTGCGCGCGAGGCGCCGGCGGCTTTCGCCATAAGAACGTGAAACGGCAGCCCACTCTCCAAACGCATCGCCGCGAGCACGGCGAGATAAGCCAGCGCGCCGGTTTTCTTGTCCAACGTGCTGGCTTTCTCGAGGCCTTGCGCGGCGGCCATCCAGGCTTGCGCCTGGCCAGGCGCTTCATTCATGAAAGTTTGGAAGGCATTACTCATTTTGGATTTTGGATCGTTCATCATTTTCCTCCTTTCTCGATGGGATTCGCTGTCCGCCTCAATTCGAGGCCGCGCACCACGACGTAGGCAATCAACGCAAAGAGAAAAAAGATAAGCAACATCCAGGCGACGCTTTGCAGCGCGCCGATCACCGTTTTGTAAATCTCAATGATCCAGCGGTCAGAGTTGAGCACGAGGAGTTTGCCCTCTTTGTCCGGTGTGATGTATTTCTCAATCTCCCAAACGCGCACACCGCCCGAGATGCCGACCACGTAAATGGCAAAGAGCAGATAGCGCTGCCACGGTGGGGCAAGATCTTCAGTCACCAGGCGGCCAAGAATTTTCTTGACCGGCTTGGAGAACAGCAAAGCGGCGACGGTTGAGGTTGCCGCGGCGATGATGAAAGTGATTAACAACAGGGTCACGAACATTGGGCGTCTCCTTAGTAAAGACTCAAAAAAATTTTTTAGTGTATTTCGCGTGTTGAGCGACCACCGCGGGCTTATCTGGCTATGTAGAAGTCGTCACCGGTCGTTTTCTCGCAGCAAAAACGTGGTGCGCAGCAACAACGATCTTCTGCGCCCAACTTTCGAGCAACGCATAAAACGTCGGCACGATCACCAGCGTGAGAAAGGTCGCGATGGTCAAACCAAAAATAATTGCGACGCCGAGCGGGCCCCAAAAGGCGGCGCTTTCGGCGCCGATGACGAAGTGCAATTCGCGCCAGTCGAAATCGAAACCGGTGGCGAGCGGCAGCACGCCGAGGACGGTGGCGGCGGCAGTGAGCAGCACGGGACGCAAGCGCACGCGCCCGGCCTCGATCAGCGCTTGTTCCAACGGCATGCCTTGTTGCAGTTTATGTTTGGCAAAATCGAGCAGCACGATACCGTTGCGCACCACGATGCCGGCGAGCGCGATCACGCCGACGCCGGTCATGATCACACTGAAGGGCAGGCGTGTCACCATCAAGCCGATGAACACGCCGATTAATGACAACAGCACCGAGAGCATAATCACAAACGGCACGCGGATCGAATTGAATTCGGAAACCAGGATGAGGAAAACCAGCAGCAGAGTAATCACAAACGCGTTCTTGAGAAACGCTTCCGCCTTCTTTTGCTCTTCATCCTTGCCGGTAAATTGGATCGTGTATCCGGCCGGCAACTCAAAATTTGCCAAGCGTGTTTTGACATCTTCGAGCACTTCCGAAGCGAGGCGGCCTTCGGCATCGCCGGTGATGGTGATGACGCGCTTCATGTCTTTGCGGCGAATGTCCGTCACCGAAGAGGTGCGATTGATCGTCGCCACCGAAGTCAGCGGGAACGAATAGCGCCGGCCCTCCATGTTCATGAACGTGACGTGGAGGTTTTCCAAATCTTCGACGGTCTGGCGCTGACTCTCCAACGCGCGCACGCGAATTTTGTATTCATCTTCGCCGACGCGGTATTTCGAGGCTTCCACGCCGTTGACGGCGGCGCGCACGGTGGCCGCAATTTGCCGCGTGTTCGTCCACAACAAGCCGGCCTTCTCACGATCGACGACCACTTCCACTTCCGGTTTGCCGATGTCGTAGTCATCTTTCAAATCCACCAAATTCGGCACGGTCTTGATTTTCTCTTTGATGCGAGCACTCAGCTCGGCCAGTTGTGCATAATCTTCGCCCGAAACTTCGACGCTGACTGGTGCGCCCACCGGCGGTCCCATTTCTTGCTTGGCCACGCGAACTTCGGCACCCACAACGCCGGTCGTGCCACGGCGAATTTCTTCCAGCGTGATGAAGCTGCTTTGGCCGCGCTCCAATTTTTCGAAAAAATTGATGGCGATCTGCGCCTTGTTCGGTGTGCCTTGTCCGCCGAAATCAAACGCGTCTTCCGAAGTGCCGACCGTCGCGACCACAAACTCGATGTCCTTCTTGCCGGGAATTTGCGCGAGCCGCCCTTCGAGCAGCTCCGCGATACCGTTGGTCACGTCGAGCGAAGTGCCGGAGGGACATTCCACCGTGGCCCTGACCAGCGATGGCTCCACGTTCGGAAAGAATTCCACGCCGGCATTGAACACGCCGAAGAACACGATCACCAGAATAAGAAACACCACTGATGCGGCGATAGTCACACCCTTGCGTTGCAGCGTCCATTGCAGCGCTTTGACGTATTGCTCCTGCATGAACGGGAAAACCTTTTCATCCACTTTGTGATACAACAGTGTGAAGGGATTGTACTTCTTGTACCAATGTGGATGCTCGAGATTCTTGCGGGCTTGGCGAATCTCCTTTTGATAGTCGATCCACATCGAGCCTTGCACCGGGCTGATGATGAAGGCCACCAGCAGCGAAGCGCCGAGCGTGACGATCAGGGTGATCGGAAGAAACCACATGAAATCGCCGACGATGCCGGGCCAAAAGAGCAGCGGGATGAAGCCGGAAACCGTGGTGATGGTGGAGGTGAAGACCGGCAGCGCCACTTCCGCGGTGGCCGCCTTCGCCGCTTCGAGCGGGCTTTGATTGTATTCCTGCTGGTGGCGATAAATGTTTTCGATCACCACGATGGCGTCATCGACAAGAATGCCGAGCACGAGAACGAGGGTGAAGAGCACGACGAAGTTCAGCGTGATATTGAACGCGGAAAGAATCGCGAAGCCGATCAACATCGAAAACGGAATCGCGGTGGAAATGAGCAAAGCGTTTTTTAAGCCGAAGAACATGAAGAGTGTGATCACGACCAAAAACATGCCGGTCATGATGCTGTTTTCCAGCTCATTCACCAATCTGCGGATGTTACGGGATTGATCATTGGAGACTTCAAGCTTGATACCGGCGGGTAAGTCGATTTGCTCGGCCTTGAGAATCTGTTTGACGTGATCGGCGATGCGGATGAGATTTTCCCCGGCACGTTTGCGCACCGCCAGCGAAACGACTTCGGTTTGGTTGAGACGAGAGTAGGTTTGCCGGTCTTCAAAGGAATAATCCACCGTCGCAACATCGCGCAAGTAAATCGGCTCGCCGCGGCGGACTTTGACGACGATGTCTTCCAACGGTTTGACGTCTTTGAATTCACCGGGAACGCGCACGGTGAAATTTTTTTCTTTGGTGTCGATCGAGCCGCCGGGCAACGAAAAGTTTTCGGCGCGAATGGCGTTGGCCACGTCGTCGAAGCTGATCTCGTAGGCATTCAGGCGATAGATGTCGCAGTTGACCTGCACTTCCGGCTCGAGGCCGCCGTTGATGTCCGCGCGCAGCACGCCGGGAATGGTTTCGATTTTATCCTGCAAATCCTCGGCAATCTTTTTAAGGCGCGCCAAGCCAACTTCGCCGCCGATATTGACGTACATGATCGGAAATTCACTGATGTTGATTTCCGAGACCACCGGATCGAGAATATCGTCCGGCAACTCGGGCCGGGTGGAATTCACTTCGTCGCGCACGCGCCGCAGCGCATCGTCGATATCGATGCCGGTGTTGAATTCGACGCGGATGGTAGAAAGGCCTTCCTTTGAAGCCGAGGCGATCTCTTTGATGTCTTTGAGCGATTTGAGATTGCGCTCCAACGGCTGCGTAACGAGACCTTCAATATCGCTGGGCGACACGCCGATATACGGCACCGCCACAATGACCAACGGAATGGTGATGTCGGGCGCGGCTTCGCGCGGCAGCGAGGTGTAAGCATTCCAACCGAGCAAGATGATGATCGCCATCAGCACATAAACGGCAACGCGGTTGTTGACGGCGGCATTGGATAACCACATAAAAACCTCTCCGCTGCAGAATCAATTCCGCAGCTAAAAAGTGCAAATCGCCTAAAGACGACTAAGACTACTCGCGAAATAGTTGATTAGATGGTTTCAACCATCTTTCATTTCTTCGCCCAATGATTTATCATCAGGCGAGGCTATTCCACCACAGTCACCGGATTGCCATTGACCAGCTTCTGGAATCCCGTAACAATCACATGATCTCCAGGAGCCAGGCCGGAGACGATCTCGACCTTATTGCCTTGTCGCCCGCCAAGTTTCACAATTCTCTCTATGGCTTTGCCGCCGTTTTCGACATAGACGACCTGCTTGTTTCTATCAACCTGCAGCACGACGTTCTCGCTGATGAGCAGCGCGTCGTCACGGTTGGCAAGCACCACGCGAACTTTCGCCACCATCTCGGGCTTGAGCTTGCCTTGCGGGTTCTCCAGAAAAATTTCGACGGGCAGTGTGCGATTGCTCGGCGAAACGGTTTTGCCGGCATAAGAAATTTTGCCGCGCAGGGTGTCGCCGGGCACGGCATCGAGTGTCACCGAAACCGGGGTGCCCAGCATGATGGCGCCGGCGTGCAGCTCCGGAATTTCCGCGAGAATTTTGACGATGCTGGTGTTGACGAGATGCGCCATCGGCACCGCGGGTGGGGCAAATTCGCCTTCATCAACAAAACGATCATCCAAAACGCCGTTGATCGGACTTTTGATTTGGGTATGCTCCCAGCGCGCTTTCATCAAATCGGCTTGCGCTCTCGCGGCGTCGCGGTTGTATTCGGCGCTCTTGTATTGCATCTCGCTGATCGATTCTTCGGCAAAGACTTTTTCCTGCTTCTCGTAATTCAATTGCGCCAGGTTATACTGGGCCGCAGCGGCTTCGTAGCTGGCGCGAATAACCTCATCTTTGAGCAGGGCAATGATTTCGCCTTTCTTGACAAATTGCCCCTTCTGCACTTTCCATTCTTTCACCACGCCGCCTTCTTCCGGACTCAAATTCACATCTTCATGCGCTTTCACAATGCCGGAAACTTGAATGACATTTGCAAACGGCATGGGCGTGACCTCCTGAATGCGGACATTCACCGGTTGCGTTTCATGCCGGCCATTCGTGGCAAATGATTTCTCTTCATTCTTGTTCCCGCAAGCAAGCAGTATAAGCATCGCTGCCGGCAACAACATAACGTTGAAAAACCTGTTTAAGCTTTTCATAAGCACTTTTTCCCGTATTCTTTATCACCACGTTTTCATAATCTCGCCAAAACACTGCAAACCGCTGCCAATCACACCACCATAGCCGTGACCGGGCTGCGTCCACGCGCCGGCGAGATAAAGATTCTTGATGGGCGTGGCATTCGGCAAACGCTGCGGGCCGGAATTGTCGAGCGTCTGATCCCAGCCATAAATCGCGCCGCGATAGTTGCCGGTGTAACGCAGGTTAGTCAGCGGCGTGCCGATCTCTTTCACGGCAATGGCTTGGCGCAAGCCGGGCAACAGGGTTTGCTCCACTTTGTCGATGAGAATGTTCGCGAGGCGCTCTTTTTCGGCGCGATAGGCTTCTTTCTTGCCGTTTAAATAATCCACTTCATACTTCTGCCAATGATCATAACCCTGCAACGTCATGATCGTGAGCGTGTTCTTGCCTTTGGGAGAATAGCCTTCATAAAGGTTGTCATACAGCATCATGCCATAGCCGCCGTTTTCAACATTGGCGCTGCGAGAGTTTTGATAGCTGACTTCCGGATCGTAACCGGTTTCGTAGAAGATTTCCGTGTCTTTGAGATCAAGCGCGTTGATCAAATTCTTTTTCAATCCGAGAAAGATTTGAAAGCTCGAAAGGCTGACGCTGAATTGCGCCATTTTCGCGAGATATTCGGTGAGCGCCGGCTGCGGCTGCATCATCGTATGAAACGTGTCGTAAGCATTCGCGTTTGAAACCACCACTCTGCCCGAATAAGTTTTGCCATCAGCGGTTTTGACGCCGACCGCGGTTTGATCTTTCACCAAAATTTCCCCGACGCGTTGGTTCAGCAAAACTTTGCCGCCGTGCTTTTCGATGAACTGCACAAAAGCATTGCTGAGCTTCTGCGAACGGCCACGCGGATAGAAGCCGCCGTGTTCAAGATAGCCGAGAGTAGGCAGGGCATAGTAAAAGCCGGCGAGCTTTGACGGCGGCAAACCGTAATAGACCCAGAGCGCCGAGACAATGGCTTTGAGCTTGGGATTTTTGAGGCGGGCGTCGGCCATTTGTCCCCACGCTTTGTTGTAACAATTGAAAAGATAGGGGAAATCTGCCGGGAAGCGGCTCATCTCGACTTGGCCGTGCGCACTCGAAAATTTGTTGATGTCCGCGGCCACGCCTTTCATGTCTGCGAACAGCGCTTCGATTCCGGCCTTTTCTTCGGGAAAATAACCGGTAAGCAGGTCGATGTAGCTCTGGAGATTTTTCTGCGGCACGCGAATATCGTAATCCGGAAAGATGACGCGGTAGAGATACGGATGCGGCACAAATTCAACGCCGTCTATTTCCGGAAAGCCGGGAATTAAATTGTGGATGCCATCGCGTTCGCCCACGGTGGTGGAATGCAATGACACATCAAACTCAAACCCGCCCGGCCGCGTGAAAGTCGTGGCGTAACCGCCGGCGCGATCATGCTTTTCCAGCACCAGTGGCCGGAACCCCTGCCGGGCAAAGGCGGCGGCGCAGCTCAATCCGCCGAGGCCGGAGCCGATGATGATGGCATCAAATTCATTCTCGCTTTTTTGCGCTTGGCCGCCTCGTGGCAAAGCACTCCAGTCCAGCGCCAGCGTGGAGACACCGGCAAGCAGTGTTTTGATGAAATCTCTTCTTTTAATCTCATCGTTCAGCATCATTTTACCGCTCCTTTCAAACTTTTTTCAATATTTGCCTGATTTGAAACGCAAATCACCCGTGGCCTTAAGCGCCGGCAGCATGGGCGCCTTTTTTTGATGATACGCTTCCATGCTCTTCAAAATGTCATCGAGCATCCGGACGGTTTCCAGGATGTGCGGGCCTTTGTTGAGCATGACGCCCTCGGCTTGCTGCGCCATGGCGGCGTCGGAGATCTCCGCGCGGGAAGGTATTCCCTTTTTCGCCAGCGTTTCCAGCACCTGCGTCGCCCAAATGATCGGCAGATGCGCCGCTTCGCAGAGCCACAAAATCTCTTCCTGTAAGCCTGCCAAATTTCTCCAACCCGCTTCAATGGCGAGATCGCCGCGCGCAATCATGACGCCCACCGGATGAGTTCGCATCGCCGCCAGGAGGATGGCCGGCAGGTTCCGGAAGCCGCGCTGCGTTTCAATCTTCACGATCAAACCCAGCTTGGCGCGCAATTTCTTGAGCGCCTTGAGCAGGGCAATGATATCTTGCGGCCCATTCACGAAAGAGAGGCTGACCACATCGGCATGTTTGGCAATGAATTTAAGGTCTTCCTTATCTTTGTCCGTCAACCCGGGCAGTTGTAAATCGCTCTCCGGAAGATTGATCCCTTTGTCGGCGCGCAGCTTGGCGCCCTCCTCTTTGGCATAAGTGATCTCGACTTGTAGAGATTCTGCGGAAGCGGAGCGAATGACGCCCTCGATCTTGCCATCATCGAGCAAAATCGGCTCTCCGGCTTTGACGTATTGAAATACCTCCGGCAGCGTGCAGGAAATGTGCGCCGGCTGCAGCAGATTGCCTTCTGCATCAAATTGCGCCGGCTCACCGGGAATTGCCTCGGCGTGGAGAACGAGGGTGTCTCCGATTTTTAACGTGAGGCTCTGTTCCACGGCCGGCAATTCGCCAACACGCGCCACGACGGCATTATCGTTGTCGCGCCTCAGCTCAGTACCCGTTGCGACATAAGCGGATTCGAAGCAATTCACCCAACGGCCATTGGGGTGCAGTTCGTCAACCACCAACGTGCAGTGTTTTCCGCGTGCATCGGTGAAGCGTATTTTGTCGCCCTTTTCGACGTGGTTGCTCCCATTACGAGAGAGCGGCAGAAACGCATCCGTTTCCGCGGGTGGCTGTATGTCAGATGTCGCCAGCCATACACGCGCCGGGGAGATGACATGACCGAACAGGTCTCGCTGCGGTTGCAGATGCATCACTTGCGGCCCGAGCCGCATCGCGCCGGTGCGCAGCTTGGGGCCGCCCAGATCCATGCAGATTTTGCAGTTTCTCCCGGTCTTGCGTCTCGCGCGCTTGATGTTGCTGATCATCGCTCTCCAAATTTCTTCATCATCGTGGGCGCAATTGATGCGCGCGCAGCTCATGCCGGCGGCGACCAAATCAAAAACCAGCGCTTTATTCTCGGCGGCTTCCGCCGGCAGCGTGACCATGATGCGTGCTTTGCTTCCTTTCAGTTTCTTGCCCAAAAGCGCGCTGGTGTTATTGCGCAAAAGTTTTTTGCCTTGCTTGAATGAAACGATCGGCGTCACGTTGTCCAGCGGCTTGGCATTGGCGAAGCGCGTTAGAATTTCTCTGACGGCAAACAGGCTGGCCATCACGTGACTCTCGGCACGGCCCAGGCGTGAAACGCCCAGAAAACCGAGCTTGTCCTGCAAGCCGCGAATATCCTGATAACGCAGGGCGAGATAGTGCAGCAAATTTATGGCGCCTTTGCGGAACGCCGGATGCACTTTGGCCAGCGCTGCCGCATACTGCTTCTCCAACTTGCGCGAATTTTTGCAGATCGCGTCGATCTGCGAAATCATTCTTTCAATTTTCTTTCGGCCGATTTTCACGATTCCACTCTTTCTGCATTCCGATCGTTTAGCAGGGGGCTTGAAAATTAATTTTTGCTGTCATGCCCGCGCCGGCGGGCATCCCCTAACCCCGGAAAATCATGGATTCTCGCTTTCGCGGGAATGACAATTTTCAGCAATTTTAGACTTTTTTAGCAACCGGTTATAGGCACTACGAATGGAACAATGCCGTATTCATGCTTACTTCAGCTTATAAAAAACATAAGGCGCGATCGTTGTCCAGATGAGCACGAGCAGCCACACACGGCCCGCAAAAATATTGTAATCGTGCAGCAGCTTGCTCCACGGATGTCCTGCGATGAAATGCCCGAATAGAAATTCAAATGCAATCGTCATGGCCAGCCAGACGAAGCCCACGGCCCAGGCCTGTTTGGCTGAGGCCAGCGGCCATAAACGGTGCAATCCCCAAATGATCACGCCGAGCAAGACGATGCCGGTGAGCGTGGAAAGTTGATGCGCGGACAAATCGCCGAGGCGGTTCTTATAAACCGCCTCGCGAATGGCGCCGTTGATAATCGCGGCGATCATCAAAATGAACCAGGCCAACGTGTAACGGAGGATCATCAATCTTCTCCTGAATAGCCGTTCTATCCTTCCAGAAGGTGCGACGCTTTCAAGGTATTCCAGGGCGCTTGCATGCAGAGCAGGCTTGCACACACGCCCTCGCCGGCTTTTATTCCGCAATGGGCAGATAAAGATCAACTACCCAATCCGGTTCGGGCGCCGATAGATCGTGCGGCTTTTCCAGCTCGTGCGTTTTGCGCCATTGATATCGGCTGGCTTGCACCCAATGCCACAGCTTCATCCATATTTCTTGAATCGTTCCTTCCGGATCGCCGATTAACTTACACGTGGTGACGGCATATAGTCCACCGGCGAAATCTTTGATAACGATTTCATTTTCTGCTTGAATTTCCGGGCCGACACCGATCCAAAACTCATAGCCGTACTCTTTGCGGTCTTTGGAAGGACTCGGGCTGTTGAAGCCGAAAATGGGGTGCAGGTTAATGTCTTCAAGCAATCTTTGGGGTTTTGCCCACGCGCGCAATTTCTCCCAAGCATCACGCTCAGGTGTTTCACTGAAGGCGTGGATGCTCGCGACGTGCATCGGTGCAAGCTGCACAATGTTCACTTTCATCAACGTTCACTTCTCCACTTTTTTTGCTTCTTTGGGCTTCAAAAAAATCGTTTACTCTCCGGCTTCTCAATTGCTGACTTTGATGTCGATCAGTTTTTTCACGTGGGCGACATCTTTCAGCGAGCTGACTTCAACACGAATACCACGGCCTTCTGCATATTTGCGCGCATGCGTGAGTTCATTCTTTATCATTTCCGGTAAATCACTGCGTTCGACCGCAGCAACAGCTTTGTCACCGAATACAAAAGCCAGCCGGAAAAATCCCAACAGCGGGGTGAAGAAAAATAGATTGCGTTTCTTGAGAAAAACTTTCAACGTCCATCCGGATTTGGTGTTGTAGAATTTCCATTCTTCCGTGATGTCGCCGTGTTTTTGCATGATGTGATTCTTGATCGCTGCCCACCATGTTGCACTTTCTCCAAGTACCTGTGCCAGACGGCGGCCGTCCGGCTGGACTGACTTGTCCATGAATACGTTCGTGTTCATAATATTCTTCTATTTTCAAGCTTCGTATGCAGACCGGCAGTCTGCGCTACGTTAACGCACCAACAAGCCGACAACAAGCATAAGGTTCATCACAAAGAAAACCGCACCCATCACCCAATTCGGCCATTTCTTTTCCGGGTGATTGACCCAATAATAAAGGATCACAGAAAGCAGCAACGCTTGCGGCACGACTTCCAACCAGCCTGTCAATTGATCCGAAATCGGAATAACCGTGTAAATCATTCCCTCCACTGAAGCCGGGGCCGGTCCGAAAGTCGAAAGAATGCCCAATGCCACCAATAACCACCACAAGATCAACCAACCGTTCCTCCTTCCGAATAAGATTTCGCGTAGCGGGAAAAACGCCAGCGCAAAGATCAATCCGCGAATCGGTTGAAGCAATGGCCCAATCATGATCAATGGGTCATCGAGCTGCCGCATCCAACACGACATTTCGGGACGCGCAAAGCGTTCCGCATAATTCAGGAAAGTCGAAGCAAGAATTCCCATCAAGAAATAGGTTATGGTATGGGCGATGATGGCCTTGACGGCGAGCGCTAAGAAGCTGGGCTGGTTATTACTCATTCTATCTCCTTCCGATCGCAGCTTGCAAAGATTTATGTCAACACTCTATAGACAACGATGGCGACCCCTAAAAGCCAAATCGAGCTGAATATGATCTTGTTATTTTTGGCCACCCAGTTAGGCAAAAAGATATCAAAGTTAGCGTCTCTGTTATGGGTGTATTTCGCGGCAATGGGAGTCAATGGGCAACTCCCATGATTGAACATTAAGACGACCCCTTCCAAAACAACCAAGCCAATGGCAATCCACACCCAAACCGCAAGCTCATCAAAAATTCCCGCACACAGAATATAGCCGATAACGCACACAAAGAATGCCCAAATCAGCGTATGGGCAAGTCGAATCAGAAAAAGCTTGCGGTTATTATTCTGAATTAAATCCATCCGTTTTTCTCCCGAGCAAATATCCCGTTTTAATTGCGGCGGAAGCAACTTTTGCTCACGCCATGGGAATAACCTGCCTCACTTTTTGCGGAATCCGCCAGAGCATCCGCCCAACAGAACAAGGGCGATAGCGAAAACCATTCCGCTCTGCATCGGAGTAATCGTTTTTACAAGCAGCAGCGCGGCGAGAATAACGCAGATTCCCAAGAACACAAAACTTGCGGTTTTTCCTTTCATGACTGACTCCTTGGAACGTACAGAGGAAATGCACGGTGTTTCTAGCGAAAAAATCGGTTCATACCAAAGTCGTTGCCGCGGCTTTTTGCAAGTCCCTTTTCGCTTCGCGCTTTTGCCGGATCTTCTCCGCCTTTAATTCCACCATCGCATAGATTACCGGAACCACCAATAGCGTGAGCACCGTTGCTGCAGTCAATCCGCCCATAACGGCGCGCGCCATCGGCGCCCAGTTTTCTCCGCTCTCACCCAAGCCGAGAGACATCGGCAACATCGCCAGGATGGTGGTAAGCGCCGTCATCAGCACCGGCCGCATGCGCGCTTGACCCGCTTCCATGATGGCTTCGAACAATTCTTTGCCGCGGCGGCGCAATTGATTGATGAAATCCACCAACACGATGCCGTTGTTGACGACGATGCCGACCAGCATGATGATGCCGATAAGCGCCATGACGTTGAGGTTGGTGCCGGTCAGCAGCAGCGCCAGTGCGACGCCGATGGACGAGAGCGGGATGGTGAAGATGATGATGAACGGATCCATCAACGATTCGAATTGCGAGGCCATGACCATATACACCAACAACAGTGCCGCCAGCATCGCCAGGCCCAGATACATGAACGATTCCTGCTGTTCTTCGGCAACGCCGCCGATCTCGAGGCGAAAATCATTCGGTATGCTCACTTGCTGCAGTGCGGCTTGCACATCGTTGGTGACGCTGCTCAGGTCGCGGCCGGAAATATCAATATTCACCGTCACCATTCTTTCCTGGCCTTCGCGCGTGATTTCGATGGGTGCTTTGCTGTATTCCACCTCTGCTACCGCGCGCAGAGGTATGGGTTTGCCGGCAGGCGTCACAATCAAAATGTTTTCGATGTCTTCTTTGCTCTTTCGCGCGTTTTTGACCAGTTGCACGCGCACATCATATTCGTCGCCCAGTTCACGATAGCGGGTGACGACGGAGCCGAGCACGCTGGTGCTGACCAGCCGGCTGAGTTGCGCGGTGCTCAAGCCCAAATCAGCAAGGCGTTGGCGGTCAAAATTGACCCGCAGCTCGGGCGCTGATTCGCGGAAACTGGTTTCCACCTGGGCAACGCCTTTGATGGCTTTGACTTTATCGGCAACGGCATTGGCCAAAGCTTCGGCACGCGACAAATCATGACCAAAAATTTCCACCGTGATATCACTGCCCCCGCCGAACATGGCTTCCTGCCCGCGGTCGGCAAAACGCGCCTCTACACCCGGTATGGTTTTGAGGCGTTCGCGCAAGTCATCCTGGATGTCAAATTGTGAGCGTTGGCGCTCGGTGAGGTTGGTGAGGCCGAGGGTGACATCGCCTTCGCTGGAAGTACGCGTCGAGAAGAATGCCATGATGCCTTCGCCCTGGCCGAAATTGATATAAGTATTTTTTGTTTCCGGTACGTTTTCACGAATGAGGCCATCGATTTCGCGCATGCTGGTTTCCATCGCCTCCAGGCTGGTGCCGGCAGCGCGGTCGACGGCAATCGCCACAAATCCCGAATCACTCTGCGGCAGAAATTCGCCGCCGAGACGGGCAAGTATAATAATGGAAAGAATGAACAAACCCAGAGAAGAAAAGATGACGGCCTTGCGGTGCTCCAACGACCATTTTAAGCCAACGGCATAAATTTTGTGCAAACCGGTCAGCCACCCGCCAACGGTGTCGCTCGTTTTTGCCAACCAGCCGTGCTTGTGCATCTTCTCGCGCAAATGTAACAACCGCGAGGTCAATAACGGAATGAGCGTCAACGCGACGAGCAGAGAAACGGTCAAGGAAAAGCAGATGGTGACCACCATGTCGTTGAACAGCTCGCCGGCCAGGCCGGGCACAAACAACACCGGCACGAACACCGCCAGCGTGGTCAACGTCGAGGCGGTGATGGCCATCGCCACTTCGGTGGTGCCGTTGTTCGAGGCTTCAAGCAAATCCTCGCCCAATTCGCGGTGGCGAAAAATGTTTTCGAGTACGACAATGGAATTGTCCACCAACATGCCGACGGCCAAAGCCAGCCCCGCCATTGAAATGACGTTCAGCGTCAGTCCGGCTTGATCCATCACGGCGAAGGTCACGATCATCGACACCGGAATCGACACCGCGACGATGAGCGAGCTGCGCAAATTTCTCAGAAAGAAGAGTAGCACAAGTAAGGTCAAGCCGATGGCCTGAATTGCCGTGCTGCCCAAATTCGACATCGAGCGGTTGATAAATTCCGAAAAATCGATGACGGTTTCCAGGCGCACGCCTTTGGGCAGCTCGGTTTCGATTTGCGCAAAGCGATTCCGTACCTCCGCGCAGACCTGGGCGGTGTTGGCATCCGATTGTTTCTGAATCACCACCATCACCGCGGGCTTGCCGTTGTTCCAAACCTTTTGCTGCTGCTCGACAAAACCATCGACGACTGCGGCGACGTCTTTCACGCGAATCACCGAGCCGTTCATCACCATGACGCTGGTGTTTTCAATCTGCTCGATGCTGCTGTATTCGCCCGCGGTTTGAATGGTGAATTCCTGCATGGCATTCTCGACTTTGCCTGCCGGCAATTGCAGATTGCCCATCTGCAAAGCCGCCGATACCTGTTCGATGGGAATGTTGTGGGCGCGCAGCCGCGCCGGATCGACCAACACTTTGATCTCGCGGCGCATGCCGCCCATGGTGAAAGCCGAGGCAACGCCCGGGATGCGCTCAAGTCGGGGCTCGAGATCGCGTTCCGCAATCCGCCGCAATTCCGCCATCCCGTGCATCTCGGAGCTGAGGGCAAGATAAAAAACCGGCTGTTGCGAGGGATCGAACGCAAAAACCAACGGACCGTCGACCTCTTGCGGTAAAACGTCCTGAATAAATTCAAGACTGTTGCGCACATCGATCTCGGCTTGATTCATGTCGGTGCCCCAATCAAACTCCAGCAACACCAGCGACAAACCTTGCGCCGAGGTGGAAGTGATCTTTTCGATGTTTTCCACCGCAGCCACCACCTCTTCGACGGGACGCGTCACCACGGTTTCCATGTCGAACGGCCCGACGCCGGTATACTGCGAGATGAGCGCGATCATCGGAAATTCCAGCTTGGGATAAAGATCGACATCGAGACGCGCCAGCGAGAAAAGACCAAATCCGACGGCAATGAGATAAAGCATGAAAAAGGTGACACCACGACGGATGGCGGTTTCAGTCATCTTCATGAGGAGGCCTCCTCTCTCTCTCTAACAACAGTGACCGGCGTGCCATCACGCAAGTTGTTCTGTCCCACCGTCACCAACTTCTCACCGATTTTCAAGCCGGACGAGATCGCCAAATATTCGTGATTCAAATAAATCACCTCGAGTTTTCTCTGCACGGCTTTGCTGCTGTCCACCACAAAGACATAATAGTTTTTCACCACTTGATCATCGCCGCTGACACGCTCCAGTGAGGTGTTTTCAATCACGGCATGGCGAGGGACGATAATGACATTTTCGATCGTACCGGTGGTGACTTCGGCATGGGCATACATGCCGGGTTTTAATTTGTGTTCAGTGTTGTCCAGCAATACTTCGACTTCCGCCAGGCGTGTCAACGGATCGAGCACCGGACTGATTTTTACAACTTTCCCTTCGAAAGTGCGATCCGGATAGGTGCTCACCTGCACGACGGTTTTCTGCCCGATCGCCAGCTTGGCCAAATCTTTTTCGGTCGCCTCAAAAGTCATTTTCACGCGATCCATCTGGCAGACGCTGACCAAGGGCAACGCAGGGGCCGCCATATCGCCGGCCTCACAATAACGTTTGCCGATGATGCCGGCAATGGGCGCCGTAATGGTCGCATCGTGCAATAGACTTTTGGCGCTGGTGAGAGCGGCCTCGGTTTGTTTGACCTGTGCTTTCGCGGCTTCGTACTGCGTGGCAATCGCATCGTATTGTTGCTTGCTCACCGAAAGATCACGATACAGCAACTCAAAACGATCATACTCCGAACGCAAGTTCGCTTCCTGCGCCTGCGCTGCCGTCACAGCCGCCTCGGCTTGCCGCACCGCTTGTTCGATGGTCGTGGCCACAATCCTGGCAATCGGCGCGCCCTTGGCAACGTTGTCGCCAGCATCGACAAAAAATCTTTCGATGCGATCGGGGACTTTGGAGAAGACTTTGACTTCGAACTCGGCTTTGATGTCGCCATAATAGCTGAGCGTTTGCGCCAAATTCCCGAGGCGGATCGTCATGACTTCGACGGGAATTTTAGCTTCAACCTGGCTGTCCTTGGGATCGCTTTGATCGCAGCTTGTCAAAAACGCGGCCCAACCGGCCACGATCATGAAAAAATATATTGTGCGTTTCATTTATACTGCTCCTTGATTTTTATCACCAACAACGTCGTGTCATCACGAAGTGGGTTGCCGTTTGCCCAGGCTTTGCCGGCTTTCCACAAATGGTCGATGATTTCGGCGGCCGGCTTGGAAGCGGCTTCTTGAAAAATTTCGCTGATCCTCAGATAATCCAACATTTCATCATTCGCATTGAAAAGCTCGGGATAACCGTCCGACATAAAAAGGATGGTGTCACCTAAGTGCAACACCGTCTCTTGTTGTTGGTAATCAAAAATGTACGGCCCTCCCAGCGGCATGCCTTTCAACAGCATTTCTTCGACCGTGCCGGTGTCGTTCCGGTAAATCAAAATGGGCGGCATACCGGCCGCCGAGATGGTCAGGTGGCGCCCGTTAATTTTGGCGAGCAGCATCGCCATGTACAAATTGCCGAGATGCATGCCTTTGATGATTTGACTGCACTGATTGAAAAAAACCGGCATGTCCGGAACGCTACCGAAAGCAGTAAACAGACTTTTGATGGACGCGACCATGATGCCGGCCCTTATGCCATGGCCGGTGGCATCACCAATGGCGACAGTCAAAGCGCCATTGGGGCCAACGAGAAAATCGTAATAATCACCGCCGACTTCAGTGGCGGTCTGCATGTGAACGGCAATATCGAGGTGGGCAAGAACCGGCAGCGCGCTTGGCAGCATGGAAAGCTGAAGCGCGCGCGCCTCCTCAAGCTCTTTGGTCTTCCGGGCATTGTCGGCTTCGAGCAACCGCCGCGAGATTTCCATTTCGTGAATCACCCGCAGCTCATTTTCTTTGCGTTCCGCAATTTCCGCGGCCAGCCGCATGTTTTCGAGAGCGGTTGCCGCCTGCAGCGCTACCGAGGAGAGCAAGCGTTTGTCTTCGCCGGAATAAGATTCTTCCGAAAGCCGCGGCCCCAAAATTAGAAGGCCGGTTAATCGTCCACCCCGCCCCACCATCGGCACCAGGCATTCAGGATGCAGCGCCGCGATTTCCGCGTTACCGTTCTGCATCGCCAATAGAAATTCCGCCGGTTGGCCACGTTTCGCCAGTTCAGTCAAGAGCGGCGACTGCGAAGAAAGAGTTTGCAATTGATCAGGCACAGCGCCAGACAACGCCTCCAACGCATCGTCATTCGCGCGGAGATAAACGATCAGTGACTCGGGTTGCAGCGCTTCCTTGAGCTGCCGCTCCAGCATATGCACCAGTTCTCGCCGATCTCTCGCAGTGGCTGATCTTTCCGCAAGATGTTCCAAAATCAGCCGGGCGTCGTAAGCACGGCGGAAAAACGCGCGATCAATCTTTTCACTCACGCGTTTGTGAATCTGCATTCCCGTCCACAAAAGCGCCGTTCCCAAAACCGCGCCCAGGGCAATAGCAAACGGCTTGGTAAGGTTGATAGTTGATTGCGCGTAGCGCGACAAGGAAAAGGCAATCACCAAGGTCAGGCCGATGCTCGCCAGCGACAGCAGCACGGTGAATCCGCGCTGGACCAACAAATAGCGGGCGCTTCTTTTGATGAGAACCGGAATTTCGAGCACCCGATGCTTGATGACCGCATAAGCAAATGACAAAGGGAACAGAAAGAGAAGCACAACGATCGTCGTCGACAGCCATGGTGGCGTTCGAAAACCCAAAAATTTTTCTGCGCCGGCTTGAATCAGAACTGGCGCGACTCCCACGACGGAACCCCAGAGAATCACGCGAATTTTTCGCCGCACTTCCGGATCGTCGTTGCGCACGAAATTCAGGCCAAGCGAGACCAAACCCAAAGTCAGGAATGTGAATATAAAGATGAATGTAATCTTTTCGGAAATGATCTGTCCCGCCATGGCATGCAGAGGTGGAGGAAGCCACACTTGTCCGGTGCGCAGGCCGGAGAATGTAAAAGATAACCCGGCGATGATCGCCGCCCATTTCAGCCACGGAAGACGGCGATCAATCGGCGAGCGCACCGGAAACACGGCGAAAAAGAAATAGAAGAAAGGAGCAAGCAGGCTCAAGAAAATCGTCTTGCAAGCCATGACGAAAGGACGCAACTCCGGAGCGATCACGCGTTCATCCGGAACGCCGGCCGCCGCGGTAAAGCTGCCGAACAGAAGAGCCAGGAGCCACACGGTCGGGTCTTTGATACGAAGGAACAAAATGGTCAGGCCGACAACCACAAAAGGAACAGGAAAGGAGTTGCGGACTTCGCTCGCGAAATACTCCAAGCTTCCCTCGCCCGTCGCCGCTTGACGCTGCCGGAAAACTCCCGTTAAATGAACTGGCGTCATGAGGCCCGGGCGATTGATACTCAGATGAACGGTGTCCCCCGGCTGGTATTGGTTCCAAACTTGGTTGAGATAGTCTTTATCTTTGATGCTGTTATCACTGATTGCAAAAATCTTGTCATGGGTGAGCAGTCCGGCTTTCTCGGCCGGGCTTTGCGAATAGACGTTCGTGACAAAGTACACACCTTCAGCACTGAGAAAATCGTAATCAAAACCAAGCTCGACCGGCGGCAGCGCCGGCTTCGCACGGATCGCCACCATCCAGATGATGCTGTACAGAAGCATGGAGGCGGCGTAAAAGAGCGCCAATACGATAAGGGCCGCATGCGCCCATCGCGGCGAGCGAATTGGTTGTGAGATCCTGTGCATAGATTACTTTGGATGAATACGGCACTTACTACTTGCGGAACCCGCCGGAAAATCCGCCCAGCAGAACGAGGGCGATGGCGAAAATAGTTCCGCTCTGCAAAGGCGAAATCGCTTTTGCAAACAACAGCGCGGCAAGAATCACACAGACTCCCAAGAATATGAAACCGGCTTTTCTGCCTTTCATCGTTGGCTCCTTTTGGTATCCAGCAAAAGACCACGGTGTGTTTAAATATAGCCGCTCTTTTTGCAGCCCTAAAATGCGCAATCGGTCAATGAAATTCTTCCAATCGTTTCAACAACTCTTTTTCCAGCAGATAGTGATATGACAACAATTTCCCGTCGTATACAATGCTAAACACGCCGAACGGGGAGGGCGATAAATTTCTGACTTCATCAGAGGTTCGTATTTCGACCACGCGGCTTTTGATGCCGAGTCTTTGCGTTGTGTCCAATACGGTTTTGACCGCATCATCGATATAAGGACATTGATCCGAACGAAACACGGTGAGTCCGTGTGCAAACCGTTCCGCTTTCTTTTCCCAATTGTTCAACAATTTTGGCGGTGGCGCCTCACCAAAAGGCAACACCATCAAATTGAACGCAGGCGGAGCCTGCGCCACCGATTTGAAACCATGCTGCAGCAACAGTTCTTTGCCAGCCAGCCAGTTTCCTTCGCTGGTCAGCATGGCGACGCCGTGCATGCCGGCGTCGCGAGCATCTTTGATGCACGCTTTGAGCAAGCGCCCGCCCAATCCCTGGCCTTTGCTTTTGCCGACGATCCAGAGACAATGGATGAACATATAGCCTTTGGCCTCGACCGTGCGCCAGGCATATTCGCCGGGAATGTATTCGATAAAGCCGCGTTGCGGCAACTCATACATTTTGAGGCGCATGCCTTCCGCAAACCGCGCTTTGAGCCAGTTTAATTTCCGTTGGTAACCTTCGGCGTTGGGTTTGCTCATGTAGCAAAAGAACCCCTTCTCGGCAACATTGTCGATTGTCACCTCGATCAGCTTTGCACGTTTTGCTGTGGGCATGTTGTGCCTCAAAAAAAATTTTTACCTTGTAAACGGGATAAACCGTTTTGTTGCCTTCATATACTTCGCGTATTCTTCACCGAACCTCATAAGATTTTCCTTCTCTTCCGCCAGCGCCGTGGCTACCAGAAAAGCTGTGGCAAACGCGGCGAGCAACAGCGCCACGAGCGTAATATCTTTCAAAAAAGCGCTCCACGTCAGCAACAGCAACGAGGCATAGAGCGGATGCCGAATGTATTTGTATGCGCCGGTGCGAACCAGTGTGGTCGTTTTTTCGAACGCAAAATCCGCACTTTGATCGTTGGTGGCTCTCGGCCTCCCGAGGCGATGCAGAAGCACGAAGCCATGAATCGCCAACGCGAGCGAACCAAGGAGCAGCAACCAAGAGATCAGTTGCCTCAGTGTGAACGGATCATGAAACCACGCGGCCGCATTCACGATGATTAATGCCAACAGCGCTTCTGCTGCAAAGAAGCGGTGGAAGCCGTGTGAGCCTGGAAACTGGAAAGCGCGCCACGAGAGCAGCAGCAAGCCCAGTGTACCGGCGGCGAATATTAAAACCTTCATCATAGCAATAGAGCCCCTGGTGTAACAAAGTCAAGGGGTTTTTGTAGAATTTTGTTCTGTTCTTGTGTTCATGGTTCTTTGACTCTTTCTTCTCTTTTGAGCTAACGGAAGGAGGGCGTAGCCCGACTGGAGTTAGCTCA
>JAJVHT010000076.1 GCA_022072515.1 bacterium
TGATGGTGGAAAGGTAGATGGCGATGCCGGGATTCACATTATAAATATCATCAATCAGGCGCTCGATATCGTCGCGCACTTGTGTCGCGCTTTCGCCGTAGGAAATATCGTTTGTGCCGACCTCGAGAAAAATCACCTCGGCCGGATTATTGGCCAGATAAGTTGGCACGGCGAGCTGATCGGCCAGAAAGCCGGGGTGGCCTTCGTGATCGATATCGGGAAAACCGGTGCCATATTGCAGCGAGCCAACAAAGTCAAAGGCAATATTGGCATTTTGCAGCAAAAAATACAAATCATGCCGATAGCCGCCATCATGCGACGAGCCCGTGCCCTCGGTGATCGAATTTCCGAGCGGCATCATGCGCGTTTGGGCCTGCACCGCGGCCATTGTGCCGAAGAGTGTAAACAGCAATAATGCAAATACGGCACGAAATGAGGGACAACTGTAGAATGTTCTCACGCCAAACTCTCCTGAAATAGACCGGGCTAAAATTCGTCCGTGCAGCGCGGTTATTTGCAACTTGATTCTGTGTCCAAAGCATCAAAAAATGATTTTCTGCGATTTTAAATCATACAAAATCGGAGTTACGCCAGGACTGAAATGTTGCGATTAAACGGAGAAAAAATGCAAAACATATGCCTTGGCCGATGCCCGCCGGCAGAGCGAAGGCGCAGGGATTTTGTTGAGCTTAGCCTGAAACAGTTTCACCATTTTGCTGGATCGTTTGTATAAACTTGAAACAATTTGTATCATGTTTGTGACATGGACAATTGTGTCACCCAATGTGGCTTCGAACTTCAGACTCTGCCGGCTTCGGACTATTTCACTAACAACAATTTTTTCGCGCTGCTAAATTCGCGCGCTTGCATGGTGTAGAGATAAGTTCCCGAAGGCAGCAACTGCCCGGACGCATCCCGGCCGTTCCAGCTCACTTCATACGTTCCGGCGTCGCGTTCAGCGTCAACGAGAATTTTTAGGCGGCGGCCTAAAAGATCATAGAGCGCCAGTGTAACGTGCGCGCGCTCCGGCAGTGCGTAAACAATTCTCGTCTCCGCGTTGGCGGCGAAAACACGCAGAGGATTGGGATGGCTCGGAGAGAGCACGAAACGTTCGGGAAGCGACGGTGTGAGCGCCGGCTGTTGCAACTTGGTACCTTGCGGGTTGCTCGCCTCTGCGGAAATTGGATTTGCCTCGTTCATTTGAATCACCAGCTCCGGCGCACGCGCGCCTTCTTTGGTGCTGTAGTAAACCGAGGTCGACGACCCACTTTTCAAGCCAAAACTGTAATTGCCGTTGCCGGTTATGGCCGCCGTTACCTCAAGCTCGATGACTTGTCCAGCACTCACCGCGCCGGCGGCACTTAATGGCGCGCTGCCGAAGATGGGCGCATTGTTCCAAATGAGACCGGTTTCCCGCCACGGCATGTCCGTGCCCAAATAATTATTGCTGACCGCATAAATAGAACCGCCATCATCACTCGGCGCCTCAACTTGCAGACGCAGTTTGGCGCTTTGCACCTTTCCATTTATTCCCACCACATTAAACTTGATATAGCCATGCATTTGTGCGGCGCCGACCTTCCGCAAACGAAGCTCACCGGCCCCGCCGTAGTTGCGCGCAATCCGCGATGAGTTCACATACGCGTCCGCGGTCGCTTTGAACGTCAAAGTTGTCAGGGTCGGCGGCATTGAAATAGGCTGCGCCAAGGCCACATTGTACGGCGCAACTCCGCTTGAGTTTGCCGCCAATCCGTACAGGAGATAATTGACGCCGTTATCAACAATGACTGGCGAGTTAAAAAAGCTCGAATGCTCAGGATAAATTGTCCATGCCGTCAAATTCGTTGAAGTAAACATGGCCCCCACCCAGTTGTGGCCGCCGGTGTCATAATGCCCGTACGCATAATAAACGCCGTTGATCTTGATGATACTGTCAATCGCAATATCGAGCTGGGCCTCGCGCGGATTAGCCAACACCGGATTATTCGGATCGCGTGTCCAGTTTTTGCCATCGCTCGAAGTCGCCAATCCCACCTGGCCGGCGATGCTATTGCGCAAACCTTCATACAGCATGTACCAGGTCTTGCCTTCCTTCCAAACCGTTGGCGTTCCGACATCACTGCTTTCCCAGCCGTTGCCAATGGGTGCGAGCACCGTGCCATGGCGTGTCCAGTTTATTTTATCGGTTGAAGTGTAGAGGTCGATGACCGCGCCGTCACCATCCGCAGTATTTTCGTCCTCGGCAAACAAATAATAGACGCCATCGTCTTTCACGACAGTGAGATCCTCCGTCCAATTTTGCGTATTGAGCGGATTGCCGGCGTACTTCGTCCAATTGATGCCGTCAGTGGAATAGGCATAGCCCAATTTGACGAGATTCGAAACGGCGTGATCATAGGCGCCCTGCCAGCCGCCGTACCAAACATGGTACACGCCGTTTTCATACATGAACCAGCCGCGCTCGCGAATATTTTCATCCCAACTGCCCGGCGGCCCCGGTCGCAAGACCGGGTTACCCGGCGCCGGCTGGAAATTCACCAACGCGTTGAGTATGAGAAAAAACGTTCCATCACTGACATCGGCGACGCTGGCATCGGCGGCATCGGAAATTCGGATCAGTGCGGTGTTTGTAACTGCCTGCGGCGTTTGCCAATTGTAAAAGCCATCGTTCGGGGTGCTGGCCACAATCGGACGCCAACTGGCCCCGGCGTCGGGCGAGAATTCCAGCTTCACCTGCGCAATCGTGCTTGACCCACTCCAGGTAATTTGGTGGTTCGTGCCGGTAAAGAGCCACTCGCCGCCGTTGGGATCAAACAAATTCAAGTTCGGTGCGCCGCCACCGCCGACCACAACGACCAACTCCGGTTGTGAATTGGTGGACTCTCGTGAATCGAAAGAGACAACCTCCGTACCGGCGCCAATGAGCGCAAAATTATAAACGCCGTTTCCGGCGACAGCAGAACTGACGCTGACTTCGTGCCATTGTCCGGCTTGAACGCTGTTCATGGTGCCGAGTAACTGGCCGGACACCCTCGGCTTGGTCAGCCACGTCACCTTATTCTCCTCCCAATTCGAACCCAGAACGCGCAAGGCGCCACCGCTCTCGCCGGGCTGGCGGCCGTGCAAACGCAATGACGCTTGCACGACATTGCCGCGCAAACCGGAAAGAGCAAAACGCAAATAACTTTCTCGGCCGGCGCCGCTGAGCAAATTCATCCAGCCGAAATTTCCGTGATCCCGCGTCGTACCGTATAATCCGGCCGGTTCGACATAAGTATCAGCCGCGGGTTTGAACAGATAGAGACTATCGCGTAAAGTCGTGAACGTTTGATCCGTGCTCGTCGCGAGATTACCGGCCTCATCAAGCGCGACCAGACGGTAATGATAGATTTGATTCGGTGCGAGATTGGCAAGCGCAGTAGAAAACGTTTGTGCGGGTGGGCCGAGCACCGGCGTTCTCGCATCATAAACCGGGGTGAGGCCATATTCGACATAACTCACCGCCGGTTCGTCGGTGGTCCACGTGAGTCGCGCCGCATTGGCATACAAATCAGAGGGCGCAATCTTCGCAATTTGCGGCGGCAAGCGATCGTCCGCGGCAACGTTTTCTTTAACGACCAAATTGGAATAGATCGGACCGACGAGGGCCGGATACTGATTATTTTTGAAATTAGTCACTAAATCGGTGCTGACCGTAAAATCGCGCCCGAGGAAAAGATGGCGCAGTTGCATGACGTTCGCATGCGTATTCGTCGCCTGCAATATATCGTCGCGAAAATATTGCAGCCGGTTGCCATTCCAGATGATTTTTAGGCGGTAGGTTTTGTTCAAATCCCAAGCCTCGGGAACAACAGTGTGGCTGTCGCTATGATCGTAAGTCCACGAGAGTATCTTGACGCCGCCGCTGTAATAAAAACCGGCATGGAGGTCCCAAACCGTCTCCGGATTTTCCACCGGATGATGATTGCCCCATGGCGTGCGAAACATACTCAAAAAATGTTGGCGCGGCGCGCTGTTTTGCAACGCCGGCTGAAAATTGCGCACCTCGAGTTCGAGCGAGCCGCTTTCGAGGTAACGGCCAAGATCATACACGATCATATCTTCACCGCCGGTCGCTTGCCAACCGCCACCCGGAGCGAATTGGCCGCCGGTGCGCGTTCCGCGCGTGTTATAATTCAGCGGATCATTCAACACGATTTGTTCGAGGGGATCGGTGCCGCTATTGAAATGATCGGAAAAAATCGGCTTGGGCGCCCTGGGATTGGGCCAGGCCCGGTGAGACTTTTTTAATTGCAGATCATTTTGCGCGAACGAAGGCGTCAACCAAGCCAACACGCTCAGGGAGACCAACGCCTTGTTCAGCAGTGAACGCTTTAACGAATTTTGCGACATAATGCCTTCCCTGGCATAATTGGCAAAAGCCAAATTTAAAATTATTTTGTCACTATTCAGCTATTTTACCGCCCGGGCGCTTATTTTTGAGATTTGTTATATCGCGCGAATTTATTTTTGCACGCAGATTTGAGCGCCCGGGCGGTACTGAATAGTTACATTATTTTAAAGAAGCCGTTGTCTAAAAACTGTTACATCACATGTCTAAGCTTTGATACACTGTCATATCATGAAACAAAAAAGAATGCCGGCGCAGCGAAGTTTCTGCAATCAACTCCATAAAATTGCGCCATACCCTCAAAAGATTCCTCTTTTAATGTTTCAATTAAGCAAAACCTATTCCAAAAAACACATCGATTTTACAAAGCCGCAACCCCCAAAACGTAGTTGTCCATCCGGACACTTCATGAATTGAGCAAGCGCGTTGCAGCTTGAATTTGTTTGGCGGTGCAAAAAGGAATCTGACTGGGTGAGACCTGGTGTGAGTTTTGGCGGGGCAAAGTTAATGCTAACAACAAAAACTTTTGTGACTATGCAGTACCGCCCGGGCGCCTAATTCTGTGAGCAAAAGTAAACATGCCAGATTGAATCAATCGCATAAAATGCGCGCCCGCGCGGTGAAATAGCTGAATTGTTATTTTTATTCTAATTTTTCGCTTAACAAGTATAGCCGAATGCGGTTTCCCCCAACCAGACCGCAGTTCTCCGCCGCGGCGAGAAAACACTACCGGCATTTTCTTTCAGTGCCGGCGTTCGTTGTTATAAACCGGCGCACACCACGACTGATACTTTTTTACATTGCCGCGCACGACGTTGAAGAACAGCTCGCGCAATTGGGTGGTAATCGGCCCCATCTGGCCGGTACCGATTTTGCGATAATCCACGCGGGTAATGGCTGTCAGTTGAACGCCGGTGCCGGTGAAAAACGCCTCTTGCGCGAGATAAATTTCGCTGCGGTCAATGGAACGTTCCACCACGGTCAGACCCAATTCCTCGCGGAGCAGCGTCATCATTGTGTGGCGGGTGATGCCTTCGAGAATATTGTCGGTAATCGGCGGGGTGATGGCCACGCCATTGCGAATCAAAAAGATATTTTCGGCGGAGCCTTCGCAAATGTGGCCGTCCAGATTCAAGATAACCGCTTCGTCGAAACCGGCGCGTTGCGCATCGCTTTTCGCAAAGGCGGAGTTGATATACGAGCCGGTAATCTTGCCGCGCGCCGGTATCATGTTATCATCAACACGCCGCCAGGAAGAAACCGTCACATGCGCGCCGTCATCCTTTTCCACGTATTTGCCGAAAGGCAGAGCCACTATCGCCAGCGCCGGCGTGAGATCGTGCAGCCGCACGCCGATAATCTCATCGCTATAAAACGCCAGCGGCCGGATGTAACAATCGGTTTTGTAATTCTCGGTACGCAGCAAATCGACCAACGCCTGGGTGAGATCCGCTTCGGCATAAGAAAACTCCATGCGCAACAACTTAGTCGATTCGAGAAAGCGGCGGAAATGGTCGAGGGGACGAAAGATAAAAAGCTGCTGCGCCTCGGCATTCCAGTACGCGCGGATGCCGCCAAAAACCCCGGTGCCATAATTGAGGCCGTGCGTCAACACGCCGACTTTGGCATCGTTATATCGTACAATGCGGCCATTGAAAAACACATAATTGGGTAGCGCCATTTTGGTTCCTTTCGTTAAATCAAATCACGCCCCAATTTCGCCATTTGCTGGCATAATTATCAAAAAATTTTGCCCAAATGCAATAAGAAAAATTTTGTTTGCCATCGTGGCTTCACGGCGCAACGCTTTTTAGAGCGTGCTCAAAATCATCGATAATATCCGCTGTGGCCTCAATGCCGACCGACAGCCGGATCAGGCCGTCGGTGATTCCCACGCGGCGCCGATCTGGCGGCGACATCCCGGCATGTGAAGTGAGCGCCGGGCGCGTCAATAGCGTTTCAATGCCGCCGAGACTGGGCGCAATAATCGGCAGCGTGGTATTTTTCATAAATCGCTCCGCCGCCTGCAGACCGGCTTTCATTTCAAAACTCAACATGCCGCTGCTGCCGTCGAACAACTCCCGCGCGCGTTGGTAGCGCGGATGGCTTTCGAGACCGGGATAATTCACTTTCGCAATCGCGGGATGCCCTTCCAAAAATTGGGCGATTTGCAACGCGCTCTCATTTTGCTGCCGCAGGCGCACCGCCAATGTTTTCATACCGCGATGGAGGAGAAAACACGCGTGCGGATCGAGCGCGCCGCCGAGATGATTCAGCTTGTGGCGAATTTTTTCAATGAGCGTTGCGCGACCGATGATCGCGCCGGCAACCAGATCGGAATGGCCATTCAAATACTTCGTGCAACTATGCAGCGACAAATCGAAGCCCCATTCCGCCGGGCGAAAGTTGATGGGGCTCGCAAACGTGTTATCAATGAGCGAAACCAACCCATGGGCCTTAGCAAATTCCGGCACGCTTTTGAGATCGGCGACTTGCAGCAGCGGATTGGTCATGGCCTCAACATAGATCGCTTTGGTGTTTGGGCGCAATTTGCTCTTCCACGACGCCGGATTATCAGCGTCAATGAAATCGTACGCGAGGCCGAACGCCGCAAAATCCGCGGTGAGCAAATCATGCGTGCCGCCGTAAAGCGTGTTTTGCGCCAGCAGATGATCGCCGGCGGAAAGCACAGTGAGCAGCGCCGTGGAGATGGCCGCCATGCCGCTGGCCGCCACGAGCGCTTCTTCCGCATTTTCCAGCGCCGCGAGTTTTTTGTGCACCGCCAGATGATTGGGCGTGTTGTTCAAGCGAATGTATTTGAGATCGTGATAGTTGGTTTCACCGGCGTACTCAAACATCGCCGACTGAAAGATCGGCATGCTCACCGCGCCGTTGATGCGCGGCTCCGGCTCGCCGGCGTGAATGAGTTTGGTGGCGAGGCTTTTATAAAGCGTGGGCATCGGAATTCTCCTTCATTTTATAAAATTGTCGCAACCGCTTCGGCAAAACGCTGCGGCGCCGCTGCCTCCACTTGCAAAAACAACTGCGGCTCAATCAACTCCAGCTCAATAAGCACCAGGCGGCCGCCGCGGTCAACGCCGTCAACGCGCGCGTACAAGAGCGGCTGCTCAAACAGACGCAGAATCGCCGCCGCTTGTTCAATGAATTGCGGCGGCGGTGAGTGCGGCTGATAAGTCCCACCGAAATCGGCTTGCACGCGAAAATCGCCGTCGCGGGGACGCTTTAACACCGCGTGGCTGAATTTCCCCGCGAAGAAAATCAGTGACCATTCGCCCGCCGTGATTATTTCATCCACAAATTTCTGAATCATCACGCCGGTGTGGCGCAGAATTTCATCCAGCCGCGATTGATCAGCGCGCGCCGTTGCCAGCGCGGTGCGATAAGTTTGGTGGGCCGTCGCCGAAATCATCGGCTTGATCACGGCGTGCTCAAAACAGTTTTCATTCAACCGGGAAAATAAATCCGCGGAGGTTTCGGCTTCGATCCAAATGGTTGGCGGAATCGCCGCGCCTTTGGCGGCCAAATCCTGCAAATATTTTTTGTGCATGTTCCAGCGCACGATTTCCGCGGGGTTCCACAGCGTAATTTGCTGCGCTTTTAAATGATCGAGCCATTGGCGAAACTGGCGCGGCTGGTGATGATAATCCCAACAAGAGCGGATGATCACAGCGTCGAACTGTTTCCAATTCACTGCCGGGTCATTCCAAATTGCCGGCGTCACGTTAATGTCGCGCTCTTTGAGCGGAGTGATGGCAAGCGCGTCATCCGGCGTGAGATTCGGCGCTTTGGCGTAGGTTACAAACGCAATACGTTTCATCGTTATTCAGACTCAAATCCGCTCTAATTTTTCGACAGTTCTTTCATTGCGTTGATCGCCCGTGTTCAGGGTTGAGATCGGCTCGAACAACAGTAGATGAACTTCCTCCTCCGCAACGGGTTGGTGCTCGACGCCTTTGGGAACAATAAAAAATTCTCCTTGCTCGAGCCAGACGTCACGGTCGCGCAAACGCAAGCAGAGCTTTCCTTTTACAATCAAAAACAATTCGTCTTCATTTTCGTGTTGATGCCAGATAAATTCACCCTTGAGTTTGGCCAGCTTGACGTGTTGTCCGTTCAATTCACCGACGATTTTAGGTTTCCAGTATTCGGTGAAGATGCTGAATTTTTCCTGAAGATTGACTTTTTGCATGAGTATCTCCTGTGCATTAGCGTGCGCCAGATCGGTGATCCGGGTTACGCAAATTCAGTTCCATAAAAGCCGTGCCACTGACGGGATTATAGCGGTACGGATGAATTTTCTTGAAGCCGAGTGCTTCGTAGAGTGCCCGGGCGCGTGCCATCGAAGGAACCGTATCCAGACGCATATAGGCATAACCGATCTTTTTCGCTTCCGTAATGACAGCATCCGCCAGCAACCTGCCGATTTTTAAGCTACGAAATTGCGGCCGGACGTATAAACGTTTCATTTCGCAAATGTCTGCTTCTAATTTGCGCAACGCCACGCATCCCGCGGCGCGATCATGATAATTCGCCAGCAGCAAACGTCCGTCAGGCGAAGCATAATCAGCCGGCAACAGTTTCAGCTCTTCGTCAAAGCCTTGAAAGCCGAGATCGAAATCCAACGAAGCTGCGTATTCTTCAAACAACACTCGCGCGGCTTGCAGTGCTTCACCCGTTTCAGCCTGCACAATCCGAATCCCGGCTTGTCCCTCTTGCGGATCAAAAAATACTATTTTTTCTTCAGTATTCGAATTTTCCATAGTTCGCCTCTGGTGATGCACAATGATGCGTCGCAACCACATTCACAGCAATTACCCAAAGACCACACATTCAACCGCCAAAAACAGAATCTCGATGTTCCGCCATCGCTCCTGCCACCGCTCTGGCGTTGCTGTCGCCGCTTTTCTGCAACTCGGCGATAACGTGATCATAATCTTGTTGGTGCCGATTTTGGCTTAATTTAAATTTCGCTTCGAGACGATTGACTTTGATCTCGAAGCCGACAATGCCGCGCATCTCTTTTTCGATGTAATCCGGCGGCAGCGTGTCCAGCCGATAAGGTTTCTCGGTGACAGCATGCGCTTCGTATCTATCCACCAGTTGTTTGAGCATGGCGTACAATTCGTCATGGTCGGTCACAAGGCGCGGCCTGCCGTACGCATGCACAACCATATAGTTCCAGGTCGGCACATTGACATGATTGTACCAACGCGCGGAAACGTACGTGTGGGGGCCGCTAAAAATCGCCAGCACCTCAGTGTCGAAATCGAAGGTTTGCCATTGCTTGTTCGCGCGGGCGAGATGGCCGTGGAGAAATTTTGCGCCGCTCGCGTCTTGCGCGAGCTCCAATGGCAAATGTGTCGCCACCGGTGTTTGTCGATCGCAACTGACAAGAGTGGCAAAGCTGTTTTGCTGAATGAATTTGTCGATTACGGCTTCATCAGTCACTTGGTAAAGTTTTGGGAGGTACATGGCAGTTAACGTTCTCAAACATAAAGTAAAAAATTGGTAACTATTCAGTACCGCCCGGGCGCTCAAATCTTGTGCAAAAATAAATGGCGCGATATAACAAATCTCCAAAATAAACGCTCGGGCGGTGAAATAGCTGAATAGTTACAAAAATTGAAAGTCTTGTGGCGCTTGAGCCTGTTTTCAACACGGGGTCACAGAGCAAACCGAGAAAACACGGCGTCAAAAATACTTTTTAGAAAAACGCTTCTCACCGTGACCCTCTGCGTGCTCCGCGGCTCCGTGTCTAAAAAGATTGTTGTTCTTAAAACAGGCGGCATGATATTTCTTTCATTGCAGTCGCTGCAGCAATTCATTTCCGATCCGGATTGACTCCCGCACCAACACCTCAAAATCTTCGCGGCGGCTGCGATGATTCGTAATCGCCACACGCAAAACATATTTGCCGTGCAAGAATGTCGAAGTGGGCACGGCGATGCCGCGTTCGTGCAATTCCATCATCAACTCGCGGTTCAATTGATTGGTCTGGTCTTCATCGAGCTGCGAAGAGATAAAACGAAAGCAAACAATATTCAACGGCACGGGCGCCGCCAATTCCAGCTCCGGACTCGCTTCGACCAGTTGCGCGAGATAACGCGCCTGCCTGATGTTTTGATAAATCAAGCGGCGAAACTTATCGATGCCGTGCGATTTGAAGGCCAGCCAGATTTTCAGGGCGCGGAAGCCGCGTGAAAGCTGTAAGCCATAATTCGCAAACCATGGCGGTCCGGCCATCAGGCCGCGATCATGCGGCGCCAAATAAGTCGGCACAACCGTAAACGCTTTTTCATGCGCCGCTTTATTTTTGACGAGCAGGCAGCCGGCTTCATAAGGCAAATACATCCATTTGTGCAAATCGAACGCCAGCGAATCGCCGCGCTGCATGCCGGCGAGTTGAGTGCGCATGGCCGGCACCAGGGCGGCGAGCGCGCCAAACGCGCCGTCGACATGAAACCACAATTTTTCGCGTTGGCAAATATCGGCGAGCGCCTCGAGCGGATCAATGGCACCGGTGTTGACGGTTCCGGCATTGCCGATGATGCAGAACGGAACGTGGCCGGCCCGGCGATCTTCGGCAAGCGTTTTTTCCAAGCTCGCCACCTCGAGGCGATGATGGCGATCCACCGGAATTTTGCGCAGCGCGTTGCGGCCCAGGCCTAGCAACTCGACCGCTTTTTGCACCGAGCTGTGTGCTTCGCTGGAACAATAAACCGTCATCATGCCGGGAACGGCGCGCACACCATCGTTACGGACGTCAAATTCTGCAAGGGCGTTGCGCGCGATCGCCAACCCCATCAAGTTGGCCATCGAGCCGCCGCTGACGAGAATACCGCTGGCATCCGGCGCATAGCCGAGCATTTCTTTGCACCAGGCGAGAACTTGCTGTTCGACATAAACGGCGCTGTGATCGCCGCCGCCGACATTGGAGTTCACGGTCGCCGCCAGCATTTCCGCCAGCATGCCCAACGCGCTGCCGGTGCCATTCACAAAACCCCAGTAGCGCGGATGGATATTGCCGTGCGGATAGGGCAACACGTTTTCCAGAAAATCCTGATAGGCTTTTTCATCGCCTTGCGGGGTAAGCGGCAACGGTTGCTTCAAGTTCTCTTTCACCACTGGCGGCAGCGGGCGCCAGGCGGGCTGTTCGCGAATCGTTTGCAAATAATTCATCATGTCATCGACCATGCGATGGCCCAGCGCCCGCATGGCGCGCCAATCCTGGGGATCGAGCGTTTCCTCGGTGGAATGGTTTTCCATAAATTTCACCCTCGTTTATTGAAAAAATGTGCTGATGATGGCAACTTTTGATTCAAGCATCAACTACAATCCTTCACGAACAAAAATAATGAAATCGACACTGACCGGCTCAAACCCGGCGTTGCGAATCGTTTGCGCGATTTGGCCGCGATGATGTGAACCGTGCAAACCAACATGCGTGAGTGTATCAGCCGCCGAATTGCTGAATTCCACACCTTTGCTATTGCGATACGTGATCGTGGCATTCAACGTGTCGTCCGTTAAAGCTTCGAGATAGCGCCGATAACCGGCGGCGTTTGCTTCCACTTGCGCCGCACATTTTTCCAGTGAATAATCCGGCCAGATTTCGAGATGAGAACTGTCTTCGCCGCGCAGGCGCGTCAACCAAACTTGCTCGGCGGCAAGCAGATGCGCGAACACGCGCCGCGCTTTTTCCGGCGGGGCGCTGAGACTTTGCAACAGGGTTAACACCCGGCGGTTCGCCCATTTCGCGTGTTGAAAGAGACGCAGATAATAAGATTTCATTTTAAACTCTCTTTTTGCCATGTCTTCATGATTGATTTTTCCACAGCGCCGGCACTGCCGCAACGCTCGGCAGCAAATGCGTGGGTTGAATTTTTTCCAATTGTTCCTGCCGATGCGCGCCCGAGAGCACACCGATATTCCAGCGCACGCCGGCATGGCGCCCGGCCTGGAGATCAAGCGCCGTATCTCCGATATTGGCCACGCGCGAAACATCGATGACGCCGGCGGCTTCCATGGCATGAAAAATTAAATAAGGCGCCGGACGTCCTTGCGCGACCTCATCACCACAAATCACCGTTTGCACGAAGTCCTTATCCCATTGTACAAATTGCAGGATCAACTGCGTCAGTTCGCGATCGAAGCCAGTGTTCAACGCAATCTTAACTCGATGGCGGCGAAGCCAGGCGAAGGTATCGGTCGTGCCGGGGATTTCTTTAACGCCTCGACTAGTATAAATCGCCGCCAAGTGTTGGCGAAACGCGGTAAAAATCTTTTCAGTGCGCGCGATGAGGTTCGCGGCGTCTCCGGGGAATTGGCTTTCCACAAAATGCCGGATGGCCTCGCGCTTGGAAGCGCCACGAACTGCTTGCAAATTTTCATTTGTGACGTGAAGGCCGTGCGCTTGCAGCGCCACCGTGAAAGCTTCCGGCACTTCGCCGGCGTCCGCAATGGTTGTTCCGGCAAGATCGAACACAACCAGCTCAATATCGTTCATTTATTTTCCTCCGGTCGCCAGTCATACTCGATATATTTTGCAGTTTCCCAAGCCTGCTCTTTTCCCAACAATTTGGCGACGACGTACAGCGACATATCGATTCCCGCAGAAACGCCGGCAGACAACAGAATTTTGCCATTGTCGATAAAACGTTTCTCCGCTTCAATCCTGGTTTTGGGCGCAAGCTCCTGCAACAAAGTGAGCGCGCCATAATGCGTGGTCGCCGCCAAACCGTCGAGTAAACCGGCTTTGGCTAAAATCAACGCACCGGTGCAAACGGAAAGCAAAAGTTCCGTGCCGGGTGAAAGCCGTTTAATCCAATCGAGCACGACAGCGTTATTCATTTCGCGGCGGGTACCGAAACCGCCGGGAATGAGAAGAATATCTGGCGCCGGGCAATCGGCAAAGGCGTAACGCGGATTGATGCTCAGCTCGTTGCGCGCGAGGATGGGGCGCTTCTCCTGGGCGACCGTGTAAACATTGAATGGATTCAAACCATCGCGTTTGCCGGTCACTGAGAAAATCTCAAACGGACCGCAGAAATCCAGCACTTCAACTTCATCGAAAATAAAAATGGCGACATTTCTTGGGTTTTGTGTCATGGGTTTTCCTTAGAATTCAACGGCGCACTTGCCAAAACGTGCCGCGCAGCCCAAGCTTGTCGAAAATCTCTCCCATCTCATCGGGGCCGGGACGCCGCGATTCTTCCGTCAAACGATTCGCGTACCAAATCACGGCTAATTGCCAAAGCTGCTCGAGCGAGACCAGCGGGCGGCGCGGCAGGTTGTGAGTTTTACACCAGCGTTCGACATGTTCTTCCGACCGGAAGAGAAGCATGGTGCTTCACGTGTAGACGATATCATCCCACCAGTGCGACGCCGGCACGGCAAAATGGGCGATGCCAGGAGTCGGCACTGGTGTGCCGGCACGCACCGCCAGCGTCATCGGCTCACCGCAACAACCGCAGCTTGTGGAAACGTCGACATCCTGATGCAGCGCTGCGGCTATGCCGTAAGCGTCCCAGACGCAATTGGCAAAATACGATTTTCCCGCGGCGCTCACGGCGAACGGCGTCGGCACGGCGGAGAAAGGCGGCGCCATGCGAATCTCAAACGTCTCCGGCTCCAGCGCAAGCAAACGTTTAGCAAAGAGCCGCTGAAACGCCTCGCGAATAGCAACCGTTGGGCGGCCAAGCTTGGCGGCAACTTGCGCGATGGTCGGCGCTTTGCCGGTATCGGCTATGGCGTGATAAATGGCGAGCTTGACGCTGATGTCAAAATCCATTGCAGTATCACTCCACAATTTCGGAAACGGCGCGAGATGTTGTCAGCCGGCGACGTTCATCTTGAGCGTGTTCTTTTTCTTTCACACTCTGCGCACGTTGTGTGGTGATGACGACGACGGCGGCGACAATTATCGCCGCGGCGAGCAACGTGCGCGCGGTGAGCGGTTCGCTGGCGAGCGCCCAGCCCAGAAAAATGGCGACGACGGGATTGACGTACGCATACGTCGAAGCGCGCGCTGGTGTGCTCACGCGCAGCAGCCAAATGTAAGCTGTAAAGCCAATCAAGGCGCCAAAAACAATTAAATACGTCAACGCCAGTGAGGAGCGTACCGACAACGCGCTCAGTTCGAATCGCGTCCACTCACCGGCAAGGGAGCCGGCGATGAGCAACAACGCGCCGCCGGTTAGCATTTCCATTCCCGTTGTCAACAAAGGCGAAGCGGGAAGTTGGGCGCGGCGAGAATAAAGCGAGCCGGCGGCCCATGAAAGCGAGGCCACGATGAGCACGGCCGCACCCAATGAATCAACATGATGCCCGCCGGCCAATTCGCCGGGACCGACTAACAACATGATGCCAATAAACCCCAACGCCAAACCGGCGATCACGCCGTTGTCCGGTTTCACGCCGCCGGGCCGCAGCCAATTCAGCAACGCCATCCACAACGGCACCGTGGCGATCAACAAAGCGGTCAATCCGGAAGGCACGCGCTGTTCCGCCCACACCACGCCGCCGTTGCCGCCGACCAGCAGCAAGCCGCCGACGATGGCAGCGGCAAGCCAATGCGCGCGCCGTGGCGGCGGCGTTCCACGCCAACGCGCCCACACATACAAAATGGCGCCGGCAATGAGAAAGCGGATGCCCGCCATCAAAAACGGCGGAATCGTTTCAATGGCGATGCGAATGGCCAGATAAGTTGAGCCCCAAATGAGATAAACGGCGGCAAAAGCGGTTACCAAACGCCAACGCGGCGGTCTGAACTGCAAAGATTTATGAGGCATGCATCGCCTCCGTCGTGGTCTTTTGCCGCGCCTTTAGTTTTAATGAAACATTCTGCCGAAAGATCGTGGCGGCAACACCGGCAATGATGCATGCGCCGCCAACCAATATTCGCCAAGTCAATTCTTCGCCGTTGACGAGCTTGCCCAAGGTGACGGCAATGAGGGGCATCACCAAAAGCAGGAGCAGCGCATTGGTCACTTGAATTCGTTGCAGCATCCAAAAGTACAGCATAAAAGCCACACACGAGCCCAGAATCGTGAGATAGACTAAGGCGCCGATTGCCAGCGGTGTCCAATTCAAATGCAATGGATTGCCTTCCGTGAGCATGCCAGTGAGCAACAATGGCGGGAAGCCAAAGAGCATTTGTCCGGCGGAAAGAACCGTCGGATTGAGATGTTTGCCGCGCAGCTTGACGAGGACGTTCGCATACGCTGCCGCCAAAGCCCCCACCACAATGCCACTGCTGGCGAGCAAGGCCAGAGTTCCCTGCAAGCGGAGCTGATTGGAAAAAATCAAACCGACGCCGGCAGTGCCGAGCACGACGCCGCCGATCTTGACTGGTGTAATCCGTTCAGTGGGAAGAAAATGATGCGCGATGAGCATGCCAAAGAACGGCATCGTGGCATTGAGCAGAGCCGCGAGGCCGGAGGAAATATATTGCTCGCCCCAAAACACGAGGCCATAGTTTACCGTAAAGCACAAGAAACCCGTCCACGCCATGAACCGCCAATCGCGGCGATCTTTGGGCAACGGAATTTTGCGAAAATAAATGACAAGGCCGAGAATACTTGAGGCCAGCAAAAAGCGAAGGCCCACGAAAGTGAAGGGCGGTAAATCACGCAAGCCCAGCTTGATGAAAAGCCAGGTAGAACCCCAGATCATGCACAAAGCCAACCATGCAAAAACGACTCCGTTCATAAATATTGCATTCCATCCTTTCCTGAAGTGAGGTGGCGCAACATTCATGTTGCGCTTTTAGGCCAAAAGTTGTTTTACACAAAACATTACCAGCCCATGCGTTCGCGCAAAGAGGTAATATGCGCGACGTGGTGGCGGCCATGCCAAGCGTAAAGCCGCAAGACCGTGTCAAGCGTCATCACGCCGTTTGCCGGATGCAGCAGTGTGCGGCTAAAATCGGCCGGTTGGAGCGATTTTAAAAACATGACCCAGCGTTGGTGCAAAGCCTCCAACAATTGCAGCGAGGTTTCAATGGGCCCGCTTTTACCATCCCAAAGCTCGGCCCAGAGCTGCTCTTCATAAGATTTGATCGTCGGATGCTGTTCGGTCACCGCCAGTTTGAAACGGATGTAGGAATTCATGTGGCTGTCGGGCAGATGATGCACCACCTGCCGCACTGTCCAGCCACCGGGACGATACGGCGTGTCGAGTTGTTGCTCATTCAAGCCTTTGACCGCAGCACGCAAGTTGGCGGGAGTATCGGCGATTTGTTGAATCAGGGTGGGACGTTGCGCGTCAGTGACTTCCCCTGGCATGTCAAATTTTCCGAGGGGATAACGCAAATCTTGCTCTGCCATAGCCTTTCTCCAAAAATTTTTAGGAAACTGCGTCGATAGGGTTAAAAATATTTTGAAATATAGTAAAATAAATTTTTACAGAACAGATGCAGTGACTTGCAATTGTGACCAGAACAGTTTATATTATATCAAACTGTATTGTTTAACACCAAATTGACTTTTGCATTCGGGAAACGTTGTACTGGAGTTTATGGTTATGCTCAACAAAATAGCAAACGCCGAGCAACACTTATACGAACAAGTGGCACATCAAATTCAGGGGTTAATCGAACAAGGAACGCTCCGGCCGGGTGAACGCATTCCGTCGGTGCGGCGTTTCAGCGCGCAAAACGGGGTCAGCATTTCGACTGTCATGCAAGCGTACGCGCTGCTGGAAGATCACGGCGTGATCGAGGCGCGGCCGCAATCGGGTTATTATGTCCGGCTGCGCTCGCGTGAGCTGCCTCCGGAGCCGGCGATCTCGCATCCGCCGCTGGCGGCCGCGCGGGTGAATGTCCCGGATTTGGTGATCCGAATTCATGAAGCGATTGAGAACCCGGATATCGTGCCGTTTGGCGCGGCGTGTCCGAGCCTGGACTTGTTGCCGAGCCGCAAGCTCAATCGCGCACTCGGCGCCATTTTGCGGCGCACGAATTATGCCGGCGTGACGTATCAATCGGCGCTGGGCAATCAGCCGCTTCGCCATCAAATCTCGCGCCGCGCTTTGGATTGGGGCCATCACATTGCCGAGAACGACATCATCACGACCTTTGGTTGTACGGAAGCTTTGAATTTATGTTTGCGGGCGGTGGCCGAGCCGGGCGATACGATTGCCGTGGAGTCGCCGACTTATTTCGGCATTCTGCAAATTATCGAAAGCCTGAAAATGAAAGCGCTGGAGATCGCGACGGATCCCAAAACCGGCGTCAGCCTGGAAGCGTTGGAAACCGCGATCAGGAAACGCATGGTGAAAGCGTGCCTGCTCATGCCGAATTTTCAAAACCCGCTCGGCTGCTGCATGCCGGAAGAAAACAAGAAAGAACTGCTCAGGATTTTGGCGCGCTACGAGATTCCCATGATTGAAGATGACATTTACGGCGATCTTTATCACGGCGCGGATCGCCCGCAACCGGTGAAAACATTCGATAAAAATGGCTTGGTGCTGCTGTGTGCATCATTTTCAAAAACACTTTCAGCGGGTTATCGCATTGGCTGGACGGCGCCGGGAAGATTTAAAACGCAAGTCGAGCGTTTAAAAGTCACCAACACCATGTCGACCGCGCCATTGCTGGAACTGGCAATTGCCGAGATGCTCCGCAACGGCGGTTACGATCATTATCTGCGCCGCATTCGCAAAGCCTATGCCTTGCAAGTCCAGCTCACCACCCGGGCGATTTGCAAATATTTTCCGGAAGGCACGAAGGTGACGCGGCCGCTGGGAGGTTTCTTGTTGTGGGTGGAATTGCCCAAGTCAGTCAACGCGCTGGCGTTGTATCGCAAAGCCCTCGCGGAAAAAATCAGTATCGCGCCCGGACCGCTCTTTTCCGCCAAACAACGCTATCCCAATTTCATCCGTCTCAGTTGCGGCCATCCGTGGTCAGCCGAATTGGAGCAGGCGCTGGCGACTCTGGGAAGATTGGCCGGTACGATGTAATCACACAAATCACGCAAGTGAAATTAATAATTAATAACTGCCCGGGCGCTTGTTCTGTATTTCTAAAGTTAAAGCGCCCGGGCAGTATCGGTTATTACGCCCACGCATATTTTTTCCTTGCAGCCGTGGTTTTGTTGGCGTATTTTATGGCAGATCAAACCACGGCTGCAAATTTTTATGACAACGTATTCGTTATGAAACTTGACTTGCAAGGCATTTTCCCGCCGATCCCAACGCCGTTTGAAAACGGCCATTGCGCGCCGCGCCGGCTCGAAGAGAATCTGGCCAAATGGAACGACACCGGCCTTTCGGGCTATGTCATTCTCGGCTCGAATGGCGAAGCGCCACTGCTCTCCGAAGCGGAAAAACTCGAATTGGTGCGCGTTGCGCGGCAAGCCGTTCCCGCCGGAAAAATCCTGCTCGCCGGCAGCGGTCTCGAAGCCACGGAGGCCACGGCGGTTTTGACTTATCGTCTGGCCGATCTCGGCGCGGATGCCGCCTTGATCGTTCCGCCAAGTTACTATCGCGATCTGCTCGCGCCGGAAGCATTGCGCCGCCATTTTGAAACCTTGGCGGAAGCTTCGCCGATTCCGCTTGTCCTTTATAATGTGCCCAAAGCGACCGGCCTCAATCTCGCTGTTGATCTCGTCGCGGCGCTCGCGCAGCATCCGAATATCATCGGCATGAAAGACAGCAGCGGCAATCTGGGGCAATTAGTCGAGCTGCGCGAAAAGGTGCCGTCGCATTTCCAGCTTTTGATTGGCACCGATGCCGTACTGCTGGGCGGATTGGCGCATGGCTTGCGCGGAGCCATTTTGGCGCTGGCGAATGTGGCGCCGCGCGCATGCGTTGAGCTTTTCAATGCGGTAGAAGACGAGAAATGGGATGTCGCGCAAGCGCTGGCCAATCGCATGGCGCCCGTCGGCCGCGCGGTCACGAGCCGTTTTGGGGTGCCGGGATTGAAAGCGGCGCTCGATGAGCTGGGTTACTTCGGCGGCGAGCCGCGCCCGCCGTTGTTGCCGGTTAATGAAAAAGTGCGTGATGAAATCCGCTTGATTTTGCAGCAGGCGGGGTTTCTCGAATAATTATCTGCAAGACCATTTTACAATTTATCCGAATAATCGCTTACGCATCGGTGTTTGATTTTTAGGAGATCACATGAATCGCCAAAAAATTTTTATGACCTTGGAAGTTTTTGCAGCTTGCCGCAAACCGTTGTTCGCCGTCTTGGACGGCATCTCACCCGAGCAATTGGGCTGGAAAGCGGCGGGTGAGTCGCGCAGTATCGGTGAGATCTGTCGCCATCTGCTGCGCGTCGACGCGTGGTATTTGAAACGGCTTGGCGTCGAGCCGGTGGTGGCCGATGCCAAATCCGGCGAGCGCGACGAGCTTATCGCCAACATGCAAAAAATTCAGCATCAAATTGCCGGCGTCGTGGAGATTTGTGCCGGCGATGCTGACCTGTTGGTGGACCGGACTTCTCTCGATGGCAAGGACAAAGAGAAACTCGGCGTCGCGGTGATTCATATCGCGCAGCATTATCTTTATCATTTGGCGCAACTCATTTACTTGCGCCGCGCCCAGGATCGCAATTGGCCATCGCCGAATAAAGCCTGGGAAGAGGCGACTTATGTGATTGGGGATTACTTATTGGGAATGAAGTAAAACGGGGATGTAAACGCAAAAAAACGGTATTGCTTTACGCTTTATACTTCAGTTTTTTGCAAAATAGCGCAATGCGACGATTCGAATGCTCTTCCGTTGCCCACAGTAGTCACGCGACTTTACGCTCACGCCGTGGCGTATACTTTTCGCGACGCCGCATTGGAGTGGCTTGCCGCCGGTTCAATTCCGGCCGCTTTCAACGGCTTGGATATTTTCTCGTATCGCCGCCGGCAAGTTTTCTTTGCGTTTCTCGCGGTAATTGTATGAAACGATAACGCCTTTGCCTTCGGCGGCAATTTTTTGCAAACGTTGGCTGACCGCACGATATTCCATCGTAAAACGCGCGTCGCTGATTTCGGTAACACGCGCGCCAATCATAACGGTGTCCGGATAGGTCAGGGCTTTGCGGAAATCACACTGCGTCGAAGCAAGTATCGAACCGATGCCATTATTCGCTGCCGGATCGATAAAATTGATTTGCGTCAGATAAGCGACACGCGCGCTTTCGAAATAGCGAAAATAAACGACATTATTGACGTGCCCCAAAGCATCCATCTCGCCCCAGGCAACAGGGAATTCCACGACCACGGGAAAATCGTGCAGCAGGTTTTCCATTCTTCTAAATTTCCACGACAAAATCAAACTTGTATCACGCCGACCATTTTTCCTCAACCCGGCCGGTGTTGCGGCCGACGAGAACCAAATCGGCGCGGCTGATAAAAAGCCCGGTTTCAACGACGCCGATGATGCTTTTTAACTGTTGCGCCAACAACGGCGGATTTTTAATTTTGCCAAAAGCACAATCGACGATATAATTGCCATTATCAGTTCGAAAGGGCGCTGTTTTTGCCTGCTCGCGCAACTTCGTGCGCGCCCCGAAACTGCGCAAAAGCTCCATCGTTGAACGCCAGCCAAACGGCAAAATTTCCACCGGCACCGCAAATTTGCCGAGTTTCTTGACCAATTTTTTTTCATCGACAATAATGATCACACGCTCGCTGCGGCTGGTGACGATTTTTTCCCGCGTGAGCGCGCCGCCGCCGCCCTTAATGAGATTGAGCTGCGGATCGACTTCGTCGGCGCCGTCGATCGTCAAATCGATTTTGGTGATGACGCCGAAATCGCTGACCAGCGGAATTTTTAATCGCCGCGCCAGTTTCTCAGTGGTGATGGAACTGGGGACGCCGACAATTTTCAATCCGGCTTTCACTTTTTCCGCCAACAAGCGAACTGCGAACTCACTCGTGCTGCCTGACCCAAGCCCGACGATCATCCTGTTCTCGACAAATTCGGCCGCCGCCGCCGCCGCGATTTGCTTTTGTTCAAGAATGGATAGTTTTGCCATTCAACTCTCCACAGAAGTTAGTTCCAAATGTGATGCGTAAGATAACAAAATTGCGGGGAGAAGTCAAGCAGCAAATAAGAAGGCCCTATGATCGCTCGATTTCTGCCAAACCGAACTGATTGTCATAGGGCCAGCGCGAGAGGTGACTAAAAATCTTGCAAAGTTCGGACCAGCACCTCTTAGCCACAAAATTTAATTTTGCTCTGTGAAATGTGCAATCAACCTACACACATTGTGTATATTTGTTTAACAACACGTTTTATGCGGCATGCGTTAGCCTGGAAAAATTTCTTGATAAAGTAGCCATGCGGTCGTATATTAAAATTGCTTGCTTGTTGCTGCCTCAGCGCTTAGTTCACCCCGCGACAAGCGGCCAGCAACCCGTAAACAGACCATCATGAATCGCATTTATCTTGATTATAGCGCCACCACGCCGCTGGCGCCGGAAGTGTTGGAAGCCATGCAACCGTTTTTGACCGAGTATTTCGGCAACGCTTCGAGTATTCACGGCTTTGGACGCGAAGCCAAAGTCGCCATTGAAGCAGCGCGGGAAAAATTGGCCGTTGCGCTCGGGGCCGAACCGCAGGAAATCGTCTTCACGAGCGGCGGCACGGAAGCGAGTAATATAGCCATTCTCGGTCTAGCGCCTACGTTTTCAGAGCCGCGTCATCTGGTCACCAGCCGCGTCGAACATCCTTGCGTGCTCAATCCCTGTCGCGAGTTGGAGAAAAGCGGGTGGCAAGTAACGTATGTCGAACCGGATGCCACCGGCATGATTTCGGTCAACGCCGTTGCCGCGGCGCTTCGCCCCGACACCGCCTTGATTTCCATTATGTTTGCAAATAATGAAGTCGGTACAATCAATCCGATTGCAGAAATTGCACGACTCGCGGCGGAGCGTAAAATTCTTTTTCATACCGACGCGGTCCAGGCTTTTGGCAAATTACCCATCGATGTGCGCCAACTCCCAGTATCGTTGCTCTCGTTGTCCGGCCACAAAATCTATGGCCCGAAAGGCATGGGCGCCTTGTTTGTGCGGCGTGGGGTGAAATTGCAGCCAATCCTTTTTGGCGGCCATCAAGAGCGCGAGCGCCGCGCCGGCACCGAAAATGTTGCCGGCATTGTGGGCTTGGGAAAAGCGGCGGAATTGATACTGGGCCAGCGTGTCGCGGAAACCGCGCGGCTGCAAAGGCTGGCGAATGATTTTTGGAAACACGTGCAAGAAATTTTTCCTCAGGCCACCCTGAATGGCAACCCCGCCGCGCGTTTGCCGTCAGTGTTGAATCTTTCTTTTCCGGGCTTCGAAAGCACCGCCTTGCTGATGAGCCTGGATTTGCAAGGCATCGCCGTGAGCAACGGCTCGGCGTGCAGCGCCGGCAGCGTAGAAATCAGTCACGTGTTGCGCGCGATGAAATTGCCGCGCGAACGCGCCGTGTCCGCGCTGCGTTTCAGTTTCGGGAAATACACCACGCCCGCGGAAGTGGAAACCACGTTGCAGGCGCTTGCTAAAATTTTGCAGCGCTCGCCACGGCCGAATAATTCCACCAATTAGATTAAACCGAACGGCACTTTTTTGCCGAGGGTCTGAATCTGTTGATAAAAAAATCAACAACGTTTTTTGCAATAAAATAATGCACCGAGACACTGAACTCCTCAATAAAACCAACATCGCGCCCGGCGCCGGCGAAACTGTCGTCGTGGCCATGAGCGGCGGCGTCGATAGTTCCGTCGCGGCGGCATTGCTCCACGAGCACGGCTACCGCGTCGTCGGCATCACGTTGAACTTGTGGGATTATCATGCCAGCGGTGGCAATGTTAATCTTGAAAGCGGCTGCTGCTCGATCGACACCATGGCCGACGCGCGCGCCGTTTGCCACAAACTCGGCGTGCCGCATTATGTCTCCGACTTTCGCGAAATTTTTGAACGCAGTGTGCAGCAAAATTTCATCGAGGAGTATTTTGTCGGCCGCACGCCCAACCCTTGCGTGCGGTGCAACACTTTCATCAAGTGGGGCGCGCTGTTGCAGCAGACGCAGGATATCGGCGGCAGCTTTATGGCCACCGGACACTATGCGCGCACCTATTTGAATTCCACCACCAACCGCTGGGAACTCTGGCGCGCGGTTGATCGTCAAAAAGATCAGAGCTATGCGCTGTGGGGCGTGCGCCAGGAAGCGCTGGCGCGCACGATTTTTCCGCTCGGTGAATTGACCAAGCCGGAAGTGCGGGAGCTGGCGCGGGGTCTCGGCTTGAAAACGGCGGAGAAAAAGGAAAGCCAGGAAATTTGTTTCATTCCCGACAACGACTATCGGCGTTATCTCCGCGAGCGGGCGCCGGAAGCAGTCGCGGAAATCGGCGCAGGAAATTTTGTCGATGTTGCGGGCAAGCAACTCGGCACCCACGCGGGCTTTCCTTTTTATACCATCGGTCAGCGCAAGGGACTTGGTCTCGCTTTGGGCCGGCCAATTTTTATTTCCGCCATCAATCCCGCGGAGAACACGATTGTGGTTGGTGATGATGAAGATCTGCGGCAAAGTGATTTTATCGTTAGCTCCGTCAATTGGGGATCGCAATTTTGCCCAGCCAATGACACCGCCGTTTCCTGTAAAATTCGTTATCGCGACAATGGCGCGCCGGCGGTTTTGTTGGAAGCGGAGCCGCATCGCGTGCGTGTGCATTTCGACGCGCCGCAGCGCGCCATCACCCCCGGTCAATCCGCGGTGTTTTATGACGGTGAGGTCGTGGTCGGCGGCGGGGTGATCGAGCGGATTGTCAACACTTAATTTGAGGGATGACCATCGCCGAGCGTGAACTAAACTCATGAGCGCTACTCTCGAACGCCCCAAAATCACCGTTCCCGCCATTATGGCCATGAAGCGGCGCGGCGAGAAAATTGCCATGCTCACGGCGTATGATTTTCTCTTCGGCAAAATTCTCGACGAGGCCGGCGTAGAAATCATCCTCGTTGGCGATTCCAGCGCCATGGTGTTCTCCGGTTATGATACGACGCTGCCCATCACGCTCGACGAGATCATTTATCACACACGCGCCGTGTGCCGCGGCGTGAAACGCGCGTTGCTCGTGGCCGACATGCCGTTTTTATCCTATCAAATATCGCCGGAAGAAGCCGTGCGCAATGCCGGACGTTTGCTCAAAGAAGCAGGGGCCGAAGCCGTGAAAATCGAAGGCGGCGCGGCCACCGCCGGAACGATTCACCGTATGGTCGAAGCCGGCATTCCGGTGATGGGACATCTCGGCCTCACCCCGCAATCGGTGAATGCGCTGGGCGGGTATGCGTTGCAAGCCGCAAACGAGGAAGCCGCCAAAAAGCTTTTGGATGACGCGCGGCGATTGCAAGACGCCGGCGTCTTTGCACTCGTGTTGGAAAAAATTCCGGCCACCCTCGCTCACGAGGTGACCACCGCCCTCAACGTTCCGACAATCGGCATTGGCGCCGGGCCGGATTGTGACGGCCAGGTGTTGGTCACGCACGACATGCTCGGCTTGTTCGAAAAATTTAAACTGAAATTCGCGCGCCGTTATGCCGAGCTTGGCCAAACGATTCGTGAAGCCGCCGGACAATATGTCCGCGACGTGAAAACCAATCAATTCCCCAATTTAGAAGAAAGTTTTTAATCTGGTCACTGGTTTTGGGTAGCCGGTTGCTCTTTTTTAGCGATCAGCTACGAGCAAGTAGAAACCAACGCCCAGCAACAAAGCAACGATGCATCATCGCGAAATCATTCTCATGGCTATTTTCATTGCGCTCGCGGTGGCCGGCGGTTTTTTTCTGGCGCAATTTCCGAATATCGAGCTCGTCACCGCCATTATTTTTCTCAGCGGCATGTTGCTGGGCAGCAAACGCGGCGCGTTCATTGGCGCCGTGGCGGAGTTCCTTTATTCGTTTTTTAATCCTTATGGCATGGCGGCGCCGCCCCTGCTGCTTGCGCAAATCAGCAGCATGGCGCTCACCGGCGCTGCCGGCGGCGTCATGCAAAAATTTTTTCGCCAGCGCCAGCCGCCGATCTGGTTGTTGGGTTTCACCGGCTTCTTTCTCACCTTTATTTTTGATTTGCTCACCACGCTGAGTTTTACCTTATTTGTCGGAACCGGTTTCGCCGGTTTTATAACGGCAATAACGTTAGGACTTTATTTTTACATTGCCCATCAAATCTCCAACGGCATGATCTTCGCCGTGTTGTTGCCAATTCTTTTGCGACACTTGCACAAGTTGGCCGTTCTACAAAACTTCCTGCCCAACGCCCCGCAAGCGAAGTTGCAGCCGTCCGTGAATTTTCCAGCCGAAAGAAAAGCGTGAGCATGGTGCGCAAGCCTAATCAGCAAGACACGGGCCGCGCCATCACGCCGGCGTCGCCCCAATTCTCTCGTCGCTCGTTCGCGGCAAAGCGCTGGTTCAACTGCGCTGCGTTTGCTTATTTCTTGCTGCCGTGGCTGGTGATGGCGCAAGTTCATCAACCCCCGCAAAAATCGCGGCCGAATTCATTGCACCGGAGTGTCGCAGATTCGGCACAATCAGCGCTGACGGATAGCACGCATCGTTTCGTTTCGCCCGAAAGCCACAGTACTACTTTTATCTTGCCCCGGTTTGCCACGCCGAGCATTGGTTTTGATCTGGACACGGCGGCAACTTCGACGCATCTGTTTCAAGATTTCATTCATCTTGCCGCGCAAACCGTGCCGATGGTTCCACTGCTCACCGGTGAAGTCGGCCAGCCGCGTTACTGGGCGAGTGGTGATTTGCCGCCGCGCGCCGTCGCTATCGTGGTGGATGACATCCGCTGGATTCCGGGCATTTATGGCACGGCAGATCTAACAAGCTTGCCGGATGCCCATGTACAACTTTTGCACGCCGGCGCGCTATTGCCGCGCGAGACCTTGACGGCAATATCTCCCGAAGGCGTGCAAGTGACGAGTGATTCATTGAATTTCAATGTGCCGTTCTCACGGCTTGAATATGCCAAAGGCCCGGTGGGCGCCGATGCCGTCCGGTTTCGCTTCGGGCGCGCGTTGGGCAAACGCCTCGCGGCTTACTTGAATAGCGCCTTTAGCAATTCCGACGGCCATCTAATTTATCAACTTGATGAACGCCAACAACGCAGTCCTCGCTTCGTCAATCAACCTTACGAAGGTCACAAAGCGAATCTGCAGCTCGACTATTTTTTGAATCCGCACTGGAAGCTGCGTTATCGCCATCTTAATTCGCGCCATGAAGCCGGCGCCAGCGTGCCGTTTTTTCCGGAAGAATGGCCGGGGCTGACGAACGCTTTACATAAAGAAGAACGTCTCTATCACGCCATCGAATTATCTTCGGCTGGCGGCCTGCAAGTGCGCAGTTTTTTTTGGCAAGTCAAAGAAGAATTAAATGATCCTGACCGGCGCAATCGGCATCGTCTCCGCGATGGCGGCATAGAATTGAATTGGGAAAAACAAACAGCCGCGTGGGCGGTCAACCTGCACAGCGGGACGGGCGTGGAAGCCATCAAGAGCACGAGTATAACGGATCGAACCCGCTTTGCGCAAGAGCTTGCTGCAACCCTCAGCCGACGCTTGAATCAGCGGGCTTGGTTGCAATGGCGCGGGTATTCGCGCTACAAAAAAGATTGGCCTTATGAAGCGAGCCTGCAGGCAAAATTTTTGATGCAACGCCAGCAAACGCTAACGTGGTGGCTGGAAGCCGGTATGTGGAAAATCGCGCCGGCATTGGGCGAACGCGGCAATGCTTTGCCGTATCTGGCGAAAAATGCTGATTTGCGCGCGGCAAATTTGCAACGCGGCGAAATCGGCCTGCAGTGGCAGCGCCAGAATTTTGATTTACAAATCCGCTTGAACGGCAGTCTGTGGCGCCATGGCCTGATTTATCGAAGCAACATGGCCAACAATTCAGGAATGCTGGCCAACAGGAAGCAAAACGAATTTGTACTTGCAACACAGTTCAATCTGAAATGGCAATTGGCGCCGCGTTGGCATTGTGGCGTGCTTGCTACTCAAGCGCTGAACGGCTTGCCAAAAGATTTTTGGTTCTGGCATCAACCGGAAGGCTACAGCCGCGTGTATCTCGAAACGCAGAAAAGTTTTTTCGACGGCGATCTCGAAGTTCTGCCGCGCCTCGCCGGACGCTGGCTGGGCAAACGTTATTCGCCCAGCTTTGCTGCAACAGCCGTCAGGTTATTGGATCACGAGCTGCCTGCCGCCGCCGTGCTGGATTTTCAAATTCGCCTGCGTCATGGCGATGGCGCATTTTTGTTTTCGTGGGAAAATATTTTGAACCGGCAATTCGATTGGCGCTACGGTGTTCCGGAAGTGGGCCGCTATTTGCGTTGGGGATTTTGGTGGAACTTTTTGAATTAGCTGTTCCGCCGGGCGGGATCTCCGCTGCGCTCCGCTTGGTTGCCGCTGACGTTTGTTTAAAATTTTGAAATATAATGCGTATCTTGCGCTTTACCGTTTTTGTTTTTGCCGCAACAAACTTTTTTTCCACTACAATTTTTTCGCAAGGCGTTGCCAAACTCGCCGGTCGCGTTTATGATCAGCAAACCCACCAACCGCTGGCCGGTGTGAATGTTTTTTTGGCTGACACTCCGCTTGGTACCATCACAGATTCAACGGGGTATTTTGAAATCGCCGGCTTGGCGCCGGGACAATATAAATTGCGTGCGACGCTGATCGGCTACAAAGCGCTTGAAATAAGCAAAGTCAAAATTTCTGCCGGCGAGCGCCGCCGTGTCGAGATTTTACTGACACCGGCCCTCATCGAAATGTCCGAGGTCACGGTTGAAGCACTGCGCCAAAAAAGCCGGCAGGAAATTCTCAGCACCGGCTTGCACGAGCTTTCACCGCGCCGCGCCAAAAACCTCGCCGGCGGCGGAGAAGACGTGTTTCGCGCGCTGCAAACCATTCCGGGCGTTCTCGCCCGCAGCGATTTCAATGCACGCCTGTATATTCGCGGCGGCCGGCCCGACCAAAACCTGGTACTGATGGACGGGGTGAGCGTCTACGATCCCTATCGCTTGTTCGGACTCGTCAGCATGTTCAATCCCGAAACGGTGACCGATGTCAAAATGCTGGCCGGCGGTTTTCCGGCAAATTATGGCGACCGTCTCTCGGCTGTTTTGGATATTGCCAATCGCACCGGCAACAGCGCCAGCCCCTTCCGCGCCAATATCAATACCAGTCTCACGAATGCGAATCTCGTCGTTGAAGGCCGCCTTCCCGGCCGCAGCGCCGGCGCGTGGCTTTTATCCAGCCGTCGCACCTATTACGATTTGATTCTCGCCAATCTCACCGACGCCGGTTCGTTTCCTAATTTCTTTGATGTGCAAGGCAAAATCAATTTAGCGACCGATCCATCCGGGACGCTCGACATCACTTTGGTGAATAGTCGCGAGCGCACTGATATTACCACTACGGATGACGAGGCCGCCGAGGCCGAGCAAAGCCGTCCGGATTCGATTGCGGCGCTTGATCGCCAGGATCAAACGGTTCTCGCTGTGCGCCACCGGCGTTTATTCTCGCCAAAATTTTCCAGCACCACTTTGCTGTCCCACTATCGCAACAGCAATGTGAGCAATTTCGGCGCGCGCTTTCCGTTGCGCGGTTTTATTTTTTCGGCGCAGGCGGATTTGCAAACGACGGAAACAGCGTTACGGCAGGATTTTACTTATGCCGTTCATGCGCAACACACCGTCGATTTTGGCGCCGCTTTCGCCCGCCAGCGCGCCCAAAACTCCTGGCGATTTTACACCGATAATCCGGCGGTTATTCTCGCCGACGCCATTCGCTTCACCGAAGATTCGCCGACCTTCTTTAAAAGCGGCGTGTATGTGCAAAATTTTTGGCAAGTCACATCACGCGTGGCGGTGCAGCCGGGATTGCGCTGGGATTATTCTTCTTTTGTTGATCAGCACGTCATCAGCCCGCGCTTCAGTTTATTGTGGGAGCCGAACCTCCTCACGCGCGTGCGTTTTGCCACCGGTCTTTACAGCCAATTTCCCGGTTACGAAACCTTGCAAGGCGAAGGCTTTCGTGTGTCGTTGCAAAACCCCAAAGTTTTGGGAATCCGCGCTGAACGCGCCGCGCATTTTCTGGCAAGTCTAGAAAAAAAATTAGATCCACAATGGACATTGCGGCTTGACGGCTATTACAAAAGTTTGCAGGATTTACTCTTTCCGCAATTGGCCGATACGACGTGGCTGGTGGTTACCGCCTATGACGCCGAGGGCGCGCACACCGAATTGCAATCAACCAAGTATTTTTCTTTTCAACCGAAAAACAATGCCCACGGTTTTTCACGCGGCCTCGAAATTTTTCTCGAAAAACGCGCCGAAGGCCAAAGTAAGATCAATGGCTGGGTGGGATATGCTTATGCGTTCGTGCGCGGCACGGAGCCGGATAACGGGCGTTTCTTTTTGCGTTATGATCAGCGCCATTCGCTGACGGCCGTCGCGGAATGGCGCTTGAGCCGCAAATGGCAACTCGACACGCGCTGGCAAGCCGGCAGCGGCTTTCCGTATCAACGCACCGTTTACACCGTCGAAGTCGTGGAAGATGCCAATCAAAATGGCCGCCTTGATGTTTATGAAGACCGCAATTTGAATGGCCGGCTCGATCGCGGCGAAGACCGTAACGGCAATGGCAGGCTGGATGTGGTTGATCCGCAAACCGGCATGCCCGACGAACGCACCATCGACATGGCGGACGATATCCGCAATCACATCGGCAATTCCCGTTTGCCGTGGACGTCGCGCCTCGATTTGCGGTTGAGCTATTTTCCCCAATTATGGCGCGCCCACTGGATTTTTTATCTCGATATCATCAATGTGTTCAATCGCAAAAATGTGCAAGAACGCAATTACGATCCGAAAACGCATCGGGATGAGCCGATTTACGGTATCCCGCTCGTGCCAACGATCGGCGTGAGTGTGAAATTCTAGTGGCTGGTTACGCGTCAACAACGGACGGTTGAAAGAAACATGATCATGAAAATCCCACAAGGCAATACCGTCATTTTCAATTGGCACGTTATCTTTTTATCTTTTTTTCTTTTTGCTTGTGAAAGTGGCCCGCCTCCGGAAATGACCGCTCCCGGCGCGTTGATTTATTATGGCTTTGTCAACCAAGACGCGCAGTGCAGCCGCTGCCACGGCGACGACGGCCAGGGCGGCATGTTCGGTCCACAGATTCGCGATGCCGTGGCCAAGCGCGGCATCACGCGCGTGCGCGACATTATCGCCAACGGCAAAGGTGAAGGTGACAAACGCATGCCCGATTTTGCGGAGGAATTGACACCCGCGCAAATCGAGCAAGTAATTCACTTTTTACAAACGTGGAATATTTCGGCGTCACTTGATTCTACGGCTTTAAAAGCAGCGCATTGAGAATCCCCTTGCCTTTCATCAGCAGCTTGCTTAAGTTAGTTATATTTTACTGAAGCATGAAAATGACGATTTCTCAATATGCCGAAAAAATTGTACAAATGATTCAATAAAGTATAATGCGGTTTATGACTTTAAGCCGTCGTGTGAAAAGCCTTTTCAAAAACCACGCCCAAACACCGAATGGGGAGCAATCTCGGCAGGAACGTTTGCATGTTCAAACCAATCAAGCTGCTACGCAGCCGCCGGCGGCGCCCAACCTCACCATCGAATTTCTCCGCGGTTCCCGCCACGGCGAGAAAATCGAATTGACCGGCAAAGCCACGTGGCAGATCGGCACCGCGCCCGATTGCGAAATTCTTTTTGATCTCATTCTCGATGGCGAAGTCGGCGATCGTCACGCTCGCATCGCGGTGACCGAAAAGCAATACTGGCTTGTTCCCGCCTCCACACATCAGACCTGGTTGAATGGCACACTGTTACGCGGCAAAGAAAAACTTGAGCCCGGTGATAAGCTAACGTTTGGCTCTGAACATGGCCCGGAACTCAGCATAAATTGGCACCAAGGAAAAAACGCCCCGCCGCGTGCGCTTCCGGTCGTCCATGTGCGCGTCGAAAAGGGCGAGGCGAGCCATCGCTGGGAATGTTTTGCGCGTAATTTCACCATCGGGCGCAGCAAAGATTGCGATATTCAATTGACTGATCCACATGTGAGCATGCGCCATACCCGTGTGCTTTGGGATCGCGACTGCTGGTGGGTGGAGGATTTGCAGAGCAAAAACGGCACGTATTTGAACGGCGCCCGCATTCAGCGCGCCGCTCTGCCGCCGCAAGCCAAGATAGAGCTGGCGCGCGGCGACGTGATCATCGTTTGTCAAATCGAGCTGCCGGCCGCGCCGCAACCTTCGGAGGCGGCGCTAAACGAGGCCGCGCAACATTATTTTGGCAAAACTATTCCCGGCCAAGCCGGCGGCCAAACCCTGCTGATCCGGGAGGCCTTTCAGCGCGCGCGCCGCCAACATGCGGAACGGTATTGGATCATCATTAGCGCCATTCTGATCGTGTTGGCGATGACAGCCGGCGCGTTATATTATCAGAGCCGGCGGATCAAAAAACAAGAAGAACTGCATGCCCTGGCCGAAAATGTTTTTTATTCAATGAAAGCGCTCGAGCTGCAAATGGCGCAGCTTCATGCCACCGTCGCACAACATCCCGATGCGCAGTTGCAAAAACAATTCGATGAAAAACGGCGGGAACAACAGCGGATGCAAACCGAATATAGCGATTTTGCACGCAACGAGCTGGGCATCTCCCAAAGCCGCCTCACCGAGGAAGAGTGGCTGATCTACAAAGTGGCGCGGCTTTTTGGCGAGTGTGATGTCAGCATGCCGGCCGGTTTCGTGCAGACGGTGAAAAAATACATTCGCATGTGGCGCTCCACCGACCGGTTTAGCGAAGCCATTGCCCGCGCGACCGCGAATGGCTATGCCGCGAAGATTGCGCAAGCCATGCTGGCCCACGACATGCCGCCGCAATTTTTTTATCTCGCGCTGCAAGAAACCGATTTTGATTGGCGCCGCTGCGGGCCGCGCACCTCGTCCGGCATTGCGAAAGGCATGTGGCAATTCATTCCCAAGACGGGGATTCGTTACGGCTTGCAATTAGGGCCGTTGGTCGAAGTTCGGCGCTACGATCCGCGCGATGAACGGCACGATTTTGAAAAATCGACGCTCGCGGCGGCGCGCTATTTGCGCGACATTTATGAAACCGATGCCCAAGCGTCGGGCTTGCTGGTCATGGCATGTTATAACTGGGGCGAAGACAATGTCGAGCCACTCGTTAGAAGCTTATCGGCAAATCCGCGCGAACGCAATTTCTGGAAACTTTTGGCGCATAAAAAAATCCCGCGCCAAACCTACGATTATGTTTTTTACATCGTTGCCGCCGCCGTCATTGGCGAAAATCCGCGCTTGTTCGGTTTTAATTTTGATAACCCCTTGCAGTTGGAATAAAACTCACCGCCCGGACGCTTTAGTGGCTGTTCGCCGCGCTCATAGACTTTTTTGTCTCCGGGCAGCTATACTGAATAGATATTTGTGATCCGTCTCGAAAACCTCTCCAAGATTTACGGCTCGCGTGAAAATCCCATCGTCGCGCTGCATGATGTCAATCTCACGATTCAGACCGGCGAGTTTATCGCCTTGTATGGCCGCAGCGGCTCCGGCAAAAGCACGCTGCTCAATCTGCTGAGCGGCATCGATCGCCCGACCTCCGGCAAAATTTTTGTGCATGCTGCCGAAGTGACTGCGATGGACGAGAATCGTCTCACGCTCTATCGGCGCGATACCATCGGCTTTGTTTTCCAGTTTTTTAACTTGCTGCCAACATTAACCGTGCTGGAGAATGTTTTGTTGCCCGGCCAACTCAACAAACATTCGGCATCGAAGTTGCGGGAGCGCGGGCTGCATCTGCTCGCCCAGCTTGGGATCGCTGACCGTCACCAAGCTTGGCCGGATCAGCTTTCCGGCGGCCAACAACAGCGCGTGGCGATAGCGCGCGCCTTGATCAACGATCCGCAACTTCTCCTCGCCGATGAACCGACCGGCAATCTCGACTCGGAGACAGGTTTGCATATTTTGGAAATTCTCAAATCGCTTTCCGCCAATCACGACAAAACGATTTTGCTCGCCACGCATAGTCTCGACGCCGCGCAATTTACAGATCGGGTTTTTCAAGTTAAAGACGGCGCTTTAGTCGCCCAAACGAACAAAGCCGGAAAGTAAAAAATTCCATGCTGCGTCTCTTGCGCCTCTTCAATCTTCGCCATCTTCGCCGCAAACGACTTGAAACATTGCTCTGCCTGCTCGGCATCGCGCTCGGCGTCGCCGTCATGGTCGGCATCGATCTCGCGAATCAAAATGCGCTGCGCTCGTTTCGGCGCACCGTCGACGCCGTAACCGGGCGCGCCACCCACCAAATTCTCGGCGGGCCTGCCGGCATTCCCGATTCCCTCGCGGCGACGATCATCTCGGGTTCCGAGGTGCAAGCCACACCGCTGCTGGAATATGTTGCCAGCGCTCGTTTCCACGCTACGATACAAGATACGGCGACGAAAATGATATTGCACCTTCTCGCCATCGATCCATTGACCGATGCTGATTTTCGTGATTATTCCATCGCCGCGAATGCAACCGCGCGCTCTGGATCAACTGCCATGTCCACCGGCTTGCGATTTTTGCTGCAGCCGGGTGCGGCTTTAGTAGACGAAGATTTTGCCGCAGCCCATCACCTCAAAATCGACGACACCCTCAAAGTGTTGATCGGCGCGAGGTGGCGCGAGATTTATATCGCGGGTTTGATTCCCAAGCAAACGCTATCGCAATCGGGCCTCGATAATTTGGCCCTCGTCGATATCACCACCGGCCAGGAAATTTTCGGACGCGTTGGATATGTTGATCGTATTGATGTCATCGCCAGCGAAACGGCGGCCAGAACACTGGCAGCGCAACTGCCAGCGTCGCTGCATCTCGAAGCACCGGCACGGCGCAGCCAGCGCGTTAATGATATGTTGCGTTCGTTTCGTCTGAATTTGATGGCGCTCTCTTTCCTCGCCGTCTTTGTCGGCATGTTTTTGATCTACAACACCATGATGTTTGCCGTCATGCAGCGCCGCAAGCAAATCGGCATTTTGCGCTGCCTCGGCGTCACGCCACGGCAAATTATTCTCAACACGCTGCTCGAAGCATTCGGACTCGGTGTCATTGGGTCGTTGCTCGGTTTGGGGCTCGGTGTCGTGCTCGCGGATTATGTGACACGCACGGTGACGACGACAATTTCCGATTTGTATGTCTTTCTCAAGGTCTCGTCGGTGACCCTAAACTCCGGCATATTGACGAAATTTTTTTTGATCGGTTTATTGACGACATTGCTTGCCAGCGCCGTCCCAATCATTGAAGCCTCCAAAGTGCCGGCGGCCGTTGCCGTGCGCCGCTCCGCACTGGAATTTCGCGCCCAAAAATTTGCGCCCCGTTTCGCCTTCGCCGGAATTTGTTTTTTGGTTATCGCCATCGTCCTGGCTCTAAACTCGATACAAGGGGGTGAAGTTTTCGGCGGTTTTTTTTTCGGCCTCGCCGCCGCGCTGGCCGTGGCTTTAGGCGCAATTTTTCTAACCCCGCTGTTGACGCTTGTACTGGTCCGTTTTACCGGCGTGATCATGAACAAACTCGCCGGAATGATCGGCGTTCTCGCCGCGCGCAACATTCAAACCGCGCTCAGCCGTACGGCGGTGGCAATCGCGGCATTGATGCTTTCTTTATCCATGGTTTTGGGCATGGGCTTGATGATTGCCAGCTTTCGCGGCAGCCTCAATGACTGGGTGAAAAGCGTTTTGCAGGCTGATATTTATTTGCAACCAACTGATGCGGCGACGGCGAAGTGGGAGGCCTTATTCCCGCCGGAGTTCATCCAATTTCTCGAACAACAGCCCGAAATAGACGCCATCGATTTGTATGGCGCGACAGCATTCACTTATCGGGGGCAGCCGATTTATCTGATTGCGATCAGCGCCGTGGTCGTCAAAGATCGTTTGGATTTTATTTTCACGCAGGGCAATGATCAGGAAAATTGGCAACACCTCATCGCGGGCGAGGTTTTTCTGTCCGACGGTTTCGCGCGACGTTTTCACAAAGCGGTTGGCGACACCGTCGTCTTGTCAACTCTGCATGGCCCGCGTGTTTTTCGCACCGCCGCAATTTTTGTCGATTATTCGTTCGAGCAAGGCCAGGTCATGATGGATCATCGGACTTATACCGAAAATTGGGGCGCTTCACGCATTACCAATATCGGCGTTTTTCTCAAGCCGCAGATCGATTTCCGGCGTTACGCGGTTGATTTACGGCGCGCCCTCGCCGGGCGTTTCGCGGTGCAGGTGATCCCCAATCGCGACCTGCGCGAAAGAGTGTTCAAAGTTTTCGATCAAAGTTTTGCCATCACCCAGGTCATGCAAATTCTCGCCGGCGTGGTTGCATTCATCGGCATCATCAGCGCCGTGATGTCGCTGCTCGTCGAACGTACGCGCGAGCTTGGCATTTTGCGCGCCGTCGGCATGGGCTTTGGCCAATTGCACCAAATGGTGCTCATCGAATCCGGACTGATGGGCGCCCTGGCCGCCTGTATCGCCGTTCCCGCCGGCACTGCGCTGGCGCTGGTGATGATTTACGTGATTAATTTGCACACGTTCAATTGGACGATCAACTTTCAAATCAACTTCGGCGCGTATGTACAAATTTGGTGGATGGCGCTCGCCGCGGCCTTGCTGGCGGCAATTTATCCGATGTCGCGCCTGAAAAAAATTTCAATCGCGGCAGCGATCCGGGAAGAATAAAAAACCGGATTATTGGATTGCTGGATTGTTGAAGTTTTGGAAGATTAGCGGCAGCCAACCTCTGGAAATATGTTACGTTTTACCCTTTACCTTTTATTCTGCGCCTTTACCACATCCATACTGGCGCAAAATGATTTCGCGCGGGCCGAAAAAATGCGCGACTGGAAATTCCCGCGCGATCACGGCCAACACCCAGCGTATCAAACGGAATGGTGGTATTTCACCGGCAACGTAAAAACGGAAAATGGCCGTCGTTTCGGCTACGAGCTGACTTTCTTTCGGCAGGCGCTGGCGCCGGCGATTTTACCGCGCGAATCGCAATGGGCTTTTCGCGACGTTTACATCGCGCATTTCGCCATCACCGATATTGCCAAAGGAAAATTTTATTACACGCAAAAATCCGCACGGGGAGCGCTGCATCTCGCCGGGGCCGACTCGGCCTTGCTTGCTGTTCATCTTGGCGATTGGTCGGCGCGGCAAGAAAATGGCAGGGAAGGTGAGCAAATTCGACTGCGCGCCGCCAGCGACTTTGGTGAAATTGATTTTGTTTTGCAAGCTTTGCGGCCACCAGTTTTTCACGGCGATCATGGCCTGCTGCCGAATAGCCATTTACCGGGCGATGCCGTTTATTATTATTCGCTGCCCGTTTTACAAACTACCGGTATTCTCCGTTGCCATGGTGAATCCTTTCGCCTCACCGGATCAAGCTGGATGGATCACGAATTTTTTACACCCATTGCCAATCCGCAAGTGATCGGCTGGGATTGGCTCAGCTTGCATTTGTCAGATTCAACGGCGGTGATGTTGGCGCAATGGCGTCAAATCGATGGTTCGATCTCGCCTTATGCAACCGGCACTTTTATACGCCGTGAGGGCACGACGCAAATTTTCTCAGCCGGTAATTTTTCTTTCATCCCCCAAGCGTGGTGGACGAGTCCAACTTCCGGCGGGAAGTATCCCGTGGCCTGGAAGATAAAATTTTTAGATTACGAATTGCAGTTACGCACGCCGGTGGCCAATCAGGAGCTGGATACGCGACGCTCGACGGGCAAGATTTATTGGGAGGGTTGTGTCGAAGTTTCCGGAAAAAAGGGACAACAGGAAATTCGCGGCGAAGGTTATTTGGAAATGACTGGATACGTCAAGTAAAACAAACAACAAAAGACAAACAGCAAAGAGCAAACTTATGAGCGGCGCTGGGTCCTTCGTCGCAACACCTCCCCGATCTGGTTAACCGAAAGGCCGCGGCTTTCCAAGAGCATGAGCAAATTATAAATGAGATCGGCGCATTCTTCGGCGAGCCTCTCCTCATTTTCAGCAACCGCCGCCAGCGCCACTTCAACGCCTTCCTCACCAAGCTTTTTGGCGATCTGCCGGGTGCCGGCTTGAAACAGCTTCGTTGAATAACTGCCTTCCGGCCGGTTCACATTCCGCTCGTGCAACAAACGCGTTAAATAGTCAATCATTTCAAAAAAAGTCGAAGCCGCAGTTTGGGATTCGCCTTCCAGAGCATCGAAGCAACTGGTTTTGCCGGTGTGACAAGCCGGGCCGCTGCTCTTGACGCGCACTAAAATGGCATCGGCATCGCAGTCAAAACGAATTTCTTGCACGTGTTGAAAATGGCCGGAGGTCGCGCCTTTTTCCCACAGCTCCCGGCGGCTGCGGCTGTAAAACCAACAATGGCCGGTTGCCAGCGTTTTCTCCAAGCTGTCGCGATTCATATAGGCCAGCATGAGCACGCGGCCGGTGAAATGATCCTGCAAAATGGCGGGCGCCAAACCATTGGCGTCAAATTTGATTTGCTCGATCGGAAAGTTGTTCATAGCGAGTGGGAATGCCATTTTCTAAAAAAGCTTTTTTAATATCGGCAATTTGAATTTCACGAAAATGCAAAAGCGAGGCGGCGAGCACGGCATCGGCCTGGCCTTGCTGCACGGCGTCGACAAAATGTTGAATGGCGCCGGCGCCGCCAGAAGCAATAATAGGAAGGTGAATGGTTTCCGACAACGCCGTGAGCAGCGGCAAATCAAAACCGCCGCGCGTTCCGTCTTTATCCATCGAAGTAACGAGCAGCTCGCCGGCGCCGCGCGCCTGTGCTTCACTCGCCCACGCCAGCGCGTCACCGCCCGTGGCGTTTCTGCCGCCGTGGGTGTAGAGTTCCCAATGCTCGCCATGCCGGCGCGCATCAATGGCGACGACCACACATTGACTGCCGAAAATTTCCGCGCCGCGGCTGATCAGCTCGGGCTGTTGCCATGCGGCTGTGTTGATCGAAATTTTGTCCGCGCCGGCGCGCAGAATCTCCCGCATATCGTCCACCGTGCGCACGCCGCCGCCGACCGTGAACGGCAAATGGATATTCTCGGCGACGCGCTGCACCATGTCCAGCAAAATGGGGCGCGCTTCAGTTGAAGCCGTAATGTCGAGAAAAACCAGCTCGTCGGCGCCTTCTTCGTCGTAGAATTGCGCCTGCGCCACCGGATCGCCGGCGTCGACAAGATTGACAAAATTTACGCCCTTGACCACGCGGCCATCTTTGACATCCAGGCAAGGGATGATGCGTTTGGCTAACACGAAAAATTAAAATGAAATAATGAAACGTATTTGTAATTTAAAATTTAATATTTTCAGATTGACAGATTTTTAGGGCATCGCCAAGCTGGAGCGTGCCCTCGTACAAAGCGCGCCCAATAATGACGCCGTCGAGACGCGGATGGTTCAACTTCCGCAAAAACTGCAAGTCGTTTAAATCGCGCACACCGCCGGAAGCGATCAGGCGCAATTTTGTTCCGTTGAGAAGTGTTTGCAACGCCGGGAGATTGACGCCGTTCAACATGCCATCGCGGGCGATGTCGGTATAAACCGCCAGTTCGACGCCGTATTCGCCAAGCTGCTGCGCCAATTGCAGCACCGTGCTGGCGCTGCTTTTCTCCCAGCCGTCTACGGCCACCTTGCCATCGCGCGCATCAATCGCCACGGCGATGGCGGGTGCGCCAAATTGCTGCACGGCCTGCTTGACGATTTCAGGTTGGCGCACAGCCACCGTTCCAAGAATGACGCGGCTGACGCCGGCCTCCAAAAACTCCGCCATGTCAGCAAGCGTGCGAATGCCGCCGCCGCATTGCATGCGCACGGTCAGCGCCGCCATCTTTTTTATAAGCGGGCGATTATTCTGTTCCGCGGCAAAGGCGCCATCCAAATCGATCACGTGCAGCCACGTAGCGCCCTGGGCGACAAAAGCCGCCGCCGTGGCCAGCGGATCGTCGCTATAAATCGTTTCGCGCCGGCGCTCGCCTTGCTTGAGTCGCACACCTTTGCCCTGCCGTAAATCGATGGCGGGATAAATCAACATAGCTCGACAAAATTTTTTAGAATTTGCATACCCACCCTTTGGCTTTTTTCCGGGTGAAATTGCACACCGTAGAGATTTTCGTTTTCAATCACTGCCGCGAAGCTTAGACTGTAATGGCAGACCGCCGCCGCATATTTTTGCTCGGCGGCGGTAACGGCGTATGAATGGGCAAAATAGACAAACTCACCGCTCTGAATACCGCGCAACAGCTTCGTCTCGCGCCGCACGTCGAGTTGATTCCAACCCATGTGTGGCACTTTGTGCGTTGCCGGAAAACGCGTGACCCGTTCAGGAAAAAAATTGAGGCCGGTGATGCCGGGAGATTCTGCACTGCTGGCAAAGAGAACTTGCAAGCCCACACAGATGCCGAGCACCGGTTTGCCCTTCTGAACCTGCTCTTGCACGAACGCAGCGAAACCCGTGGCGCGCAAGCCCTGCATCGCATCGCCAAATGCGCCGACGCCGGGAACAACAATTTTGCCGCCGCGATACCTGTTTGGCGTTTTGATGATTTGGGGTTGGGCGTGCAACGCCTCAAGGGCTTTGAGCACGCTGAATAAATTTCCCGCGCCGTAATCAATGATGTCAATCATAACGCCCCTTTGGTCGAGGGCACCCCCTCGCGGCGAAAATCTTTTTCCACCGCTTGACGCAGCGCCTGCCCAAAAGATTTGAAAACGACCTCGATGATATGATGGACATTGCGGCCGCGGATGATGTCGCAATGCATGGTTAATTTTGCCTGGCTGCAGACGGCCTGCAGAAAATCTTCCACCAGCTCGCCGGGAAAAGTGCCGGCAAATTTGCCGTTGAGTTCGTGGGAAAAATGTAAAAAACTGCGTCCGCAAAAATCCACCACGGTACGTGCCAGCGCTTCATCCAACGGCACGTAAGCAGCGCCGTAGCGGCGAATGCCGGTTTTGTCGCCAATGGCAATCGCAAGCGCCTGGCCAAGGCAAATGCCCACATCTTCGACCGTGTGATGAAAATCCACCTGCAGATCGCCTTCAGCCGTGAGCGTCAAATCGATTAGTGCATGCACGGCAAACAAATTCAGCATGTGATCGAAGAAGCCGATGCCGGTGATGAGGTTCGTTTTGCCGGCACCATCCAGATCGAGAACGAGGCTGATTTTGGTTTCATTGGTTTGGCGGTCAATTGTTGCGGTGCGGCTCATAGGGATGCTCTATAACAATGATTCAATTTCTCCACTTTTTTAAACTCGTCAAGAGCTTTTGATTTTCTTCAGGCTTGCCGATGCTGAGGCGTAAACAATTTTCCAAACCCGGATAGCCGCTCACGTCGCGCACCAACAGCCCGTCATTGAGCAAGTGTTGAAAAAGCGCCGCGCCGTCTGCGGCGCGCACGAGGAAAAAGTTGGCGTCAGAAGGATAAACTTGCAAGAACGAAAACTCGCGCAGCGCTGGTCCCAAACGTTCGCGCTCGGCGAGAATTTCAGCAACCGCTTTTTGCAACAAGCTGTTGTCTTCCAACGCCAGGGTGGCGGCGATTTCAGAAAAAAGATTGACGCTATAGGGCAAGCGGGCTTTTTGCACTTCGGCGCAGAGGGCCGGCGCCGCCATCAAATAACCGACGCGCATGCCCGCCAACGACATGGCTTTTGAGAACGTGCGCAGGATAACAAGGTTTTCATGTTCATGCAGCAACGGCAACGCATCCTGGGAACTGAATTCGTGATACGCTTCATCGATGATGACGAGGCCCGGAAACGCTTTCAACAAAATTTTTATTTGCGCCAACGGGAAGCTGTTGCCGGTCGGATTATTCGGCGTGCATAACGCGAGCAACTTGGCATTGGGCGCGCGCGAAGCCTGCAAGATTTGATCGAGCGGCAAAGAAAAGTCATCTGGCTGCAACTGGCAGGTCACCACTTCCGCGCCGAGCATCTTTCCCGTCAACCCATAAAGCGTAAAAGTTGGCTCGGGAATGATGAGCCGGTCTTGCGGCGAAAGAACAACCAGCAGCAGCGCCTGGATCAATGAATTCGAGCCGTTGCCGACAATAATATTTTCTTCCGGCAGTTGCACGTAAGCCGCAATTTTAGCGACCAGGCTTTCCATTTGAAAATCCGGATAGCGGCCCCAATCGAGGTGGCGCAGGCGCTGCCAGAATTTTTCTTTCAAAGTCTCCGGAAAGCCGAAGGGATTTTCATTTTGATCGAGCTTGATGCTGTGCTCGCGTTTGTCGAGATGATAACCCTTGAGGTCAAGCACGGCCGGTTTGATAAATTTTTCTATATTCATTGCTGGTTGCTCGTTTCTCATTGCTGGTTGCTTGCAAATCTCACTGACAACTGATTACTGAACACCGGCTACGGCTCATTCGCTTACCGTTGCAGCGCCGAAAGGGAATGGTTAAAAAGCTGTTCGGCAACCGCCAGTTCAGAGGCGATGTGCCGCTCCTGCGCCCAGGCAGCTTCCGTATACTCAATGACGTGCTGACGCCGAATAAAATCCTGCACCCCGAGCGGTGAGGCGAAGCGCGCGCCGCGATTGGTGGGCAACGTGTGGTTCGGGCCGGCGACGTAATCACCCAACGCCACCGGCGAATAAAGGCCGAGAAAAATCGCGCCGGCATGGCGAATGTGCGGCAAAAACTTTCGCGGCTCCCGTGTCATGATTTGCAAATGTTCGGGTGCGAAAGCGTTGAGCACTGCGCTGGCCCAAGCTTCGTCGTGAACATGGCAAAAAAAAGTATTGCTCTCCCAAACTTGCCGTAAAATTTCTTCTCGGGAAGCGCGTTTCATTTCTTGCTCGGCGCGTTCGATAATTTTTTGCAAATGCGCTTCATCCGTCGAAACGACGACGGCGCGCGCAATCGGATCGTGTTCCATCTGCGCAAACAGATCTTGCACCACGACCGCAACCGGCGCGGTCTGATCGACGAGCAAGGCCACTTCGGTGGGACCGGCCAGCAAGTCGATGCCGACGCGGCCAAAAAGCTGCCGTTTCGCTTCGGCCACATACGCGTTACCCGGGCCGACAATTTTATCAACGGCAGGAATCGTGGCGGTGCCGCAGGCCAACGCCGCAATGGCTTGCGCGCCGCCAAGGCGAAAGATCCGCTGGACTCCCGCGATTTCGGCCGCTGCCAGCAAAATCGGCGCAATGGTGCCGGTCTCGCTGTCCGGCGGCGAAACCATGATAATTTCTTCCACACCGGCAATTTGCGCCGGTATCGCGGTCATGAGCACGGTGGAAGGATAGAGGGCACGGCCACCAGGAATATAAATGCCCACGCGCTCTATCGGCAGCTCCCGTTCTTCGAGAATGACGCCGGCGCGTTCGGTGCGCCAATCTTGCCGGCGCTGCTTTTCGTGAAAAAATCGGATGTTCGCTGCTGCATGCGCGAGCGCATCTTGCAAAGCCGGCGTAATCTGCTGGCGTGCCTGCCGGCGTTCGGCGGTTGATATTTCCAACGCCGCAGCGTCGAGCTTGACGCCGTCAAATTTTCGCGTGAATCGCAAACAGGCTTTATCGCCTTCCTTTTCCACCGCCGCAATGATCCGTTGCACCGCGCGGCTGATTTCGGTTGCAGCCGTGGCCGGCTGCGAAAAAATGCGGGAAAGCTCTTGCGCTTCCTGCGGATTTCTGATGGGCAAAAATTTCATGAGGGATTAACCATATGCAAAAGCCGATCAATCGCTGCAAGCTTCAATTTGTGGCTGGCCTTGTTGACAATGAGCCGGGCAGAAGACGTGAGAATTTCCTGATACACGATGAGGCCGTTCTCGCGCAGGGTCGCGCCGGTTTCAACGATATCGACGATCACATCAGCGAGGCCGGTCAATACGCTTAATTCCACCGAGCCTTGCAGCGCGATAATTTCCGCCTGCACGCCAATGCGATCAAAATAGGCGCGGGCGATTTGCGGATATTTCGTGCCGACGCGAACCACCGAACGCAGATGCAATTTTTTTTCGGTTGGCGCCGGCCAGCCGGCCACCGCAATTTTGCAGCGCCCAAAACCCAAATCGAGCGGCTCAAAAACTTCGGCAGCGCTTTCCTGTAACGTGTCCTTGCCAACAATGCCCAAATCGGCGATGCCATATTCCACATAAATGGGAACATCATCCGCTTTCACCAAAATCGCGCGCATGCCACCGGCAGCGGCGGTGAGCATGAGTTTGCGGCTACGCAGCTCGTCATCTGAAAAGACATAACCGGCGGCTTGCAGCCAACGCAAGGCGGGGGCGAGTAATTTGCCTTTTGCCAACGCAATGATGAGTTCACCGGCGTTGAAAGGCGGCGAAGTATTCATGCTTTCTTTTGAATAGCCGCGACCAGCAAGTCGAGATCGAAAGAAAAGCCGACGGCGGGCAGATTCGCGCCAAACCGGCTAATCAATTCATCGTAGCGACCGCCGGCGCCGACTTCCTCACCGACGCCCGCTGCGAAAGCGCGCAACATGATGCCGGTGTAATAGCCCCAGCCTTCGACTTCACTCAAATCAAAAAAAACGTTGCCGGCGTGCGGATGCTTTTGAATCAGCGGCAACAACGCTTCAAGCCGCGCCACGGCTTGCTGGGAAATATCATTCTGTGCCAAAGCGCGCGCTTCCACCAGAATCGTCTCGCCGCCGTGCAAATTCGGCAGCCGTGTGAGCGCCGTGCGGACGGCCGCCGGCAAAGAAAATTCTTGCGCCGCTTGCGCCAGCCCGGCCGCATCTTTGCGTTCGACCAAATATTTCAAGTTGTGCAGCGTCTCGCCCGTAATCCCGGCTTGCGCCATGATCCCGTTAAAATAACCGATGTGTCCAATCGCGAGGCGCACATGCTTGATTTCCAGCGCCGCTAACCCAGCGAGGATGCTAATAACCGCTTCCGCATCGGCCGCCAGGCCATCGGCGCCGAGAATTTCAAAACCGATTTGCCACTTCTCCCGGCTGCGGCCAACATGATGCGGCTCGGCGCGAAAAACTTTACCGGAATAAAACAGCCGAATCGGCGCCGGCAGGCCGGCAAACCGGCTCGCGGCAATGCGCGCGATTTGCGCCGTAAAATCCGCGCGCAGCGCCAGCAAATTACCGTCACGATCGAGAAAGCGGTAAACTTTTTCATCGAGGCTGTTACGCCCGTTTCCCGTCTTGCCCGCGAGCAAAAACACATCGCTATATTCAAGCGTCGGCGTGATGATCTCATCAAAACCCGCCGCGGCCAGCGTGTCTTTCAACCGCTGCTCGAGGTCTCGCCGTTGGCGCGCTTCTGCAAAGAAAAAATCTTTGACGCCGGGCGGCAAGCGGAGCGTGGGGTTTTCCGGCGAGCTGAACATCATTTCCCTGGGTCCACTAAACGGCTGCAATTCAGAGTAAAAAATAATTACAAAATTGTACCTACTCAGCTATTGCACCGCCCGGGTGCTTATTTTTGAGATTTGTCATATCGCGCCATTTATTTTTACACACAGCTTTGAGCGCCCGGGCGGTACTGAATAGTTACACAAAATTTAAAAAACTTTATCCATATTACAAACCAAAAAATATTTTTCAAACACCGACCCGATCAGCAATTTGTTCGCAAACACCGCGCCGACGCTCGCGCCGGAAATTTCTTCGCCGTTATTCAAATAGATTTGCTCAATTTTATACTCGCCATTTGCAGCAAAATTTATTTTGAGAATCTCCGAGGGCGAATGCTTCGTTTCATCTTTGGCATGTTTGGTAAACGTCAAGAGTTGCGGATGGGCGGCAACCCATAAATTGCCTTCGGCATCCAGCTCGATATTGTCCACGCCGGTGCCGAGCGGAATTTTTTTTCTAAAAGTCAAATCACCCGAAGCCGGGTCACGGTCATAAACATTGATTTTCAAACCTACACAGGCGGCGACATAAATAGTTTTGCCATCATGACTCACATTGATCCCGTTCGCATATTGCAAATCGCCGGCGACTTTCTTGAAGGCCGTACCGTCATAATACAACACATAAGACCGCGCCAATTGCAAAAACTCTTCCGCAGTTTTGCCAAGAGCAGAAACATTGCCGTGATCATTGGTTACATAAAAACGGCGCGACCCGACCGCGACGAGATCATTGGGGCTGTTCATCCATTCGCCGCGAATCGATTCGCGATGCACGAGCAGGCTGTCCTGATAATCGAAAATCTCGACGACATCGTCGCCGCCGCGGTGATTCACCACGAAAAGCGCAGCGCCGTCATTTTCATCAAGCAACAGACTGAGGCCATGCGGATGGAAGGGCTGGGTGAAATTTTTCGTCAGATTTTTCGGCGCCGGTGTTGCCAAGTTTAAATCATACGCATAAATGGCGCCCAGGGTCGATTCACCGCGAAAAATCGCGCGCCGGTCGCTTGACGAGATGAACGCGACGCCGGTTTGCGGATGAATGGTTATGTCTTCGGCGCCAATCACGCCGTCGACCTTTTGACATTGCCCGCTAAAATGCGGTTTGAGCGTTTTGAACTCGCCAGCATGGCGGAGGGTGTCGAAAATGCGCCAAACAATAAAGAGCAGCAACAAAATGGGTAGAATGCGCTTTATTCTCATTACAGCCACTCCGGTTAAAAGAATTATAAGATGCAAATAAAAAGCGCCAAACGCAAGCTTTGGCGCTCGAATAAACTAAAATGTGTAATACCACAATAGAAATGTCAGGTTTCTGCTCGATAGAAATGTCAGGTTTTTGTTAATTGGAAATTCACCCGTAACGGAGGAATTTCCCAGAATGACAGGAACACTGACGATGAATCAGAAA
>JAJVHT010000080.1:0-8786 GCA_022072515.1 bacterium
TCAAACCAGTCGATGTCCGACGACACCGCGACTTTGACGTTCGGCAGGTTGCGGTTGACGCGATGGTTTTTGAGCGTTTCTTCGCCGAAAATTTCATATCCCGCGGCCGCGAGTTTCGGCAGCTCGTCGAAAATCCACACCAGCGGCTCCTGTTGCGGCGCATAAAATTCGCGGCTCTCGTCCAGCTTCAAGCCGCCGGCCAACAGCGCCTCGTGCGTCGTCGCTTCTGCGATTTCGTCACGCTCGACGCGCCACAAGGTGCCGGTATTTTCCGCCGTCGTGTTGGCGAGCGGCGTATCCGGCGCGTGCATCGCCACTTCGACTTCGCCGTAGACGAAACGCAGTTCGACCTGCAACGCGCCGTTATTTTCCCGCAAATACAAATGCCGGCCGGTCACTTCCCGCGCGGTTTGCAGCGAGAGATTTTCCGGCAGCGCCAGCTTGATCTGATGTTTGAGATGCGGCGCGAAGCCTTGCAGAAAGGCGCTGACTTGCGCTTGCGGAATTTGCAGTGCATAACCCTTGCGGGTGAACGGCAATAAATAATTCGCCGGCAGCGAATCTTGCAGCCGCAGGAGTTTCTCGTTTTTCAACAGCCAAAACGGCCGCGCGGTGAGAATGCGGTATTGCTCATCCAATTTTTCGGCATGGCCGTTGAGCTGAATTTGCGGGAAAAATTGATAGGCGGGCTGACCGTCCGGCCCGGTCACGCCATTGGTGAGCTGAAAGAAAAGCTGCGAGGGTGAGTTGATGGCGCGCAGCGGCAGCGGCGGCGAGGGGCCGTCTTCCACATAAAAATCGCTGTCCGCCAGCATGTCGAAAATGTAGCCGGCTTCTTCGCCGTAGTCAAATTCAAATTGTTCGTGGGCACTGTAGGAGTTATACGAATAGTTGGTATATCCCGACGCCCGCAAGCGCTGTTTAATGGTTTGAATCGCTTTTAATTCGGCGGGGGTGGCTTCCACGCCGCGTAGCTCGCCGGCATAATCAAATTGCAGGCGGCCCCGGCGGCCGATTTCACCGTTTTTCTTGATGTACGTCGGCGTGGGACTCAATTGCCATTTCTTCGGCTTGAGCTGGATGAAGAAGAGCAGCTTCATCGTCTGCACGTCGCGTTGGAGAGCGCGGCGTGCGCGTAGCGGCTGCAGATCGTTGAGATAATCTTCCCACGATGGCGGCGCGTTGGGCGCGGCGTTGAGACGCTGCATTTCATCCACCACAGCCAGCAACACGGCCAGCGTGTGGGCGCACGGCGTGAGGTGGGTGTAGCACGTACAGTTCGCGTGCAACTGGCCCTTGGCGGTTTCTTTGATCGCGACGTTGTAAGGCAGATAATACTGATCCTTCACACTCGCTTTCACCGTCGTATAGTCGAGATCATTGATGGTCACCGCGCCGTTTTCGTAGAGCCGGTTGGCCTGCCGAAACGAGGCCGGCGCGGCGGCTTTCCGCAAATCGGCTTTGTTAAGCTGCATGAAGCGAGTTGGATGAATCGTGTCCATGATGCGCTGGAGAGGTTATTTGAGATTCAGTTCCGCTTGCTTGATTTCCTGGCGGGCTTTTTCAAAAGCGGCGCGCGGTCGCGTTTGGTATTCTTCCATGTAAGTCATGGCGCGCGCCAGAATCAAAACGTCTGCATCGGCATAGAATTTATAAACCTGTTTGCCGCGCTGCTCGGTTTGTGGCTGAATGTAGCCTTCCCGGATGAAATAAGCCAGCTTGTCGCGGTTAAGCCCTTTGCCGACACGGGCAATGACTTCACCGGGGGTGTAGCGACTGGACATAATGAATTTCGTGAACGTCTGAGTTAGGCCAAAATGATAGCAATCAACAAATTTGTACAAGTACAAATCGAAACATGTAAATTTACAGGAAATTTTTATCAGAGGCAAGAAAAACTTTTCGGCAAAACCCAAATTTTTCGCTTAACGTTCGGAAGGTTGGGCAATAGTAAGTAGCCGCCAGGACTTGCTGGCGTGATCAAATTCGAGGTGCATCTCGTTGGAAAAAGTCACTTTCACCGTGATCGTTTCGATACGGGCTCTTTTGGAGCGCGGCTTTTGGCGGTTTTCGACGCCTTGTACCGTATAGTTTTTTCCTTTCCACGTGACCAGGACCGGGGCAATTTTGCCATTGAGTGTGCGCGCCAAAACGTTGACATCTTCATTAACCATCGTTTCCATGGGCGATTCCTTTCAGAAAGGTGTAAATAAGGTCACATTTATCGGAATCAATATAGTGAACATAAATATTCCAGTCAAGAAAAAAATTGAAAATTTTAGCAGTAAAATTTCAGGGAAGAGGTAAAAGCTGAAAGGGTGGGATGACTATAGCAGCTCTTCGGAAAGCAATAAACTTTCCAATCCATCAATGAGTAGATTTACTGAATGCAGAATTGCCGGCGAGTGGCTGGTCGCGGCTCCGGCGCCAATCAGAAGATTTATGTGTTCCTCCATTTTTGCTGGCCGCAGCGCACAAAACTTTTTGGCAAATTCGACCAGCCGTTTTTCACCGGGGTGGGGAAGACGATTGAGGGCAAAAAGAATATCGAAATAGCTCGCCAGCAAAGCCGCGGCGCGGTGCTGCACACTCACGGCATCGTGGCGCGCCACCGCGCATTCGATTTGATGCAAGTAAGAAGAAATATTGCGGCGCAAAATGGGATAATTCTTGGCAACAATGGCGCGGCGCAGCGGCTCAGGATAAGGTTGATCGGCGCGCTGCTGCAATTGCGCGAACCAGCCACGGCGGTCAAACAGAATTTTAGAATGGAGAACGTTGTACCAAAAACACGTGGAGTAACCCACGGCGGCTTGGTGTTTCACCAACACACGGTCGATTTGCTCCTCCAGCCATTGCGGCTGGCGATACATAATGTCGACGCCGATGCCGGATGATACTTCGATCCACTCGTCGCCCGGCTCCCAAAACTGATTGTTGATTTCAATGCGTTCGGCAAAGGCTGCCGCTATGCCGCGACGAATGTCGAGCGGAATTTCCGCCGTGATATAAACATACAAATCAAAATCCGATTTCGGATCGGCGACGCCGGCGGTGCGCGAACCGGCAAGTGTCACGGCCTCCACTTGCGGCAGCGCGCCAAATTTTTGGGCGATGTTTTCGGCTAAATTCATCTAATGAAAAACTTTTTCCGTGGGAGTTCCATTTCCGTGGGCGAAAGCTTTTGTTTTTCTGTAAAGATTGCCACCTAAAAAACTTTTCACCCCGGCGCATTCGCCTTGACGACAATGAGCGTCATGTCATCCGGCGAGGAATGGGTGGTGGTCAATTGCTGCAGTTGCGTCACGATTTTTTCGCGCAATTCCTGCGCGGAGGTGTAGCCATTCGCGCGCACGATGTTTTCCATCCATGCCGTTTCTAATTCATGCCCTTGCCGGTCGCGGGCTTCGCTGAGGCCGTCCGTGTAAAACAAGAAGACATCGCCGGGGGCGAACGCCAGCTCAATTTCTTCCAACTGATTCTTGAAAATGTGGCCGTCTTCCAAGCCAACGCCGAGGCCTTTGGGAAGCAGTTGGCGAAAAACGCGCTCCGCTGCCGAATAATGAATGAGCGGCAGATGGCCGGCGCGCACCAGACTCAGCTTGCGCGCGGTGACATCGAAGGCGCCGCACAGCAGCGTGATATACGATTGCGCCGCGAGATTTTGAAACGTCAGCGCATTCACTTCGATCACCAAGTCGCGCAGCGAGTGGTGATGTTTCGCGCTGGCCTGCAGCATGCCTTTGAGCTGCGACATGTACAGCGCCGCCGACGTGCCCTTGCCCGAAACATCGCCGACCACCACGCCGAAACGGCCATCGCTGAAATTGAGATAGTCATAATAATCGCCGCCGACTTCCAGCGCCGGAATCGAGATGCCGCTGATTTGGAGGCCGGGAATCTGCGGATCGGCTTGCGGCAGCGAGCTTAATTGAATGCGCCGCGCCACTTCCAATTCTTTTTTCAGGCGATCCTGCTCGCGCAGTTTCTCGGTCAACAGCGCGTTTTCAAAGGCAATATTGATTTGATCGCCCAACGTCGCGAGCAGCTCCAAATCTTCTTTGTAATAAGGCTCATTGCCGGCTTTGCTGCCCAGCGTCAGCAGGCCGGTCAAATTCTTTTTCGACAAAATGGGAAGCACCAGTTCGGCCTGCAATTTTTCCAAACGGCTGTTTTCCTCCGCGGAGATTTTGCCCGCCTGCTCTTCTAATGACGAGAGATCGATGAGTTGCTGGCGTTCCTGCAATAGTTTGATGATCCTGTCATTCGGTTTGAATTCCGGCAACTCGCGCAGCGCCATATTCGACGACAATTGCACCCGCCAGTTGGGTTTATTCTCCGCATGCATGAACAGCGCCACCGGCCGGATCTGCAATTTTTCGACAAGAAAAGTTTTGAGCGAATCGATCAGGGTTTCCAGCGCGACGACATTCACCAGTTGATGCCCGAAACTCCGGATGGCTTCGCGCTGGAGAAAGCGCGAGGAGTAAAAGCGGCGATCCAGAAAGGTTTGCACGCGATTTTTAAGCGGATTGAATAACGCCGCGATCAACAGCGTGGCGATGATCACGACCATCTGGCTGCGGGCGCCGGTTAAAAACAAAACGAGCTGCCCGACGCCAAGAACGACGAGAAAGTAAATGGCAATCACGATTCCCGAGACGATGGCATATGCCGCGCCGCGCTTGACAATCACATTGATGTCCATGAAGCGATGCTTGACGATAACATAAGCGAGCGTCATCGGCCAAAAAATCAACAACAGCAGCGAAAACTCCGCGTAGGGCAGAATTTTGTTGAGGAAAAGGCTGGGAACAAAATAGACCATCAAAGGAATGGACAAGCCTACCGCCGTTCCATTCGCCATGATTTGCGCTTGTTTTTTAATGAAAGCGTTGGGCGCGTGTTTGATCGAGTGATTGAGCACCAACATCGCCAGATTGAAATAGGCGGTCAGCCAAACGCCCCACCCATAATTGAGAATTTTGTCGGCCCCGTCGAATTGATTGATTCTGGCATATATAAAAGGAATGAGTAAAAGCAAGGGCGAGTAAATCAGCAGCAGACCAAGCCGCGGGTGCTTTTGAAGCGTTGGGTTCTTAACCGGAAAAATCAAATAAAAATGCAGCAGCAAGCCGACCGCGAGCGGCCACGCCGGCAAGATGATGACATTGCCCCTGACGGCGAACATCTCGAATAAGGCTTGGTTCAATCCCAAGGTGTTGTGCATCGCCAGCGCCCACAACAGCAGCAGCAGATAGAAAAGTTGCGCCGTGTGGTCTTGAATTTTTTTGAGAAAGACGAAAGTACCCAGCGCACAAAGCGAGTAGCAAAAAATGACTCCCGGTATCAAAAGCAGGAAAATGGTCGGGGGGCTCACCGGATCGACAATGGCAAAATATGCTGCGCTCACTGTACTGGCGATGATGTACAAAAACGTCAAAAGCCCCAACAGCAGGAGCAGGGAAATTTTCCAGATTTTGAGTGTTGAGGTCATAAGGGCTGAACGAAATTCATCCCACCGCTGGCACGGCGGGAACGGTTGCATTCACCCCGCGCGCATATTGCCCGAAAAGATGGGCCTGCACCATGTAGCCCCAGAAATTCGTGAACGGCGAAAAAATGCCGAGGCCGGCGACAAAGAGAATGGCGTTGAGGATGGTGGTGAAAATCACAATCGTCGCAAAATTGCCGAAATCATTTCTGAGCCACTGCGAAATTTCTGTGTAGCGAAACGCCGCGGCAAAATCGTTCGTCGCCGCGTAGCGCATCAGGCCAAGATTGCCGAAAATCGACAGCGCGAAGAGAATGCCCAGGGCCGTAAAAATGATTCCCAGCACCTGTTCATAATCCCGCAGATCGGCGGTCGCAAGATTGACGATGATAATGGCGCCGAGGCCGCCAATGATAATGAAGTAAACGAGCAGGATGATGGCGCCCATCAAGCCGTCGACAAAATACTTGCTCCAATTCGTCCACTCCGGCAGCGGTTTTTCTTCGCCCTGCATCACGCCGCGCAAAACACTGACATAATATCCCATCGCAAAAAAGGCGGCAAAAAAGAGAATGCCCGTGAAGACGGCGATAAACAAGCACAGGCCGCCCAGGGCGACTTTCTTCGTCCAATCTTTGTCTTGAAAGATATAGGCGAGGGCTTCGGAATAGTTCATGTGATGCTCCAAATTTTATGTACAGCCGGACTCGGGCAGCCGTATGGGCTTAATTTGCAGAACCAGCGTGCTCAAATCCGGCTGCGCCCACATCTTTATGTACTGAAAAACTAAGAAAATGTTTTACTTTAGCAATTGAAATTTTTTGTAAATTTTTGCCGCCTTGAACTAAACCGGGCCGGTGTTTTTCCGGTCTAAACAAACGAATGGCAAATTGGCCAGGCGGTTGATCTAATTTGAGGAAATGACTTTCTGGTTCGCGAGCTTGAAAACGAGCACGAAATCATTCGCCGCTGTCAGCAGGGCGATCGCCGTGCTTATGAAACGTTATACCGGCATTTCGCGCCGGCGCTGCTTAGCGTGGGGGGGCGGATGCTTGGCCGGCCGGAAGACGCCGAAGATGCGGTGCAGATGGCTTTTCTCAAACTGTACCGCGGCGTCGGCCAATTTCAATTCGGCGCGAAGTTCAGCACGTATCTATTTCGCATCATGCTGAATGTTTGTTTCGACATGCGGCAAAAACGGCGCGGCCACCCGGAGCAGGCATTAGCCGAAGAAATGGAAATTTCCCACGCGCCGCCTGTTGATTTGCGCCTGCAGCTCGAAGAAGCGATCAACACCCTGCCGGAGCGCATGCGCGCGTGTTTCGTGCTTTTCGCCGTTGAAGAAATCAAACAGGATGAAATCGCCGAAATTTTGCATTTGAGCGTGGGAACCGTGAAAGCACAAATTTTTCATGCCAAGGCACGGCTGCGGCTGCTGCTGGCGGATGCCCCGGTCGAGGTGAAGACATGAGTTGTGAATTTTATCAAAAACGCGAGTTGGGCGAAATGAATGAAGCCGAATTTTCGCTTCATCTGCCGGCTTGCGCGGAATGCCAAAAGCTACTCGAACAAGATGCGCGGATTTTAACACTCGCGCAAAGTTTACAGAAACCGGCTGCGTCGCCGCTGCTGTGGGCGAAAATTGAAAACGCGCTGCGCGCGGAGCAGCAAAGAAATCGCCGTTATGGGCCGATCAATTGGCTGGAGCAAAAAAGGACGCTGTTGCGCCTCGCGGCGGTTTTGCTGCTGGGTATTGGCTTGGGTTCATACTTCCTTTTCAAGCCGAAGCCGGGCGCGCCGCGATTGTTGGCCGGAACAGCGCTGCAACAGGTTGAGAAAAGAGAGCAAGAATATGTGGAAGCCATTGCGGCGCTGGAACGCACAGCGCTGCCGCAAATGACAAAGTTGGACACCGACTTGATGTTGCTCTATCGCGACCGGCTCGAAACAATTGATGCGCAAATTGCGCGCTGTCAAGAAGCGCTGGCGGAGAATCCCTCGAATGCACACATTCGCCGCTATCTGCTGGCGGCCTTGCAGGATAAAAAAGAAACACTGCGCGAGTTGTTGCAGTTGGCTGGTTAGTTTAAACAAAATGGAGATTCGTGATGAGAACGTACAACCCAGACAAATCGAAAACTAACAGGATACCACACAGAGTAAAAAACCATGCTGATCATGCCGTGTGGTTTTTTAATCCGCGTGGAATTTCTTTGCTTTTGCTGCCGTTGCTTACCTTCATTGTAAATGGCTTTGCTGAAAGTGCAACGAAAAGCAATCGCCTAACGGAGCGGCAAACGTATTCACAGCGTGTGACTTCGGCGCCGGGAAAAACTTTGTACATTGAAATGTATCAGGCGAATGTGATTATTTCCGGCGCCGCGCAAAATGATATTGTGGCGGATGCGACCGTTGAACTCAGTGTCGCCAAGCCCGAGCTGCTAAAAGATTTCTTCAGCGAGACACAGCTTGTGCTTGAGCCATATCGGCAGGGTTTTCGTTTGACCTTGCGTTCCCCTAAAGAAAGATATGAACGTCGCGCCGATCAGGGAATACGCCGCTTGCTGAACCTCATTTTTGAAGGCGATGCCGACGGGTTTTCGATGGCCACGGAACTGCTCGTTCACGTGCCGGCGAATCAATCGCTGGTGATTGAGAACAAATACGGCGATGTTTCCATCGACAACGTCAACGGCGCCTTACAGATCGACAACACCTCGGGCGAAGTCATTGCGAAGGAATGTGAAGGTTCGCTCGATTTAAAAAATAATTATGCCGGCGCCGAGGTGCGCGATTTCAAGGGCGCGGTGACCATCAGCAATAGCAGCGGCGCGGTGACGGCGGCGAACATAAGTGGTAATGTGCGCATTGCAAACAGCTACAAACCGGTGCGCTTTGAGAAAATCACCGGTAACTTGACGATTGAGGGGCAGAGCAGCGACGTGAGCGGCAGCCGGGTGGGCGGCGATTGTTTCATCACGACATCTTACAAACCCATCAGCGTGGCGGGAGTCGGCGGCAAATTGACGATCAACGGCCCGAGTTGCAGCGTGAGCGTTTCCGGTGTGCGGCAGGAGGTGTTGATCGAGTCGAGCTATCAGCCGATTCGCGTCGATAGCGTCGGCGGCGCGCTCACGATCAACGGCCAATCGAGTGCCGTCATTGCGAATGTCGTGGCGAAAGATGCAACCATTCGTTCGTCATATCAGAGCATTGCAGTGCAGCAGGTCGGCGGAATTTTGAATATTGACGGCAACTCCTGCGAGGTCACCGTGCGTGACGTGAAGAAAGA
>JAJVHT010000080.1:9253-44022 GCA_022072515.1 bacterium
GAGCTTCGAAAATGGAAAAGCCTCTGAAAAATTGGGAAAATTTTCAGAGGCTTTTCCAATGGCATGGGAATTTCGTTTGCATTTTACAAGATTACTGGATCTCTCATCGGGGAGCGTTCCCGCCGTTTTGAAAATTGTGCCATGGCAAACTATTGTTGAAGAAATTTAATTTGCCTTTTTGCGTGGAATGTTTAGATTTTAATGGTAGAATTGCAGTGCCTCAGGACGAGAAACTGTTAGGTTGATAACGTCGCCATTTGCCCACCCTAAAGCGACCAGTCTTCTGATGGTAACGCGGTCTTTCCCTCCGGCCTGCGATTTGGTACCCCAAAATCAGGTTGACGCGATCAAGAAAATTTGGCGCATTGGTTTTCCCCTTAGTTTGAATCCGAAAGTAGGCACTACAAACTTTTTGCCAAGTTGATACGAATAAAAATAAATTTCTGCTAAAGGCGAAAAAAACCTTGACAAAAAACGAAAAGTTTGTATATTATAAAGCTGTGCCTTTTAAGAATGCTATTGTAAGTTACAGTAATTTAATATATTTTCGCTTATTTCGGGCCACCATAGCTCAGTAGGTAGAGCACCTCACTTGTAATGAGGGGGTCGCGGGTTCGATTCCTGCTGGTGGCTCTTGGCAAAAAAAGCAAAAGGCAAGCCGCAAGATAATGTTCTGATTGCGGCTTGCATTTTGCTTTTTCTTCCGGAGAGGTTCCAGAGTGGCCAAATGGGGCAGACTGTAAATCTGCTGGCTTAGCCTTCGGAGGTTCGAATCCTTCCCTCTCCACGAGCAAAGGGCAGGTTGAAAATTGTAATTCTTCAGGTTTTTGCTGTTTGCAATTTGCCACTTGCTCGCTCACGTAGCTCAGTCGGTAGAGCACTTCCTTGGTAAGGAAGAGGTCATCGGTTCAATCCCGATCGTGAGCTCTTCGAAACGGAGCGCGAAGCCTTCGTTTCGTAAAAGGCGGGAGTAACGCAGGTGGTAGAGTCATTCCGCTTCAGCGGGATTGATTGCGGGTTCGTTGGAAAGAACAAAAGGCGGGAGTAACTCAGGTGGTAGAGTCATCCCGCTTCAGCGGGATTGGTTGCGGGTTCGTTGGAAAGAACAAAAGGCGGGAGTAACTCAGGTGGTAGAGTCACAGCCTTCCAAGCTGTTGGTCGCGGGTTCGAGTCCCGTCTCCCGCTCGAAGGTAAAAAGCAAAAGGCAAAAAGCAAATCATCTGGATTTGATCTTTTAAAGAATAGGCAATATAATGAGAGAAATTATCACACTCGAATGTGGCGACTGCAAGCGCCGCAATTACTCGATGACAAAAAATAAGAAGCTGCATACGGCGCGGGTGGAATTTAAAAAACATTGCCCGTTCTGCAAGAAACACACGACACATAAAGAAACGCGGTAGTAGCAAAGAGCAAGTGGCAAACAGAAAAAAGCAACTTGTTTTTTTGTCGTTTGCTTTTTTGCTGTACCACAGGCCTGTAGCTCGAACTGGCTAGAGCGCCGGTCTCCAAAACCGGATGTTGGGGGTTCGAATCCCTCCAGGCCTGCTGTTGGGTTACAAAGAATAGTAAATTGGCAATTTTGTTTTTGATTTTACAGAGTTATCTGAGGACCAAGAATGGCTCTCGTTCAAAAAGTCAAGCAGTTTGTGTTGGATGTCCGTCAGGAGATGTCCAAAGTGAGTTGGCCTACCCGTGAAGAGTTGCGGGGTTCCACTGGCGTGGTCATTGCATTTTCACTCATCTTTGCCGCTTACACCTTTGGCGCCGACCAGATTTTGCAAGTGTTGGTCAAACTGTTGTTGACGGCTAACTAAATTTCGATTGTTTGTATCGTGGAAGAAGCGACTGAAAAAAAAGAGCCGTCAGTGACGAAGTGGTATGCCATTCACGTCCTGTCTGGCCATGAGCGCAAAGTCAAGGCTTATATTGAGAATGAAGCGAAAGCTCTCAATTTGACGGAGCGCATAAAAAACGTTCTCATTCCGGCGGAAGAAGTGACGGAGATGCGCGAAGGCAAAAAACGCACGCGCAGCAAAACATTTTTTCCTGGGTATATGCTCGTTGACATGACGCTGGACAAAGAAACCCAGTATCTCGTCACCAATACGCCCGGAGTCACCAATTTTGTCGGACCTAAAAATATTCCCCAGCCGTTGCGGCAGGAGGAAGTCGATCGCATCATCGGGCGCGTGCAAGAGAGTCGCGAGCGCGAGGTGATTTCGATCCCGTTCCGTGTCGGGGATCCGATTCGTGTCATCGATGGGCCGTTCAGCGATTTCACTGGTTTCATCGAAGAGCTGAATGAAGAGAAGAAAAAAGTCAAGGTGTTGGTCAGCATTTTCGGGCGCTCGACGCCGGTGGAATTGGATTTTCTGCAGGTCGAATTGGAAAAGTAGTCCCGGCCCGAACGAAGTTGGACTACGATGAGGAGAGTTGGATATTAAAGCGAGATAAATATGGCAAAGAAAGTCGTTACCCAAGTCAAATTGCAAATTTCGGCAGGACAAGCGAATCCCTCGCCGCCGGTTGGTCCGGCCCTCGGCCAGCATGGTGTGAATATCATGGAGTTTTGCAAGCAGTTCAATGCCAAGACTGCCGACAAATCCGGCCTCGTCATTCCGGTGATCATTACGATTTATTCGGACCGGTCGTTCACGTTTATTTTGAAAACGCCGCCGGCTTCGATTTTGCTGGTGAAGGCGGCCGGCCTTGAAAAAGGTTCGGGCGAACCTAACCGTAATAAGGTAGGTAAAGTCACGAAAGAGCAAGTGCGGAAAATCGCCGAGACGAAAATGGCGGATTTGAACGCCAATGATATCGAAGCGGCGATGCGGATGGTTGAAGGCACCGCCCGCAGTATGGGAATTGAGATAGCCGCCTAAGGCGGGTCAATTCGCATCCAGAAACATTGAAAATGTTCAATTGCAGATTTCCAATTTGCAATTTTCAATATTCGGGAAAGGTCAAATGAAACAGAGTCGTCGTTTTGAAGCCCTGCAGAAGCAGGTTGAGCCGGATAAAGAATACTCGCTCGAAGATGCGGTGAAATTGCTGAAGAAAACCGCCACGGCGAAATTTGATGAAACCGTCGAAGTGGCGGTGCGGCTCGGCGTCGATCCGCGTCATGCCGATCAAGCCGTGCGTGGCACCGTCGCGTTGCCGCATGGCACCGGCAAAACCGTGCGCGTGTTGGTGCTTTGCAAAAGCGCCAAGGAAAAAGAAGCCAAGGACGCCGGCGCCGATCATGTCGGGTTTGATGAATTTATCAAGAAAATCAATGAAGGCTGGTTTGAATTTGATGTGATGATCGCCACGCCGGACGTGATGGGTGAAGTTGGTAAGCTCGGCAAAACGCTGGGCCCGCGCGGCCTCATGCCGAACCCCAAAAGCGGCACGGTTACGCTTGACGTCGGCAAGGCGGTGAAAGAAATCAAGTCCGGCAAAATCGAGTTTCGCGTCGACAAGTCCGGCATTCTCCATGTCAACATCGGCAAAGCCTCGTTCTCGGAGCCCCAACTCGTCGACAACATTCGCGCGTTTGTGGATACTGTCGTGCGGTTGAAGCCGGCGTCGGCAAAGGGCCAATACATTCGCAGCATCACCGTTTCGAGCACGATGGGTCCGGGTATTGCGATTGACCGTGGTATAATTGCCGTTGAAGCGAAGGCCTAAAGCGGTTTTTACGCGAACTTGAATTCATGGAAAATTTTATCCCGCCCGGGCGGAATAAAATTTGAAATAGAAATCTCAGCAAAGACGAATCGAGAAAAAATCATGGAAACAACACGCGCCGTCCGGCCGGAGAAAGCCGAGGCGGTTACCCAGCTCAGCGAAAAATTCGCGAATGCTAAAAGCGTTTTTCTCACCGATTTTACCGGCTTGACGGTCGAAGCGGTGACGAATTTGCGGCGCAATTTCCGCAAGTCCAATGTTGATTATGTGGTGGGCAAAAACACGTTGATGCGCATCGCGGCGGAAAAAGCCGGGTATGGCAAAATCGTGCCCTATCTCGAAGGGCCGACGGCCCTGGCGTTCGGCATGAAAGACGCCGGCGCGCCCGCCAAGGTGATTTTGGATTTCATCAAGACCAATCAAAAACCGGCGATCAAGGCCATTATTTTTGAAGGTCAGTTTTTCGAGGCGAAGCAGGCCGAGGCGATTTCCAAATTGCCGAGCCGCGCCGAGGTGCTCGCGCAGTTGGTCGGCGGATTGAATGCGCCGCTGACGAACCTGGTCGGCAGCCTGCAAGCCGTGTTGAGCAATTTTGTTTATGTGATGCACGCGTACTCTGAGAAGAAAGAGAAAGAGGCCGCGGGCACCACGCCGTAATTGGTGTGCAGTGGTTATGTCATTCCGCAGAAATCTTTTGGCAAATGCAGCTTGATCATGTTTGCCGAAGATTCCTTCGCGACTGGCGTGTAAATAAAAATGATAATAACGCCGTATTTATTAAAGCGTAACTTTTCGTAAAGGAGGATTCACCGTGTCTACAACCGTGTCTCCCAAGCAGGAAGAGCTCCTGCAAGCAATCGAGACGATGTCGGTTCTTGATCTCGTTAATTTGGTCAAATCCATGGAAGAGCGTTGGGGCGTGAAAGCCGCCGCGCCGATGATGGCGATGGCGCCGCAAGCCGCCGGTGCGCCGGCCGCCGCCCCGGCTGCCGAAGAGCAGACGGAGTTTAACGTCATTCTCGCCGCTGCCGGCGCGAACAAGATCAACGTTATTAAAGTCGTGCGGGCGTTGACCAGCCTCGGCTTGAAGGAAGCGAAAGATCTCGTCGATGGCGCGCCGAAGCCGATCAAGGAAGGCGCCAGCAAAGAAGAAGCCCAGCAAATGAAGGCGAAGTTGGAAGAAGCCGGTGCGACGGTCGAGGTCAAGTAAGAGCCGTTTTATTCGGAAGAATTAAGGACGAAGCGCATCTTTGCGGTGCCGAGTTCAGGACGAGTTAATCAAACGTGAGCCTATGATGTTTGCCAATTTAGAGCGTCGTTCATTTTCAAAGCTGAACGCGGTTATTGATTTGCCCGATTTGTTGGATATTCAGTTGCGGTCGTTCGACGAGTTTATGCAAAACGACGTCGATCCGCCGAAGCGCGCCAACCGGGGCATGCAAGCCGTGTTTACCAGCATTTTCCCGATTTATGACAGCCGGGAAAATTTTTGTTTGGAGTTCGTCGAATATTATCTCGAAAAACCCAAGTACGATGTGGACGAGTGTCAGGAGCGCGGGGTCACGTATTCGGTGCCGCTAAAGGCGAAGTTGCGTTTGTCGGTGAAAGATGAAGAGAGCGGCACGTTTGGCGAGGCCACCGAGCAGGTGGTGTATCTCGGCAATATTCCGTACATGACCAATCGCGGCACGTTCATCATCAACGGCGCCGAACGCATCGTCGTCAGCCAATTGCATCGTTCGCCGGGCGTATTCTTCGATGAATTGAAGCATCCGAACGGCACGAAGATGTTTGCGGCGCGCATCATTCCGTTGCGCGGCTCGTGGGTCGAATTCACGACCGACATCAACGACGTGATGTATGTTTATATCGATCGCCGCAAAAAATTTCCGGTGACGACGCTGTTGCGGGCGTTGGGCTATTCCACCGACCGCGACTTGCTCCAGCTTTTCGATCTCGTGGAAGAAATCGAGCTGACCGGCGCGCAAGCGAAAAAGGCGCTCGGCCGCCAATCGATTGCGGACGTCGTCGACCGCGACACCGGCGAAATTTTGTTGGAAAAAGATGTCGAGATCTCCGAAGAGATTCTGGAACGCCTCAAAAAAGCGAAGATCGATTCACTCCGCTTGTTGCGCGCCTCAGATGTCTCTGGCCCCGAGGTGATTTCGAATACGCTGCGCCGCGACAACGCCAAGTCGATGGAAGATGCGCTGGAAACGATCTATCGCCAACTGCGCGCGGGCGATGCGCCGGACATGGACACCGCCAAGCAATTGTTGGAGCGCCTGTTCTTCAATCCCAAGCGCTATGATCTCGGCGACGTCGGGCGCTATCGCCTCAACAAAAAGCTGGGTTTGACGATTCCGCTCGAAACGTTGGTGCTGACGAAGGAAGACATCATCTCGATCATCAAGCATTTGCTCGAGATGCGCAACGGCCAGCGTTCCGCCGACGACATCGATCATCTCGGCAACCGCCGCATTCGCACTGTCGGCGAGCAATTGGCGCAGCAGATGAGCCTCGGCCTATCGCGGATGGCGCGCACGATTAAAGAGCGCATGAACCTCCGCGACAGCGAGAAACTCACCCCGCAAGATCTCGTCAATGCCCGCACCATTATCTCCGTCATCAATACCTTCTTTGGCACGAGCCAGCTTTCGCAGTTCATGGATCAGACCAACCCGTTGGCCGAGTTGACGCACAAGCGCCGTCTCTCCGCGCTCGGTCCCGGCGGTTTGACGCGCGAACGCGCGGGCTTCGAAGTGCGTGACGTGCATTACACGCATTACGGCCGCCTCTGTCCGATTGAAACGCCTGAAGGCCCGAACATTGGTTTGATTTCGTCGCTGACGACGTTTGCGCGCATTAATGATTTCGGCTTCATCGAAAGCCCGTATCGCAAAGTGAACAACGGCCGCGTGCAGAGCGACATCGAATATCTCTCGGCGGATGATGAGGATCAATACGTCATTGCGCAGGCGAATTCACCGCTCGACAATAAAGGCCATTTCGGGACGGACCGCGTCACCGCCCGGATCAAAGGTGAGTTCCCGGTCGTGGCGCCCGAAGAAGTGCATTACATGGATGTGTCGCCGAACCAGATCGTCTCGGCGGCCGCCGCACTGATTCCGTTTCTCGAGCACGACGACGCCAACCGCGCGTTGATGGGCTCGAACATGCAGCGTCAAGCCGTGCCGTTGTTGACACCGGAAGCGCCGCTCGTCGGCACCGGCATGGAAGAGAAGGTCGCGCGCGACTCCCGGGCCATGATCATCTCGGAATATGACGGCGTGGTCGAACACGTCGAAGCGGGCCGCATCATCATTCGCAAAGAGTCGCCCTCGGGTCGCGGCAAGCGCCTCGATCCTGAGAACCTGACGAATTATGATGAAGATGACAAGGTGATCTATCGCTGCACCAAGTTCATGCGCACCAACCAGGGCACCTGCGTGAATCAGCGCCCGATTGTGCGGGTTGGCCAGCAAATCAAGAAGGGCGATGTGCTGGCGGATGGTTGTTCGACGCAAGGCGGGCGTTTGGCGCTTGGCCGCAACGTGCTGGTCGCGTTCATGCCGTGGCGTGGCTACAATTTTGAAGACGCCATCGTCATTTCCGAGAAGGTCGTGCAAAAAGACATTTACACCTCAATTCATATTGAAGAATTCGAGCTGCAAGTGCGCGACACCAAGCGCGGCGAAGAAGAGTTGACGCGCGAAATTCCGAACGTCTCGGAAGAGTCCACCAAAGATTTGGACGAAAACGGCATCATTCGTATCGGCGCGGAAGTCTCGGCGGGCGACATTCTGGTCGGCAAAGTCACGCCGAAAGGTGAAACCGATCCGACGCCGGAAGAAAAATTGCTCAAAGCCATTTTTGGCGAGAAAGCCGGTGATGTGAAAGACGCGTCGTTGAAAGCGCCGCCGGGATTGAAAGGCATCGTTATCGATGCGAAGCTGTTCTCGCGCAAAAAGAAAGATTCGAAGGCAAAACGCCAGGATAAAAAGAGGCTCGACGAGATTGAAGAGTGGATTGTGGTCGAGCGCAAGCGCATTCTGAAATTGCGCGACGAGAAACTCACCCAAGTTTTGGCCGGTGAAACTTCGGCGACGATTCGCCACATTAAAGACGGCAAAGTGGTGTTGCGCGCCGGCGTCGAGTTGACACCGGAACGTTTGGCAGAATTGGATTTTGACAAGCTCGACCGCACCGAAGGCTGGACTGAGAAGAAGAAGGTCAACGAAAGCGTCGAGTTGATTTTTGAATCGTACGAGCGCAAAGTTCGCGATACGAACGAAGAATACGAGCGCCGCAAATTGAAAATCACCGTCGGCGATGAATTGCCGCCGGGCATCGTGCAACTGGCGAAGGTGTATGTCGCGAAACGCCGCAAACTGATGGTCGGCGACAAGATGGCCGGCCGTCACGGCAACAAAGGCGTCGTGGCGCGCATCGTGCCGATGGAAGACATGCCCTACTTGCCGGATGGAACGCCGGTCGACATCGTGCTGAATCCGCTCGGCGTGCCGTCGCGTATGAATCTCGGCCAAATTTTTGAAACCAACCTCGGCTGGGCGGCGGCGAAGCTCGGCTTGGCTTATGAGACGCCAGTATTCGATGGCGCGTCGCATGACGCCGTGCTGGATGAAATGCGCAAAGCGGAATTGCCGGCAAGCGGCAAAGTGCAGCTTTGCGACGGCCGCACCGGTGAGAAGTTTGCCGAAGAGGTGACCATCGGCCAGATTTATATCATGAAGCTCTCGCACTTGGTCGAAGACAAAATTCACGCGCGTTCGATTGGGCCGTACTCGCTCATTACGCAGCAGCCGCTCGGCGGCAAGGCGCAATTCGGCGGCCAGCGTTTCGGCGAGATGGAAGTGTGGGCGCTCGAAGCGTACGGTGCGGCGCACACGCTGCAAGAAATCCTCACGGTGAAATCCGACGACGTGCGCGGCCGTTCGAAAGTTTATGAAGCGATTGTGAAGGGCGACAATTTGCCTGAGCCGGGTCTGCCGGAGTCGTTCAATGTGTTGATTCGTGAATTGCAAGGTCTCGGCCTTGACGTCGAATTGCTCGATGAAAATGGCAAAACGTAAGCGATAAAACGTAAAATTTGCGAAAGACGTTTTATCGTGAACGGGAGCTTGAAGGTGAATGGCTGAATAAGCCGATAGCAGCGAATCAAAACTTTTCTTATAAACGCCTATGATGAACATGTTTGCCAAAAACGAGCCTGCCGCACGCCGTAACTTTGGCTCGATTGCAATAAAGTTGGCTTCACCGGACAAAATTCTGGAGCGGTCGAAGGGCGAAGTGACCAAACCGGAAACCATCAACTATCGCTCATTCAAGCCGGAGAAAGACGGCTTGTTCTGTGAAAAGATTTTCGGGCCGGTGCGGGATTGGGAATGCCATTGCGGCAAATACAAGCGCATTCGTTATAAAGGCATCGTGTGTGATCGCTGCGGCGTCGAGGTGACGACGAAGTCCGTTCGCCGCGAGCGCATGGGACATATTTCTCTCGCGGTGCCGGTGATTCATATTTGGTATTGGAAATCGCTGCCGAGTAAGATCGGCTATTTGTTGGGCATCGGTGTAAAAGATATGGAGCGGATCATCTACTATGAGTCGTATGTGGTGATCCAGCCGGGCAACAGCGGCCTCAAATATAAAGAGCTGATCAGCGAAGAAGAGTATTTCAAAATCACCAGCGAGATGCCGGAAGTGACCGAGGGCGCGGAAGAAGATCCGAATCGTTTTGTCGCCATGATCGGCGGCGAAGCGGTGTTGGAATTGTTGAAACGCACGGACGTCGAAAAACTTTCCGTCGAATTGCGCGCGCAGGTGAAGGTGGAAACCTCGTTCCAGCGCAAAGCCGACGCGCTCAAACGTTTGAAAGTCATCGAAGCGTTGAAGAAAAGCGGCAACCGTCCTGATTGGATGGTGATGTCGGTGATTCCGGTGATTCCGCCGGAGTTGCGCCCGCTCGTGCCGTTGGAAGGCGGCCGTTTCGCCACGTCGGATTTGAATGATTTATACCGGCGCGTCATCATCCGCAACAACCGTCTCAAGAAACTCAAAGAGATCAAAGCCCCGGAAGTGATTTTGCGCAACGAGAAGCGCATGCTGCAAGAGGCGGTTGACGCGTTGTTCGACAACGGCCGTAAAACCGCGGCGGTGCGCGGCGATGGCAATCGCCCGTTGAAGTCGCTTTCAGATATGTTGCGCGGCAAGCAGGGCCGTTTCCGGCAGAACCTGCTGGGCAAGCGTATCGACTATTCCGGCCGTTCGGTGATCGTCGTCGGCCCGGAACTGAAGCTGCATCAATGCGGCTTGCCGAAAGACATGGCGCTCGAGCTTTTCAAACCGTTTGTGATTCGCAAGCTCGTGGAGCGCGGCATTGCGAAGACAGTGAAGAGCGCGAAGAAATTGGTTGACCGGCGCGACACGAATGTCTGGGAAATTCTCGAGGAAATTATTGAAGATCATCCGGTGCTGTTGAACCGCGCCCCGACGCTGCATCGTCTCGGCATTCAAGCGTTCCAGCCGCTGTTGATCGAAGGCAAGGCCATTCAGATTCATCCGCTGGTGTGCGCGGCGTTCAACGCCGACTTCGACGGCGATCAAATGGCGGTGCACGTGCCGCTATCGTATTACTCGCAAGTCGAAGCGCGCTTGCTGATGTTGTCGAGCCATAACATTCTTTCGCCGGCCAGCGGCCGCCCGCTCGCCATTCCGAGCCAGGACGTCGTGTTGGGCATTTATTATCTCACCAAAGTGAAAAACGGTGATGTCGGTGAGGGCAAAATTTTCGCGAACCCCGATGAAGTGAATATCGCCTGGAATGACGGCAAAATCGGCCTGCACGCGCGCATCAAAGTTCGTTTCGACGGCAAGATGATCGAGACCACGGTCGGCCGCGTGATTTTCAACCGGATCATTCCGAAAGAAGTCGGTTACGTCAACGAGTTGCTCACGAAGAAGCGCCTCGAAGAGTTAGTCGCCAATATTTATAAGCAACTTGGCAATTATCGCACGGCGATGTTTTTGGATGAGTTGAAGGCGGTCGGCTTCAATTTCGCGATGCGCGCGGGGGTGACGGTCGGCGTGGGTGACGTGATTATTCCGGAAGAAAAGCAAAATTATCTCGACAGCGCGTTCAAGAAAACGCAAACGATTCAATCGCAATACGAAAAAGGCGTCATCACTGACGGCGAGCGTTACAACAAGATTATCGACATCTGGACGCACACCACCAGCGACGTCGCCGACAAGATGTTCAATCGGTTGAAAAATGATCGGCAGGGCTTTAACCCGATCTTCATGATGGCCGACTCCGGCGCGCGCGGTTCAAAAGAACAAATTCGCCAGCTCGCGGGTATGCGCGGTTTGATGGCGAAACCGCAGAAGAAAATGACCGGCCAGATGGGTGAAATCATCGAGAACCCGATTACTGCAAATTTCCGCGAGGGTTTGTCGGTGTTGGAATACTTCATCTCCACACACGGCGCGCGCAAAGGTTTGGCCGACACCGCCTTGAAGACGGCGGATGCCGGTTATCTCACGCGCCGTCTCGTCGATGTGGCGCAGGATATGATCGTGTCCTCGGTGGATTGCGGCACGATTCTCGGTTTGCGCATCGGCGATTTGAAAGAAGGCGAAGAAATTATCGAGCCGTTGCGTGATCGCATCCTCGGGCGTGTCGCTGCGGAAGATGTCTATGATCCCGAAACCAGTGATGTCATTATTGAAACCGGGCAGTTGATCGAGGAAGACGTGGCGGATCGCATTGCCGCGGCAGGCATCGAGACGGTTTATATTCGCTCGGTGTTGACGTGTGAAGCCGAGCGCGGTGTGTGTGCGAATTGCTACGGCCGCAATTTGGCCTCCGGCAAAATGGCTGACCAGGGCGAGGCCATCGGCGTCATGGCGGCGCAATCCATCGGTGAGCCGGGCACACAGCTCACGTTGCGCACCTTCCACATCGGTGGCACGGCTTCGCGCATCGCGGCGCAATCGCAGGTGCAAGCCAAAGCCGAAGGGCGCGCCAGCTTTGAAAATGTCAAGTTCATTACGCAGGATGACGGCACCGTTATTGCGGTTGGCCGCAACGGCAAGTTGAAGGTGATCGACGAGAACAACCGCATCAGTGCGCAATATATTATTCCTTACGGCGCCAATGTGTTGGTGAAAGAAGGCGACCACGTGAATACCGGCCAATTGGTGTTCCGTTGGGATCCGTACACCGCCAGCATTCTCGCGAATCACGATGGTTATGTAAAATTCATCGATATTAAAGAAAACGTGACGATGCGCGAAGAGCTGGATGAAACCACCGGCTTGAAGCAGCGCGTCATTATCGATACGCGGTTGCGCAATTTAAGCCCGCAGATTCAGCTCGTCGACGATCACGGCAAAAAGCTAAGCAGCTACATTCTGCCGACCCGTTCCTATTTGCAGGTGCATGACGGCGAGCAGGTGCGAGCCGGCACGGTGCTCGTGAAGATTCCGCGTGAAATTGCGAAAACGCGCGACATCACGGGCGGTCTGCCGCGCGTCGCCGAGTTGTTTGAAGCGCGTCGCCCGAAAGAGCCGGCCATCGTCAGTGAAATCGACGGTCAGGTGAAGTTCGGCGAGATCAAGCGCGGCGTGCGCAAGATCAGCATCATCTCGCACGACGGCAAAGAAGAGAAAGTCTATCAGATTCCTTACGGCAAGCACGTGCTCGTGCATGACAGCGATTTTGTTACCGCCGGCGAAAAGCTTTCGGAAGGCTCGGTCGCGCCGCAGGATATTTTGAATATCATGGGCCCGAACCGCGTGCAGGAATATCTGGTGAATGAAATTCAGGAAGTTTATCGTCTGCAAGGTGTGCGCATCAACGACAAGCACATCGAAGTGATCGTGCGGCAAATGTTGCAGAAGATCAAGATCGAAGATCCGGGCGACACCGAATATCTCGAAGGCGAGCAAGTGGACAAGATCCGTTTCTTGCAGCACAACGAAACGATTCGCAACATGGTCGTCGTTACCAATCCCGGCGATTCGAAGTTGAAAATGGAAACGTTGCACGAACGCAGCGAGATCGAAAAAATCAACGAGAAACTGGCCAAGAGCAACAAGGCGCCGGTGGAGTTCCGTCCGGCGCAACCGGCGACATTCCAACCGTTGTTGCTCGGCATCACCAAGGCGTCGTTGACTACGGACAGTTTCATTTCGGCGGCTTCATTCCAGGAAACCACGCGAGTGCTGACTGAAGCTTCGATCGAAGGCAAAGTCGACAATTTGCTCGGATTGAAAGAGAACGTCATCATGGGCAATTTGATTCCGGCGGGTACGGGTATGACACTATACAAGCGCCTGCGCGTGCAATCCGACGAGCCGATGGACGAAATGAGCGAGCCACTGCAATCGGCAGCGGGATGAGAATTTTTGAGTTATCCGGATGAGCCCTCTCATCCGGATGTTTCTAAAAATTCACAAAAATTTTATCTTTGACAAGCAAACTGCCTGCTTGCAAAGAGTGTGCAAAATGATAAAAAAAGTGTTGCTTTTTTTATAGAAGTTATGTATATTTTTTGCTCGTGTAATTGAAGGAGCGATTGTTTGCCAACTATCAATCAATTAGTCCGCTTAGGTCGCGAACGGCTGAAGCGCAAAACCAAGACCCCTGCCATGGCGGGATCACCGCAACGGCGTGGCGTCTGCACGCGGGTTTATACGACTACCCCCAAGAAGCCGAATTCGGCGTTGCGCAAGGTCGCACGTGTACGTTTGACCAATCAGTATGAAGTGACCGCCTATATCCCGGGCGAGGGTCACAACCTGCAAGAGCACTCGATCGTGTTGATTCGCGGCGGCCGTGTGAAAGACTTGCCGGGTGTCCGTTATCATATCGTGCGCGGCGTGTATGACACCGGCGGCGTAAATGATCGTAATCAAGGCCGCTCGAAGTATGGCACAAAACGCAAGAAAGCGGCGGCGGCTTAGACTGCCGGTCGCTGGCGAGTGAGCTTAATAAGTAAACGGCAAATTTGATAGATATATTCTATCGTCAAGGATGGAATGAAAATTTAGCAACATATGCGAAGAAATCAAGCTGATAAAAGACAGGTTCTTCCCGACCCGAAATTTCACAGCATTCTGGTCACCAAATTCATCAATGTGTTGATGTATGAAGGCAAGCGCAGCACGGCGGAGCAGATTTTTTATCGCGCCATTGATGTGGTGAGTGAGCGGACGAACAAGCAGGGTTTGGACGTTTTTCATAAAGCCGTTGATAATGTCAAGCCGATGCTGCAGGTGAAGTCGCGGCGGGTCGGCGGCGCCAACTACCAGGTGCCGGTCGAAGTGCCGTCTGAGCGCCGGCAGGCGTTGGCTATTCGGTGGCTGATTACCTACGCGCGGGAGCGAGGCGAAAAGACGATGTCCGATAAACTGGCATCCGAAATTGTCGCCGCGTCAAATAACGAAGGCAATGCGATTAAAAAGCGTGAAGACACGCATAAGATGGCTGAGGCCAATAAAGCATTTGCCCATTTCCGTTGGTAGCTGATTTTTGCAGAGAAGTAACCTTAGAAGTGTTTAACCTTTGATCTCCATAACCTCAGGAGATGGTCGCTTCTGGTGTTCTCTTGAAGATTTATGGAGTTTTTTATGTCTAACAATAACGACAAATCCGAACTAAAGAAAACGCGCAATATCGGCATCATGGCGCATATTGATGCCGGCAAGACGACGACAACCGAGCGTATTCTGTATTATACCGGCAAGATTCATCGGCTGGGCAACGTCGATGATGGGTCGACGACGACCGACTGGATGGAGCAGGAAAAAGAACGCGGCATTACGATCACTTCGGCTGCCATTTCGTGCAGTTGGAAAGATTACAATATCAATATTATTGATACGCCGGGCCACGTTGATTTCACGATTGAAGTCGAGCGTTCGCTGCGCGTATTGGATGGCGCGATTGCGCTGTTTTGCGCGGTAGGTGGCGTCGAGCCGCAATCCGAAACGGTTTGGCGGCAGGCTGATCGTTATCGCGTGCCGCGCATTGCCTTCATTAATAAAATGGATCGCACGGGCGCGGATTTTTATCATGCGCTGCAAATGATTCGCGAGCGGTTGGGCGCCAATGCGGTTCCTATTCAAATTCCGATCGGCGATGCTGATTTGTTTACGGGCGTTATTGATCTCATCAGAATGACGGCGGTGGTGTATAAGGATGAGACGCTCGGCGCGCAATGGGAAGAGATTGAGATTCCTCATGAGTTGATGGCGAAAGCGAAAGAGTATCGCACACATCTGCTCGAAGCGGTTTCAGAATACGATGATACTTTATTAGATAACTACCTGCATGACCGCCCAATTACGGAAGAAGAAATTCGGGCCGCGATTCGCAAGGCCGTCATTGACGTGACCATGGTGCCGGTGATGTGCGGTGCCTCCTATAAAAACAAAGGGGTGCAGCCGTTGCTGGATGCCGTAAATTATTATTTGCCCTCGCCGTTGGATATGCCGGCCATCAAGGGCACTCACCCCAAGACCGGTGAAGAGTTGGTTCGTCATCCGGACCCGAACGAGCCGCTGGCGGCGCTCGCCTTCAAGATTATGACCGATCCGTATGTCGGCAAGCTAACTTATTTCCGGGTTTACTCCGGCACCGTTGAAGCCGGCAGCTATGTCTATAATACCGCCACGAGCAAAAAGGAGCGTATCGGACGCTTGTTGTTGATGCACGCCGATAAGCGTGAAGATGTGAAAGAGGCGAAGGCGGGCGATATTGTCGCCGCGGTTGGTTTGAAAGAAACCCGGACCGGCCATACCCTGTGCAATGAAAATAAACAGATCGTGCTCGAATCGATGCACTTTCCGGAGCCGGTTATTTCCGTTGCCATCGAGCCGAAAACGAAGGCCGACCAAGATCGTCTCGGCGAATCATTGAATAAGCTGGCGGAAGAAGATCCGACGTTCAAAATTCGCAGTGATGAGGAAACCGGCCAGACCTTGATTGCCGGCATGGGTGAATTGCATTTGGAGATTCTTGTCGATCGCTTGTTGCGTGAGTTCAAAGTACATGCGCATGTCGGCAAGCCGCAAGTTGCCTATAAAGAAACCATTCGTCGCAAGGTTGAGCAGGAAGGCAAATTCGTGCATCAATCCGGTGGGCGCGGCCAATTCGGCCATGTGGTTATTGAAATGGAACCGAACGAGCCCGGCAAGGGCTTCGAGTTTGAGAGCAAAATCGTTGGCGGTGTCGTTCCGAAGGAATATATCAAGCCGACGATGGAAGGCATCAAGCAGGCTATGCAAAACGGGGTGTTGGCGGGTTATCCGGTGGTCGACGTCAAAGTTGCGTTGGTCTTCGGTTCATATCATGAAGTGGACTCCTCGGAAATGGCGTTCAAGATTGCGGGGTCGATGGCCTTCAAGGAAGGCGCGAAGAAGGCCAGTCCGGTGCTTTTGGAGCCGATGATGGATGTGGAAGTCGTTGTGCCGGAAGAATATTTGGGCCAAGTGATGGGAGATTTGAATTCACGGCGCGGCAAGATTCGTGGTTTTGTGCCGAGACGTGATGCGCAGGTAGTGGCGGCCTCGGTGCCGTTGGCTGAGATGTTCGGCTACGCCACGACGTTGCGTTCCTTGACCCAGGGGCGCGCGATTTACACGATGCAGTTTTCGCATTACGAGCCGGTGCCGCAAAGCATTGCTGAAAGTCTGACCGAGACCAGCAAGGTGAAAACAACAAAATAATGTTGTCAACGCGACACGGCATTAATAAATCTTGAAAACAATAAAATTTACCAACAGCTTTATTCGGGAGGCTGAAACTCATGGCTAAAGCAAAATTTGAACGCAACAAGCCGCACGTCAATATCGGCACGATTGGTCACGTCGACCATGGCAAGACGACGTTGACCGCGGCGATCACGTTGGTGCTCTCGAAACGCGGCCTGGCGCAGTACAAGAGCTACGATCAAATCGACAACGCTCCGGAAGAGAAGGCGCGTGGTATCACGATCAACACCGCTCACGTCGAGTATGAAACCGACAAGCGCCACTATGCGCACGTCGACTGCCCCGGCCACGCCGATTATGTGAAGAACATGATCACCGGCGCGGCGCAGATGGATGGCGCGATTCTCGTGGTGAGCGCGGCGGACGGCCCCATGCCGCAAACCCGCGAGCACATCTTGTTGGCTCGCCAGGTCGGTGTGCCGTATATTGTCGTGTATCTCAATAAAGTCGATATGGTCGACGATCCAGAGTTGCTCGATCTCGTTGAATTGGAAATGCGCGATCTCTTGAAAGAGTATCAATTCCCCGGCGATGAGATTCCGATTATTCGCGGCAGCGCCCTGGAAGGTTTGACGAATCCGGATGATCCGGTGAAGAACAAATCCATCATCGAGTTGATGACGGCGGTTGATGCTTACATTCCGCAGCCGAAGCGCGAAGTCGATAAGCCCTTCTTGATGCCGGTCGAAGATGTTTTCTCGATCACTGGCCGCGGCACGGTCGGCACCGGTCGTGTCGAGCGCGGCAAGATTAAGGTTGGTGAGACGGTCGACATCGTTGGTATTCGCGCCAAACGGCAGAGTGTGGTGACGGGCGTCGAAATGTTCCGTAAGCTGCTCGACTCCGGCGAAGCGGGCGACAATGTTGGTCTGTTGCTGCGCGGCGTTGAAAAAGACGAGTTGGAGCGCGGCATGGTTATTTGCGCGCCCGGTTCGATTACCCCGCACACCAAGTACATGGGCGAAGTCTACGTGTTGAAGAAAGAAGAAGGCGGCCGCCATACACCGTTTTTTAATGGCTATCGTCCGCAGTTCTTTTTCCGCACGACGGATGTGACCGGGGTGGCGAAGTTGCCGGCCGGCATGGAAATGGTGATGCCGGGCGACAACGTCACGATGGAAATCGAGCTCATTACGCCGATCGCCATGGAAGAAGGTCTGCGTTTCGCTATTCGCGAAGGCGGCCGCACCGTCGGCGCCGGCGTCGTAACCAAGATCTTAGCGTAAGGGTCGAATCCGCAAGGGTGTTGGCCCAAAGAAAAATTGGGCATTGCCAAAAGCGATGCCCATTGTTTTGTTAAGTTGTAAGAAGTCGGACTCGCAGTCGGCGAAGTCGGACGTGCACGGAAAAATTTTCAAGCAGGCAAAATCCTGCGGTGTATATCCGGCTGCGCCAAACTATCGGAGCGTCTACCAGTGGTTGGGCAAAAGATTCGCATCAAATTAAAAGCGTATGATCACCGGTTGATTGACAAGTCGACCGACAAGATCATTCGGACGGCCAAGCAAACCGGCGCCATGATTTCCGGCCCGATTCCGTTGCCGACAAATCGTTCCGTGTTTACGGTGCTGCGGTCGCCACATGCAGACAAAAAATCGCGCGAGCAATTCGAGACGCGCATTCACAAGCGTCTCATTGATATTCTCAACTCTTCACAGAAAACCGTCGAGGCGTTGATGAAGCTCGAATTGCCGGCCGGTGTCGATGTTGAGATTAAAGTTTGATAATGAGCATGAGTGGATTGATCGGAAAAAAATTAGGCATGACCCGCATCTTCGATGCCAAAGGCAACGATGTGCAGGTCAGTGTGATTCAAACCGGCCCCTGCTACGTCACGGAAATTCGCACCAAAGACAAGCATGGCTATGATGCCTTGCAGCTTGGTTTTGAGGAAAAGCGTGACAAAAGCGTGCGGAAGCCGGAGCGCGGCCATTTTGCCAAATCCGGCGTCAAGCCGATGCGCGTCGTGCGCGAGTTTCGCACCTTCGACATCGGCCAATTCAAGCTCGGCGATGCCATCAAGGCCGATGTCTTCCAGGTTGGCGACAAAGTGCGCGTGATCGGCGTCTCGAAAGGTAAAGGTTTTCAGGGCGCTGTCAAACGCCATCATTTCGGTGGCGGCTCGGTTACCCACGGTCAAAGTGATCGTACGCGCGCGCCTGGTTCGTTGGGCGGCAGCTCGTATCCCTCCCGCGTCTATAAAGGCCTCCGTATGGCCGGACGCATGGGCGGTGAGCGTGTGACGACGCGCAATTTGAAAATTGTGCACGTCGATGCCGACAAAAATATCGTGATGGTTCGTGGTGCCATTCCCGGCGCAAAGAATGGCACAGTTGTGATTCAAAAATAAGTTTTGTAGTCACCGCCCTTGGTGGGCGGCTAGTGAAAAAAAACTAATTTGAAAGAGCGCCCCACAGGGCGAGACTACATCAATATGCAAGTAGACGTTTATAGCAAAACCGGTGAAAAGACAGGCCGTACCGTCGATCTGCCCGATAATATTTTCGGCATCAAGCCGAACGAGCACGTGGTGTATTTGGCGGTGAAAGCGTTTCAAGCGAACCAGCGCCAGGGCACACATATGACGAAAACTCGCAAGCTCGTGCGCGGCGGCGGCAAGAAACCGTGGAAGCAAAAAGGCCGTGGTGTGGCCCGGGCCGGAACGATTCGCTCGCCGTTGTGGGTTGGCGGTGGCCGGGTATTTGGCCCCGTGCCGCATGACTACGATCAGAAAGTCAACAAAAAGGTAAGTCGCTTGGCGCGCAAATCGGTGCTCTCCGATAAGCTGAAAGAAGGCCAAGTGACGGTCGTTGAAGATTTCACCATCGACAGCGGCAAGACAAAAGAGATGGTGGCGATTTTGAAGAGTTTCACCGCTGAAAAGGTGAAATCATTGGTTCTGTTGCCGAAGCAAGATGAAATGACTTTGCAAGCCGGTCGTAATATTGCCAAATTGCACCTGCAAGTCGCGCCGAATGCCTCGGTGTATGAGTTGATGGATTGCAAGAAGTTGTTCATTCAAGAAAGCGCGATTGCCGGTATCGCAGGAGTTTTGGCATGAGACCGACAGAAGAAGTGCTGATTAAGCCGGTGTTGACGGAGAAGATTCAGAATCTGACTGACAAGGCGAACAAATACAGTTTTGTCGTCAGCCCGCGGTCCACGAAAGCTGATATTAAGCAGGCGGTTGAAAAAAAGTTTAGCGTGAATGTGGAAGCCGTTCGAGTCATCAACGTCAAAGGCAAAACCAAGCGCATGAGCACACGCCGCGGCATGACCACGGGCCGGCGCAGCGATACGAAAAAAGCCATCGTGACGCTGAAAAAAGAGCAGAAGATTGATTTCTTTGCTGGCAGATAACGTAACCCCGACAGCGCGTCTGTCAAGAAAATAATAAAGAATTTATGGGCATTAGAACTTTTCGTCCAACCACACCGAGTCTGCGCTTCACGGCGATTCCGACGTTTGAGGAAGTGACCAAATCAACGCCGGAGCGCGCCTTGCTTGAGCCGTTGTCGAAGAGCGGTGGCCGCAATAACCACGGCCGGGTTACTTTGCGTTTTCGTGGCGGAGGCCACAAGCGCAAATATCGCCGCATCGATTTCAAGCGCGACAAACATAATGTTCCGGCTAAAGTCGCGGCGATTGAATACGACCCGAATCGCACCGCCCGTATTGCGTTGTTGCATTATGCCGACGGTGAAAAACGTTATATTCTCGCGCCCAATGGCTTGAACGTCGGTGATACGGTGATGTCCGGCGACAGCGTCGAATTTCGTGTGGGCAATGCGTTGCCGTTGAAAAATATGCCGCTGGGCACGACAATCCACAATGTCGAGATGCGTTTGGGCCACGGCGGCCAGATTGGCCGCAGCGCCGGCGCGTTGATTCAGTTGATGGGCCGCGAAGGCGATTACGCGCAACTGCGTTTACCCTCCGGTGAAATGCGTCGCGTCCGCGCCGAATGTTATGCCACGATTGGGCAAGTCGGCAATCTGGAGCATGAAAATGTGTCGCTGGGAAAAGCCGGCCGCACGCGGTGGATGGGCTTTCGGCCCCACGTGCGCGGCGTGGCGATGAACCCGGTGGACCATCCGATGGGCGGCGGCGAAGGCAAAAGCTCCGGCGGTCGCCATCCGACCTCGCCCTGGGGACAGAAAGCCAAAGGCTTGAAGACCCGCAAGAAGAGCAAAACGTCAAGCAAATATATTATTGCGAAACGAACGAAATAGCGTTTAGGAAGCGTTCATGCCACGTAGCATTAAAAAAGGCCCGTATGTTGATGCCAATCTGCAGAAGCGTATTCAGCAGATGAATAACCGCAATGAGAAGCGCGTCGTTAAGACGTGGGCGCGCCGCTCGATGGTGATTCCGGATTTTGTCGGCCACACGTTGGCGATTCACAACGGCAATAAATTTATTCCGGTGTACATCAGTGAAAATATGGTCGGCCATAAATTGGGTGAGTTTGCGCCGACCCGCATTTTCCGCGGCCATGCCGGCAAGGCAACGGCGGAGAAGACGGCAGTGAAAGCAGCCGCGCCGGCAGCCGCGCCTGCTTCAAAGTCAGCTTGAGTTGAAATATAAATTACTCGCGTAGAGGAATATAAAAAATGGAAGCAAGAGCGGTGGCGCGATATGTTCGGATGTCTCCGCGCAAAGTGCGGCGCGTGATTGATTTGGTGCGCGGCCAAGAAGTGGACGCGGCGCTGAATGCCTTGCATTTTCTGCGCAAGCGGGCGGCCTTGCCGATCGAAAAAACGTTGCGCTCGGCAGTGGCAAATATTCTGAACAATCGCGCGGTGAAAAAAGTCGATGAGTCCAACTTGTATGTCAAAACCGCGTACGTGGACGGCGGCTTCTCGATGAAGCGTTTTCGCGCCGGCTCAATGGGACGCGCGTCGCGCATTCGCAAGCGGACGTGCCATATTACCCTGGTGGTCTCGGAACACGAGCCATCGGAAAAAGTTAGTAACGCTTAGGAGGTTGTTGCTTGGGTCAGAAAACACATCCCGTCGGTTTCCGTTTGGGCGTTGTCCGTGATTGGGAATCCAACTGGTTTGGGGGACGCAGGTTCGGCGACAAACTGAAAGATGACTTGCGTCTCCGCCGTTACATTCGCAGCCGTCTGCAAAAAGCCAGCATCTCGATGATTCAAATCGAGCGCGATCCGTCTGACAAGCGCATCACCGTCACGATTCACACGGCGCGTCCGGGCATCGTCATCGGGCGCAAAGGCGCGGAAGTTGACAAACTGAAGGAAGAGTTGAAGCGTTTGACCGGCAAGGAAATTCAGCTCAACGTCAATGAGATTAAGCGGCCGGAGTTGGATGCCTTTCTCGTGGCCGAGAGTGTCGCGGGACAACTGGAATCGAAAATCTCGTTCCGGCGCGCGATGAAGAAAGCGATTATGAGCACGATGCGCATGGGCGCCGAAGGGGTTCGTATCATCTGCTCGGGCCGCCTGGGCGGTGCAGAAATGGCGCGCCGCGAGGGATATAAAGAAGGCCGCATTCCCTTGCACACGCTGCGGGCGGATATTGATTTTGCCCGCGTGATCGCGAAAACCACTTATGGCACAATCGGCGTAAAAGTGTGGATTTGTAAAGGCGAGATTTTGGGCGACGGTCGAACAATAAGTGCGAATGCGTAATGGCGTTTTAAATATTTAAAACGTTAGTGAGTTGCCGAATAATGATTAAAAGGATTTTCTTTTTATGTTAATGCCAAAACGCGTCAAGTTCCGCAAGCAGCAGCGTGGACGCATGAAGGGCAAGGCCCAGCGCGGTGCGCACATCGCGTTTGGAGAATACGGCTTGAAGGCGCTGGAACCGGCCTGGGTGACGGCGCGCCAAATTGAAGCGGCGCGTATCGCCTTGACGCGCGCGATTAAACGCGGCGGGCGCGTTTGGATTCGTATTTTCCCGGACAAACCGTTTACCGAGAAGCCGGCGGAAACGCGCATGGGAAAAGGCAAAGGCAATCCCGAATATTGGGTCGCCGTAATCAAGCCGGGCCGCGTCATGTTCGAGTTGGGTGGCGTGGATGAAGAGACCGCGCGGCAGGCGTTGCGCTTGGCGGCGCACAAGCTGCCGATTCGCACCCGTTTTGTGAGTGTGACGGATTTTGGTGAATAAAAAGCATTAGCCGGTTCGCCACGTGCCTCGTTCGCTGTTTCACGGAGCAACGGGCAAAACGGTCAACGGGCTAACCAGCAAGCAGGCAAACATGAAAATACACGAACTCCTAGAGCTTCAACCGGCAGAGTTGGAGCATCGCATGAAAGATTTGATGGAAGAGTATCAGAACTTCCGTTTCCAACATGCGACGCGGCAATTGGATAACCCGCTGCGTTTGCGTCATGTGCGGCGTGATATTGCGCGCATCAAGACCATTCTGGCAGAATACCAATCGGGCAAGCGGAAACCGCGCCAAGCGGCGGTGTAATATAATTTATTATTAATGAAATAAGCGAAATATCTTATGACTGACGTGGCAACTGCTCTCCAAGAGAAGAAAAAATCCGATCGGGCGCAACGCAAGACGAAGATTGGAAAAGTCATTAGCCATAAAATGCAAAAGAGTATGGTGGTAAGCATCGAGCGACTGGTGAAGCACCCATTGTACGGCAAGTATGTGAAGAAAACCTCCACGTTCATGGCGCATGACGAGAATAACGATGCCAAAGAAGGCGACACCGTGTTGATTATGGAAACACGCCCTCTCAGCAATCGAAAGCGCTGGCGGCTGGTAGAGATTTTAGAACGGGCGAAGTAAGTTGCCCGGCCTTGGCGCCGGCGGTGGAAATGTCCGCGCCAACATGATAATTAGAGCAGATGATAATGATCGTGACCCGAAAAGATGAGATGACGGGAGATAGGCAACTATGATCCAGGAATATACTCGACTCACCGTGGCGGACAATACCGGTGCGAAGAAAGCGATGTGCGTCCGCGTGCTGGGCAGCAGCCGGCGGCGTTATGGCTCGATCGGCGATATCGTGGTCGTCGTCGTTAAAACGGCGTTGGCCGGCGGCGCTACGAAAAAGGGCGATGTCAGCCATGCCGTAATCGTGCGCACGACGCGTCCGATTCGGCGTCCGGATGGTTCGTACATTCGTTTTGATGATAATGCAGCGGTTTTGATTGATGACCACAAGGAGCCGAAAGGCACGCGTATTTTTGGCCCGGTGGCGCGGGAGTTGCGTGATAAGCAATATATGAAAATTATTTCGCTCGCGCCGGAAGTTTTATAAAAATTTATTATTCGATTGAGAAAATGTATATTCGCAAAGACGATATGGTTGTTGTCATCTCCGGTGATGACCGCCCGAAAAAGGGCAAGGTCCTCAAAATTTTTCCGGAGAAAAACCGCGTGATCGTGGAAGGCGTTAATATGATCAAGCGGCACATGCGGCCAACGCAACGCAATCCGCAGGGCGGCATCATCGAGAAGGAAGGCCCCGTTAACGTCTCGAATGTCATGTTGGTTTGCCCCAAATGCAGCACGCCGACACGGGTGAATTTTCAAATCCGGTCGACGGAGGGCAAAGCCTCGCGCCAGCGGACACGTATCTGCAAAAATTGCGGTGAAATGATTTTGGCGGCAAAGGCGTAACAGCGTTAGCCCGTTTGCCAGTTCATCTAATCGGCGAACAGGCCAACCGGCAAACAAAAAGATTGATCATGAGCGAAGAAAAAACAAAAGAGCAGGAAAAAAGCAAAAAAGCGGAAGGCGACACCAAGAAGGCTGACGCGAAGAAGGCCGATAAGGCGCCCAAAGGCGAAGCCAAGGCCAAGGCGGAAGCCAAAGGCAAGGGTGGCAAAGGCAAAGGTAAGGATGAGCAGGCTGCCGAAGGCGGTAAAAAACTTGCCGAACGCCCGCTGAATGACTATAAGCCCCGCGTGATGACGATGTACCGCAATGACGTGGTTCCGGCTTTGCGGAAGCGTTTCAATTATAAGAACGTCATGCAAGTGCCGCGCCTGGACCGTATCGTGGTGAACATGGGCGTCGGTGATGCGGTGGAAGATCAGAAACACATCGATCACGCCATCGAAGATATGCAAATCATCACCGGGCAAAAGCCGTCGATCCGCCGCGCGAAAAAGTCGATCTCGAATTTCAAGCTCCGCCAGGGCATGCCGATCGGCTGTATGGTCACGTTGCGCCGCTGGCGCATGTATGAGTTTCTCGACCGCTTCATCAGCCTGGCGGTGCCGCGGATTCGCGACTTTCGCGGGTTGCCCGACAACTCGTTTGACGGCCGCGGCAATTATACGCTGGGTTTAAAAGAGCAGATCATGTTTCCGGAAATCAATTATGATAAAGTGGCGAAGATTCGCGGTATGAATATTACCTTCGTCACGACCGCGAACACCGACGAAGAATGTTACGAGTTGTTGACGGCGCTGGGTATGCCGTTCCGGAAGCGTTAAAAATAACGGATTGCACCGACAATGCGGATAAAAAACTAATCCGCCGATTTGACGAACAAAGGGTTTATTGTGGCAAGAAAAGCTTTGCGTGAAAAACAGCAGCGGCCGCCGAAATTCTCCACGCGTAAATATAACCGCTGCATGCAGTGTGGCCGCCAGCGCGCGTACTATCGCCGTTTTGGCGTGTGCCGTCTCTGTTTTCGCAATCTCGCGCTGGATGGAAAGATTCCCGGCGTGACGAAAGCAAGCTGGTGAGAAAACGTTCGCCGGCTGGTCCGCTCTCCGGTTGCCAATGGCGCTTGCAACCGGCAAACGCGCCAACGGGCAAACTTGTGATATCGTAGGTACAATTAGGAATTTGATAACATGCGAACTGATCCCATTGCCGATTTTTTAACCAGCATTCGCAATGCCGGCAAGGCCGGACATCCGAAAGTGGATATCCCGGCCTCAAAAATAAAAACGGAAATCGCCAGACTGTTGCAGTATTATGGCTATATTCAAGATCATTTGCTTATTAAAGATAATAAGCAAAATATCTTGCGGATTTATCTCAAATACGATGAAAACGACAAGCCGGTAATTAGCGGCTTGCGCCGGGTGAGCACACCGGGGGCGCGCCGCTATGTCAACGCCAAGGAAACGCCGCGCGTCTTCAACAATCTGGGCTTGGCGATTCTTTCGACGCCGCGGGGTGTGCTGGCGGAGCGCGATGCGAAGAAACTGAATATTGGTGGCGAAGTTTTGTGTTATGTTTGGTAATTGAAGCGGTCTTATTTCGTTAAAATAAAAATAATATCATCATGTCGCGTGTAGGTAAAAAACCGATCAAAATCCCGGCCGGAGTGCAAATCGGCGTCGAAGGCTCCCACATCAAAGTGAAGGGGCCGAAAGGCGAGTTGCAACGTCAGATCGATCCGCGCCTGAGCGTGGCGGTGGCTGACGGGGCGATTGCGGTGAGCCGCTCCGGAGATGAGAAGTTTTTCCGGGCGCTGCACGGCCTTTATCGCAGCTTGCTTAACAACATGGTCACAGGCGTCACGCAAGGCTATGAGAAAAAACTGGAAATCGTCGGTGTTGGATTTAAGGCCGAATTGAAAAACAAGCGTCTGGTGTTGCAAATTGGCTTTTCCCATCCGATTATTTTCGCGCCGCCGCCGGAAATTAGCATCGCGTGTGAAAGCCCCACGATGATTGCGGTGAGCGGCGTCGATAAAGAGCTGGTGGGACAAGTCGCGGCGAAAATCCGCGAATTCAGGCCCCCCGAACCGTACAAGGGCAAGGGCATCAAGTACATCGACGAAGTCGTCCGCCGTAAAGCTGGCAAGACGGCGGGAAGCTAATAGGGTAAGCCTGTGAGAGAGTATAACAAGCCTTATCGTAAAGAGTACAATTCAGAGTACAAGCCGTACCGGAAAGAGTATAATTCAGAGCAACGGCCGTTTCGTAAAGAATACGGCGACAGAGATTTCAGGTTCTCAAAAGACAAAAAGTCGGGAGAAGGGAACTCTATGGGTTTCAAGCGTGTGGACAAGCGGGAGCGGCGTTTCAAGAAGAAACGGATGATTCGTAAGAAAGTCTATGGCACCTCGGAACGCCCGCGTTTGGTGGTCTTTCGCAGTTTAAAAAATATCTACGGCCAACTGGTCGATGATACGGCGAAAAAGACCATTACCACCGTGTCATCTCGTACCAAAGAACTGCAAGAAGAGTTGAAGATTCTTGTAGACAAAAGTCAAACTGCCAAGCTCGTCGGCAAGGCGCTCGCCCAGAAAGCCCAAACATTGGGCTTCAAGCGGGTGGTTTTTGATCGCAACGGTTACGTGTATCATGGCCGCGTCAAGGCGTTGGCGGAAGGTGCGCGTGAAGGTGGTTTGGAATTCTAATTCGAGGCGCTGTTTTCCTGCCTAGAACCTGGAAGGCGGCGCTGATTGGTGAGATTGATTTGGAGTTGTGAATACTACATTCGTTTGCCCCGCCTGGCGGGGATGGAGAATTTTTTGTGCGTAAAGAAAGAGTCAGTTCAAGCGAGCTGGAATTGAAAGAACATGTGGTCGCCATCAACCGCACCGCCAAAGTTGTCAAAGGCGGCCGGCGTTTTGGTTTTAACGCCATTGTGGTAGTCGGCGATCGCCGCGGCCATGTCGGTTATGGACTCGGCAAAGCGAATGAAGTGAGCGACGCCATTTCCAAAGGCACGGACAACGCCAGGAAAAATTTAGTTTACGTGCCAATCTTGCGCCACACCCTACCGCATGAGGTGAAAGCCAAATTTGGCGCCGCCCGGGTGTTTTTGAAACCGGCGTCACCCGGCACGGGCGTTATTGCCGGCGGGCCGGTGCGGGCGATTATGGAAGCGGCCGGTGTGCAGGATGTGCTGTCGAAATCCATCGGCTCCTCGAATCCGCACAATGTTGTGAAGGCGACGATGGAAGCGCTGAAGAATCTGATGGATGCACGCATCATTGCACAGCGTCGCGGCATGACGCCACAGGAGTTATTCAATCGCAGCTTGGTGGAAGGGTGAGTGTAAAGATGGCAACAACGAAAAAATTGAAAATCACCCAGGTGCGCAGTTACATCGGCCATCCCAGTGACCAGCATGCGACGCTGAAAGCGCTCGGTTTGCGCCGCATTCGCCATTCGGTGGTGCATAATGACACGCCTCAAATTCGCGGCATGGTCCGGAAGGTTATTCATTTGATTCGCGTCGAAGAGGTTTGAGATGGATTTAGGAAATCTGCAGTACGCGCCACGGTCGCGCAAAAATCGCAAACGTCTCGGTATCGGCGAAGGCTCCGGCCACGGCGGCACCTCGACGAAGGGACATAAAGGCCAGCTCTCACGGGCGGGCACGAAAACCAACCCGTGGTTCGAGGGTGGACAAATGCCGTTACAGCGGCGCTTGCCGAAGCGCGGCTTTACCAACATCTTTCGCGTTGAATATCAGACCGTCAATGTCGAAAGTTTGGAGAAGCTCTCCAACGCAGGCGAGGTGACCCCGGCGGTGCTTTATGAAAGCGGTTTGATTGGCAAAAAAAATCATCCCGTCAAAATTCTCGGGAATGGCGAACTGAAAAAAGCATTGACCGTGCAAGCGCATGCGTTCAGCAAAAGCGCACAAGAGAAGATTGAAAAGGCCGGCGGCAAAACGGCTGTGCTCGCGGCAGCAACGAAATAGTTCATGTAGTCCGTCCGTGGCGGGCGGCTGGCTGTGACAAAAATTTGAATTATTAGCAACGTGCCCCGTCGGGACAGGGCTACTATCAGAAAAAGTATCATGCTCGACAGCATTCAAAACATTTTTAAGATTCCAGAACTAAAGAAGCGGGTTCTGTTTACGTTGATGATTTTATTCGTCGAGCGTATCGGAACGCATGTGCCGGTGCCTGGAATTAACAGCCGCGTGCTTTTGGAATTTTTCAGCAGCAATCAGGGCGGCTTCCTCGGTTTGTACGATTTGTTTGCCGGCGGCGCGTTTAGCCGGGCCACGGTTTTTGCGCTGGGCATCATGCCGTACATTTCCGCGTCCATCATCATTCAACTCCTCGGCGCGGTGATGCCTTACTTTCAGCGTTTGCAAAAGGAAGGCGAAGAGGGCCGCAAGAAAATCACCCAATACACCCGCTATGGCACGGTGTTGATTGCGGCGTTGCAGGCCTACGGCGTCAGCATCTTTTTGGAAAGCATTCGCGTTTCCAGTGGCGCGTTGGCGGTTCCCGACCCGGGTTGGGGTTTTCGGTTCTTGACGATGATCACACTGACCGCCGGAACCATTTTGATCATGTGGTTCGGTGAGCAGATTACCGAACGCGGCGTCGGCAACGGCACTTCGCTCATTATTTTCATCGGTATCATCGCCCGTCTGCCGGCGGCGTTCTTCGACGAGTTTCAGCAGATTCAAACCGGCAACCGCGACATTCTCGCGGAAGTGGCGCTGATCGTCATTATGGTCGCCTGCGTCGCCGCGGTGGTGGCGTTGACCCAGGGCACGCGAAAAATACCGGTGCAGTACGCCAAACGTGTCGTCGGGCGCAAGGTTTACGGCGGACAGAGCACATACATTCCGTTGCGCATCAATACCGCTGGCGTGATGCCGATCATCTTCGCGCAATCGATCATGTTCATTCCAGCGACGATCGCGCAGTTTTTTCCGAAAAGTGATTTGATGCAGGGTTTCGCGGCCTCCTTCAGTCACGGCACGGTGGTGTATTCGATTATCTATGGCGTGTTGATTATTTTCTTTACCTACTTTTATACCGCGATTGCGTTCAACCCCGTGGATGTGGCGGACAATATGAAAAAGCACGGCGGCTTTATTCCCGGCGTGCGGCCCGGCAAACATACGTCCGAATTTATTGACAACATTTTGCTCAAGCTGACTTTGCCCGGCTCGATTTTTTTGGCGCTCATTGCCATTTTTCCGGACTTCATCACAAATTGGATGAACGTCTCGACCAATTTCTCTTCGTTTTTCGGCGGTACTTCCTTGCTGATCATCGTTGGTGTCGCTCTGGATACACTCCAGAATTTGGAATCCCATTTATTGATGCGGCATTATGATGGTTTCATGAAGGGAGGAAAAGTGAGAGGGCGACGCTTCGCATAGACTTTTCGAGATTAAGCGCACTCGCACCGTTTGTCGAGTTTCGTTCAATAAGCCGCTTGGCGTAAAGATCTTTTATACCTGACGGACGCATGGAGCTGATTTTCATAGGTTACCCAGGCTCAGGTAAAGGCACGCAGGCCGCGCTGTTGAGTCAGCACTTCGGCAACATACCGAAAATCTCAACCGGCGATATTCTGCGGGCGGCGGTGGCGGCGAAAACTGATCTGGGCATGAAAGCAAAGCTGTTTATGGATGCGGGCGAGTTGGTGCCCGATTATTTGATCATTGACATGGTGGTGCAGCGTATCAGTGAGCCGGATTCGGCGAAAGGATATATTCTCGACGGTTTTCCCCGCAACATTCATCAAGCGCAAGAACTTGATCGGGTGCTGCTGAATCATCGGCGACCCATTGCCGGGGTGCTGAGTTTGGAAATTGAAAAGAAGAAAGTGATAGAGCGGTTGACAAGCCGTCGCGTCTGCAGCAAATGTGGCCATCTGTTTAACCTGATCAGCGATCCGCCGCCGGCAAATAATATCTGCTCGCTATGCAAGGGCCAGATTTACCAGCGTTCGGACGACAAGCCGGAAACGGTGCTGCACCGGATGGAAGTTTATGAAGAAGCCACGCGCCCATTAAAGTCTTATTACGGCTCGCAGGGCAAATTGATTCCCATCGACGGCAGTTTGAGCATTGAAAAGGTGCAAGCGGAAATTATCAATCGCTTGACCAAGGCGTTGGCGCAATTTGAACTCTGGAAAAGAGTGCCGCGCCGCTATACGAGCTGAGGCCATGGCGAGCAACTGGTCGATATAACGAAAATGAGTCTAACGAAAAGTGAACGCGAAATCGGTCTCATTCGCGAAAGCTGCCGGCTCGTCGTTGAGACGTTTCGGTTCATTGAGAAGATTATCTGCGAGGGCATGACCACCTCGGAGTTGGATTATGAAATCGACAAATTTATTCGTGGCTTCGGTGGTCGCCCAGCCTTTAAAGGCTATAAAGTTAATGGCAAGGTTTTTCCTGCCAGCAGTTGCATCTCCATAGAAGCGGAAGTGGTGCACGGCATTCCCGGTTTTCGTAAAATGCGAGCCGGTGAAATCGTAAGCGTTGACGTCGGTGTCGAGTACAACGGTTTCTATGGCGATGCGGCGAAGACTTACGCCATCGGACAAATTGACGAGTTGCGCCAACGCCTCATGCGCGTGACGCTGGAGGCGCTCTATAAAGGCATCGAGAGGGCGCGGGCGAAAAGCCGGTTGCACAATGTCTCGAACGCGATTCAAAGCCACGTGGAAAGCGCCGGCTTCAGTGTCGTGCGGGATTTGGTCGGACACGGTGTCGGCCGGCATTTGCATGAAGAGCCGCAAATTCCGAATTTCGGCAAGCCGAATGAAGGCCCGAAAATGCAGCCCGGCATGGTGTTGGCCATCGAGCCCATGGTCAATGCCGGTCGCGCCGATGTGGTGACCGCGGCGGACGATTGGACTGTCGTTACGGCCGATAAACAACCGTCAGCTCATTTTGAGCACACGATTGTCATTAGAGAAGGAGAAGCGGAGATCTTAACCCAAGGTTTGTAGTTTTTATGCCGAAAGAAGAATCAATTAAAGTAGATGGCACGATCATCGAAACTTTGCCGAATGCGTCGTTTCGAGTTGAGTTGGAAAATGGCCACAAAGTGTTGGCCCATATCTCCGGCAAAATGCGGATGCACTTCATCAAGATTCTTCCCGGCGACAAGGTGACGGTGGAATTGTCACCGTATGATCTCTCGCGTGGGCGCATAACCTATCGCTATAAATAAGAAACGTTGAAAAATAAAACCGCTAAAATGAATTAAGACGTTTTGTTTCTTCAAACCGCAAAGGTTAAGGGTTAGAGATATGAAAGTACGGTCGTCGATTAAAAAAATTTGCGATAAATGCAAAATCATCCGCCGCAAAGGGAAAATGATGGTCATTTGTGACAACCCCAAGCATAAACAGCGGCAAGGATGAGATCGCGCGGCGAAAAATTTTCGCCGGTGTGAAGCTTAGAGTTTTGGCGTAGAAATTTTTTGGAGACAGAAACATGGCGCGTATTGCCGGTGTCGACCTGCCACGCGAAAAGCGTGTGGAAGTGGCGTTGACCTATATTTTCGGAATCGGACGCAACAATTCAAGAACCATTTTGCAGCAGGCCGAAGTCAGTCCCGATATTCGGGTGAAAGATTTGAGCAACGAGCAGGTGGCGAAAATTCGTTCGATCATCGGTTCGGAGTTTAAAGTTGAAGGCGCGTTGCGCGCCGAGATCGGCATGAATATCAAGCGCTTGATGGATATTGGCTGCTATCGCGGCTTGCGGCACCGCCGCGGCCTGCCGGTGCGCGGCCAACGTACACACACCAACGCGCGGACGCGCCGGGGCCGCCGCAAGACGATTGGCGGCATGAAGAAAGTTGTCGGTAAGCAATAAAAACGTTGGCCAGTTGGCCTGTTTGTCCGTCCAATAGGTCAACCAGCGAACTGGCTGATCTCAAAATCAGGAGAAAATTCCTTGGCTACTGCAGCAACGACGAGTGTCAAGAAAAAACGCGGCAAGAAAAAAGAGCGGGTGGAAGCCAGCGGTTTGGCGCATATCAAATCCACCTTCAACAACACGGTCGTGACATTGACCGATGTTTACGGCAATGTGATCACGTGGGCCTCGGCCGGAAAAGTTGGCTTCAAGGGTTCGCGTAAAAGCACGCCCTTTGCCGCGCAAGTCGCCGCGGATAATGCCGCGAAAGGCGCGATGGATATGGGTCTGCGCCGGGTCGAAGTCTTGTTAAGCGGCCCGGGGTCGGGTCGCGAAGCCGCGGTGCGGTCGTTACAAGCCGCCGGTTTGGAAATTTCTGCGATTAAAGATATTACGCCAATTCCCCACAATGGCTGCCGGCCCCCGAAACGCCGGCGTGTATAAGGAGGTTTTAATAATTAAATATGGCACGTTATACTGGGCCAGTTTGTAAGCTCTGTCGCCGCGAGGAGAAAAAACTTTTCCTCAAGGGCGCCAAATGTTTTTCGCCGAAATGTCCGCTGGAAAAGCGGCAGTTCCCGCCCGGCCAACATGGCCGCACGCGGCGCACGAAGCTGTCGGAATACGGCGTGCAGTTGCGCGAAAAACAAAAGCTCCGTCGAATCTATGGTTTGCTGGAACGGCAATTCCGCAGTTATTATGAAAAGGCGCTGCGGATCAAGGGCGTAACCGGCGAAAACCTGCTGCGGCTCTTAGAGCGCCGTTTGGACAACGTGGTTTATCGCCTCGGCTTTGCGCCGTCGCGTAATGCCGCTCGGCAATTGGTTCGACATCGTCATTTTATGGTCAATAACCGTCCGGTCGATATTCCCTCCTTTTCGCTGCGTCCCGGCGACGTGATCAAAGTCCGCGAGAAGAGCCGTAAAATGGAATTGATTCACGCCAGCATGCGTAAAATGAAAGAAGGGCGCTTGTTGCCCTGGCTCGAATTGGATAAAGCGAATATGGCTGGTACGGTGCTCGAGATCCCAGGACGGGCGGATATTCCCATCGAGGCTAATGAAAACCTCGTGGTTGAATTGTACTCGAAGTAATCCCAGAGACGGGATGTAACAAAGATCGGAGATGCTTGCTATGACTTGGCCCAATCTACAAATGCCGGAAAGTGTCGAGCTCGAAGAGTCGAGCTATTCGAGCACTTTCGGCAGATTTATTGTGCAGCCGTTGGAGCGCGGATTCGGCACGACGATCGGTAATGCGTTGCGCCGCGTTCTGTTGTCGTCGCTGCCGGGTGCGGCCATTACGATGATTCGAATTGACGGCGTTCATCACGAATTTTCGACGATTTCCGGCGTGGTCGAAGATGTCTCGGAAATCATTTTGAATTTGAAAGAAGTTCGCTTCAAGCTCATCAATAAAAAACCGGACCGCGTGCTGTTGGAACTCAAAGGCCCGCACGAGTTCAAGGCCGGCGATATTCAAAACGGCACGACGGATTTTGAGATTCTCAACCCGGATCATCACCTGGCGACCCTGAATAAAGGCGCGGAAGTCAAGATGGAGTTGCGCATCGGGCGCGGCCACGGCTACGTGCCCGCCGAAGAAAACAAAATTCCCGATATGCCGCTCGGCTCGATTCCCATCGATGCGATTTATACGCCGATTAAGAACGTCAGCTATCGCGTCGAGAACATGCGCGTGCAACAGCGCATCGATTACGAGAAGCTGGTCATGGAGATTACCACCGACGGCAGCGTGACGCCCGATGACGCGCTCACGTATGCCGGCAAAATTCTCCGCGATCACGTCAATCTTTTCATTAATTTTGACATCAAACCGGAGATTGATGAGGAGCCGGTCGAAGTCGATGAAGAAGCGCTGCGGATTCGCAAGCTGTTGAAGATGTCGGTGGACGAGCTGGAATTGTCGGTCCGCTCCTACAACTGCTTGATGGCGGCGAATATTAAAACCATCGGCGATCTCGTGCGTCGCGACGAACAGGAAATGCTGAAATTCCGCAACTTCGGGCGCAAGTCCTTGCAAGAACTGACGCAAATTCTGGAAGAAAAAGGTTTGCGTTTTGGCATGGACGTCGAGAAATATCTGGGCAACGGCCACGAGTAAGTTGCCGCACCGGCGGTCCGCCTGTTGCAGGGTTGGCCATTGTAAATTGAAAATTTGCAAAATGCGCCAACCGACGAAAATAGACATTTGTTAACAATCATTTTGCCTATCATCTCATGCGACATCAAAAAGACGTCAAAAAATTAGGCCGCACGGCGAGCCATCGACACGCAACGTTGTCGAATTTGGCCGTCGCGGTTATTGAGCACAAGCACATTCGCACCACGACGCCGAAGGCGAAAGAAGCGCGGCGCTTTGTCGAGCGTTTGATCACGCACGCCAAGAAAAACACCGTGGCGGCGCGCCGTCTCGTATTCAGCAAATTGCGCCAACGCGCTGCGGTCAAAACCCTTTTTGATGACATCGCCCCCAAGTTCTCAACCCGCAACGGCGGTTACACACGGGTGATCAAATTGGGCCGCCGGCAAGGCGACGGCGCCGAGTTGGCGATTGTTGAACTGGTCGGCTACGAAAGTCTGCAAGTGGAAAAACAGCAAAAGGCTTTTGAAAAACGCGCCGAGCGCAAAAAACGCGAAAAACAGACCGCTTCCGAACGCGAGAAAGAAAGAGAAAAAGAAAAGCAGGAAGAGGAAAAATAATTTTCATCCATTCGTGTTTGGAAAAAA
>JAJVHT010000080.1:44122-45674 GCA_022072515.1 bacterium
CCATGCCCTCATCCGAACCTCGCCCAATTCGCGCCCCGCGCGGCAATACCCTCACCTGCAAAGGCTGGGTGCAGGAAGCCGCCATGCGCATGTTGATGAATAACCTCGACCCCGAAGTGGGAGAGAATCCCACGGCGCTGGTGGTGTACGGCGGCCGCGGTAAAGCCGCGCGCAACTGGGCGTGTTATGACGCGATCGTGCGCAGTCTGCGCGAGTTGGAAAATGACGAGACCCTGCTCGTACAATCCGGCAAGCCGGTTGGAATATTTCGCACGCACACCGATGCTCCGCGTGTATTGATCGCCAACTCGTTGTTGGTGCCGGCGTGGGCGAATGCTGCGTATTTCCGCGAGTTGGAAGATCGCGGCCTCATCATGTACGGCCAAATGACCGCCGGCAGTTGGATTTATATCGGCACGCAAGGCATTTTGCAAGGCACCTACGAGACGTTTGCCGCCGCGGGGCAAAAGCATTTCGGCGGCTCGCTCAAAGGCAAGTTAATCGTTACGGGCGGCATGGGCGGTATGGGCGGCGCGCAACCGCTGGCCGCCACGATGAACGGCGCGGCGTGCCTGGTCATCGAAGTCGAGCGCCAGCGCATCGAGCGCCGCGTGCAACAACGCTACTGTGATCGTCTCGCGGAAAATCTTGATGAAGCGTTAAAGTTGGTTTTAGTCGCGCAGCAAAAAGGCGAAGCGCTGTCAGTCGGTTTGGTCGGAAATTGCGCCGATATTTTGCCGGAACTGCTGCGCCGAAATATTATTCCGGATATATTAACCGATCAAACTTCCGCACATGACGAATTGAACGGTTACGTGCCGCATGGCTTGTCGTATGAAAAAGCGCTGGAATTGCGCCAAACTAATCCGCCGGAATATATCAAGCGCGCGTATGAGTCGATGGCGGTGCATGTGCGTGCGATGCTTGATTTGCAAAAACGTGGCGCCGTCACCTTTGATTACGGCAACAACATTCGGGCGCAGGCCCAAAAAGCTGGCGTCGAAAATGCGTTTGATTTTCCCGGTTTCGTGCCAGCGTACATTCGGCCGCTGTTTTGTGAAGGCAAAGGCCCGTTTCGTTGGGCTGCGCTTTCCGGTGATCCCGAGGATATTCGCGTCACGGATAAACTCGCGCTGGATTTATTTCCGGAAAATGAATCGTTGCGGCGCTGGATTCAGCTCGCCGGTGAGCGTGTGAAATTTCAGGGACTACCGGCGCGCATTTGCTGGCTGGGTTACGGCGAGCGCGCGAAATTCGGCGTCGCGTTGAACGAGTTGGTCGCGACAGGTAAAATCAAATCGCCCATCGTGATTGGCCGCGATCATCTCGATACCGGCTCGGTGGCTTCGCCGAATCGCGAAACCGAAAGCATGCTCGACGGCTCCGACGCGATTGCTGACTGGCCGATTCTCAATGCACTGCTCAACACCGCTTCTGGTGCCTCCTGGGTGTCCGTGCATCACGGCGGCGGCGTCGGCATCGGCTACTCGATTCACGCCGGCCAAGTGATCGTCGCGGATGGGACGCAAGAAGCTTCGCGCCGTCTCGAGCG
>JAJVHT010000112.1:0-3711 GCA_022072515.1 bacterium
CGAGCAATTCTTTTCTTTCATAAAGCTTGCACTTTCCTCGAAAAAAATGTAAATTGGGTTTATCACGACGCAATCTTGACCATAAGTGAGAACCGAATTATGCCGCATCCACCACCCCCTTTCAGGAATCGCCGGCTCGTCGTCACGAGCCTTCTCTTCCTGCCGTTGATTTTTTCCGCCTCCACGCAGCTCGCACACAAAAAACTTATCGTCCGGCGCGGTGACACGGCGAGTTACCTGGCGATTCGCTATTACGGATTTTTTAACGATTCGTTATTTGCGGTTTTGAAAAAAGCCAATGCGCATATCGCCGATCTCAACCGCATTTTCCCCGGCGATTCCCTGCTCTTCCCGGTGCGCGCCACGGCAGAGCCGCAATTGGAGCAGTTGCGGACGCCGGCCTCGCAAGCGGTTCTGACCTTTTACGAAGGCGCGGTGAAATATCGCCGCGGCGGCAAAGGTGACTTCATACCGGTGCAAGCCAATTTGCTGTTGAATCCCAACGACGAAATTCAAACGCTGGACAAAGCGCGCGCCGAGCTGGTGCTCGACAATCGCAGCGTGATTCGCCTCGCGGCCCACTCGCACTTGAAGATCACCAAACTCGTGCGTGCGGAAAAACCGGACACCCCGGCGCCGGTGATGCAGGCCCAATTCGATCTCTCGCTCGGCTCCCTATGGACACGCGTCAACAAACTTTTTAATCGCCCGCCGAAAGTCGACGTCAAATTTCCCACGGCGATAGCCGGTGTCCAAGGCACGATTTACCGCGCCACCGTTGCGGCGGACAGCGTGACGAATGTGCGCGTGTATGAAGGCGCCGTGGAAGTGCGCGGCGGCGGCGCCTTGTTCCGCCCACAAACAGGCTTGCGCCCCGGACAAGTGCCAGGGCCGCAACAGGTGCCGGGGCCGCAGCCGGTCACACTCGAGACGTGGACTAAACTGGTGCAGGCGCAACAACAAGTCGTGATCGGCAAGGATGGCCGGCCTTCGGAGCCGAATCGTTTCACCGACCAGCGCGCGGAGTTGGACTGGGTGCGGTGGAATCAGCAACGCGACCTCGATCTCGATGCCGAACGCTAAGAAGAGTTCATCGTCGGCGGCTTCGGCTAAATTCGCCGACTGGCAAAAACAACGCGCCCAGCAAGCCCGGCGCGCCAAATTGCCCGCGCTCCTCGGCGGCCTCGTGCTGGCGCTGGTTGCGCTGCTGTCACTGCATCTTCTGCCGTTTTCAGGGATTCTGGAGCGGCTCGAGCGCGCCAATCTCGATCTTTATTTTCGTTTGCGCGGGCCGCTCAAGCCGGAGGCGCGCATTCATTTGGTGGCGATTGACGATCTCAGCCTGCAAAAGGCCGGCGGTTGGCCATGGCCGCGCACCAAGTTGGCGGAATTGCTGACGCGGTTGCTGGCCGCTAAGCCGCAACTGCTCATTTGCGATTTTGTGCTGCCCGCCAAGCCCGAAGAAGCAGCCGGCACGCAAACGCTCGCCGCCGTTGCCGCCGCTTCGCAAAAAATTATTTTCCCTTATTATTTTTCCAATCTCGGCCAGAATGCGGACCACCCGGAAATGCCGGAGGTGTTCGCCGGCAGCGCGTATTTGCTTTTTGATTTTCGCGAAAAACTATTGACCTATCCGCCGGTGAGTGGGGGAACCGCCAATTATTCAGCCGAGGCGATCGTGAAAGCGAGCTTGCCGGGCGGCCATATCAATCTTTTTCCGGAAGAACAGTGGGGCGAATCCACCGTGCGTTGGGAAGCCCAGATTGTGCGATATGGCGAGGCTTATTTTCCGTCGTTGCCGGTGCAAGCGGTGACGCAGTTGTTGCAGCTTTCGCGCGGGCAAGTGCAAGTGAAAGTCGGCGCCGGCGTTCAAATTGGCGAAATTTTTGTGCCCACGGACCGGCGCGGTTGGACACTGATCAATTTTTACGGCGCCGGCGTTTTTCCCCAAACTTCGGCCGCCACCATTTTACAACAAGGCGCCGGAACCGAATTGACCGGCAAGATTGTTTTTGTCGGCGTCACCGCTGCCGGCACGCAAGATGTCGTGCCGACACCGGTCTCGGCACGTCTGCCCGGCGTCGAGAAGCTTGCCACTTCAACTTCCAACATTTTGCAGGGCAATGCGCTGATTCGCAACAACAAAATTGAAAACTTAGAATTCATTGCGCTTGTGGTGCTCGGCCTGGCCGCGTGGCTGAGCGCTTTGCGGCTGCCGCGATTATATGTTGGCGCGGTGTTGTTGGGGCTCGTCTTGTTGGCGTGGGTCGGCACGTTTGGCTTTTTTACGCTGGGCCGCGTCTGGATGAAAAGTGTCGCGGTCATTTTTGCCATTGTCGCCACCGGTGGCGTGACCGCATTTTTGCGCAAAAAAATTGGCGCTACCCAGCCCCTGCCCTCGGCACCCGGCGCCGTTCCGAGCGCGATCATCACCGACGCCAAAGGCGAGGTGGTTCGCCTCGGCCGCTTCGACGTCATTGGCGAGATTGGCGCCGGCGCAATGGGAAAAATTTACGAAGGATTTGATGCCACGATCAACCGGCGCGTCGCGATCAAAACCATTCGCACGGATTTAATGCTGGGCAACAGCGCGCGGGTGCGCCAGCGTTTTCTCCGCGAAGCGCAAGCGGCCGGCGCGCTCAATCATCCCAACATCGTCACGATTTATCAGGCCGACGAAGCCGGGCCGTACTCGTTCATCGCCATGGAATTTTTGGAAGGTGAAACGCTCGAGCAAATCATTCAGAAACGCGCGCCGCTGCCACTCGCCGAGGTTTGCCGCATCGTCGCGCCGATTTGCGACGCGCTCGATTATGCGCACCGCAACGGCGTCGTGCATCGCGACGTCAAACCCGCCAACATCATGCTCACCACCGACGGCGTGGTGAAAGTGATGGATTTCGGCATCGCCCACGTGGATTACTCGACATTGACGCAGGACGGGGCGGTGCTCGGCACCCCGAGCTACATGTCGCCCGAACAAATTCGCGGCGATAAAGTCGATGGCCTGTCCGATATTTTTTCGCTCGGCGTCATCGTTTACGAAATGGCGACCGGCCAGCGGCCGTTTTTAGGCGATTCGCTCGCGACGATTTCCAACCGCATTCTCTCCAAGACGCCGTTGCGCGCCTGCGAGCTGAATCCACAACTCTCTCCCGCCCTCGATGCCGCCCTCGCACAAGCCATGGCCAAAGATAAAGCCCAACGCTTTGCCACCGCCAAAGAATTTGCGGAGGCCTTGCAGGCCGTGAGCGCGTTAAAAGAATTACCTTGACAAGCCCTGGCTTTTTTCGTATCATCATTTATAACTTCGATGCGATTTGAAGATGGCGACACGGAGGTGGCGCCAAGCCAGCCGTTTGAGGAAAGTTTTACGGATATTTTGGCTGGACTGGAAGCCCAAGTTTTACGAATCGTGTGGTTGAATCGCGGTTGGTAAAATTTGGGCTTTCTTATTGAATTCTACCCTCCCCGTTTTCTAAACTTTCTCTGCCCTTCGGTTTTTAGGATTATCGTCTTATACCAAGGAGTCTGCATCATGTCCAACTTCGACAGCAAGTTTCTCAAATCCTACGCCGCCCCGGCCGGACGCCAATATCAACATCCCACCATGGTTCGCCACAAAGGCGTCGTCATCGCCCTGGCGATGGACGATCAACGCCGGATTTTCTACGCGGCGCTCGATATGAATCCAGCGCCCAGCGATTCCGG
>JAJVHT010000112.1:3811-27032 GCA_022072515.1 bacterium
CCGGACGCCAATATCAACATCCCACCATGGTTCGCCACAAAGGCGTCGTCATCGCCCTGGCGATGGACGATCAACGCCGGATTTTCTACGCGGCGCTCGATATGAATCCAGCGCCCAGCGATTCCGGCGCAGTCCAATCTCCTTTCGACGTCAATAATTGGCCGGCCAGCCCGGCAGAACTGATTTTTCCCAACGAAATTGCCGAAATCGGTTTCGGCGTTGCCGATCAGACACTGCTGCCGACTTATCAAAAAGGCAGCCGCACGCCGGTTGATCCGGGAACACGCTTGGATAATCGCGACAAAGATTTTTTTCTCTCAACGACGGCGCGATTGACCGCGGACGCGCCGTTTCAAGCGCTGTCGGATGGGCGTTACGTTTATATTTTCCGCCAGGCCATTGACGCGAATCACGCCGACGTGGTGTTCAAGCGTGACAAAGACGGCAATCTCGTCAAAGACAAAGATGATAAACCAGTGCCGTTGGTTGACACGACTTTGCTCGTTGACCGCTTTGTTTTGGTTGGAACCACGCTCGTGCCGAAATTGGAAGTGCGCTTTCAGCGCAGCCGCAGCAAGACGCGGCCGCAATCGCGCAAGGATAGCCTCGGCGCAAAGGATTTGGATGGCAATGATTTTTTTGAGCCGACGCAGGAGTTGAAGTTCGTGGGGAATTTGACCGGCGGGCGTTTCATCGTGTTGTTGCTGCCGACGCAAGTGGCTGAGATTCAGCGTTGGCAGATTTTCACGCAGAATCGTCACACCGGCTTGATCGATTCGTTCAACGTCGAGCGCTCCGCAGAAGGTTTGTTCAACACGCGCGGCTCGCAGGTTTACACCTGCGTCGATCATCCCGAAGTTTTCGCCAAGCAAGCCGGAACCTGCGTCGAGCCGAGCCTTGCCGATCCCAGCCAGCCCTGCGGCAAGAATTTGATTCCGCGTTTCAGCAAAGAGGGCTACGCCGAGTCCGCGCTGCAATTTGAGAACGTGAGTGATCACGTCGCGCTCAATCCCGGCGTGATTATCGGCGAGCAATTTACGCAAGAGGCGTGGATTTATCCCGTGCGCTCGCAAAGCACCTCCCCGCAAGCATTCATCACCGGCGAAGGCGCGGACAAAAATTCCGGTCCCGCGATTTGGCTCGAAGCACAAACGCGGCTGCGCGTCGGATTCGGCGATGGGCAAAACTGGAACGAATTTTCTTCGAGAAGTATTCTAACGCCGAATACCTGGAACCACCTGGCGGTGACGTTCGACGGTGCGGCGTATCGTTTCTACGTCGGCGGCAATTTGCGCGACAAGATCGATTTGCCGAATGCAGCGAAGCCGGTGGCGCAGCCGATCAAATTTTTTGGCGCGGCGCAAAATTCTTTCAGCGGCACGATTGATGAAATTCGTCTGTGGAACCGCGTGCGCTCGAGCCGTGAGCTGCAGGCGGACATGCACCAACGTTTGACCGGACTGGAACCGGGACTCGCAGGTTATTGGCGATTCGATGAGGCCGAGGGCGATACGGTTTATGATCAAACCAATAACGGCGCGAATGGAACGAGGCACGGCGGCCAGTGGATTACCTCCGACGCGCCGGTGGGAGAAAATCCGGGGGTGAATCGCAGCAGTTTTCAAATTGCCTCACGCCAAAACAACAGTCAGCTCGAAGGCCGCAGCGTCGAGTCGGGCATGACGGCGATGCTTTATTATCAACAAGCGAATGTGCCGAGCGGCTACGAGGGCAAGAAAAAACCGCTCAAACAAAATGCGCGCGTCATGCTCGCCGTCGCGACGCAAGGTACGGCAGTCGATGACAAAAATTATATTGCCGCGCTCGATTTCGGCGTGTCCAACTCGGGGCGAATTGCGCAGGCGCCGGATCGTCTCGCCTTGAACCTGATCAACCCCGACCGTGCCACACAAAAACCGATCAACGACCAGCTCGAGGAGATTCGCGCCGCTGAAGCGCAAGTGCGCGTGCTCAGCGAAGCCTTCGTGAATGCAAAACGCGAGCGCGATTTGCGGCAAAGTGAATATCAAAAATTGCAAGAGGCTTTGAACACTGCGGAAGTGGGCGCCACCGGAATTACACAGGCGGGCAATTCGTTGACGCTCCGGCACGGTGTTGGCGAGATCACGTACAACGATCTTTTGCAAGCCGGCTTGAATGATCGCGTTCATGCTTTGGTTATTGCCGAACCGCTGCAGGTCACCGTTTACGAACATGCGAATTGGCAGGGGCAAAGCGAGACGTTCACCACCAGCATCACCTTCGAGGTCGGATCATTTTGGCGAGACAATGTTTCCGGTTTGCGCATTGCAGCCAAGCCCGAGTACGACGCCAAAGTGCAAAGAGCTGAAGAGCGGCTGCGGCAAGCGCGCAGCGAGGTGACGGCGCAGGAAACCTTGCTGAACAACGCGAAAAAAATTCTCGACGGCCTCAAGTCCGTTCTCCGCGGCGGCGCCGAGGTCATCATGCCGCTCGTGCACGTCGATCCATCCGGTTTGAGCCTTTCCGGCGGTTTGCTCGGCTTTGCGTGGACGGGCGAAACGCCGCTGCTGTTTGACAGCGCCACCGGCACGTTGGCGCTCTACTTCCGCGGCGCCGACGATCAATTTTTCGCCGCATATTTCAACACGTTCAGCGAGCGCGCGCGCTATCCGTTGACCGACAAGAACAAACAAGAGAGCGTGCTGTGTGTGGCGCGCTCGACCGACCTCGACATGGACAAGATCGTGCTCGAAGTGAGCGGTGACGAAGCGAGCAGCACTTGCACGGTTACAATCACCGGCGCGGGCCTCGAAGAGACTTGGACGAAAGTGCCACGCGCGCCGGAAAAATTCGCACGCGTGTTGAATGGCGAAGCCGGACATTATGAGAAGAAACGGCTGGTCGGCTACCGGGAATATATCGGCGCCGGTTTTATCGTTGCCGAAAGTCAGCAATTAACGCTGCAAGTTCCCGACGGCGTGCAGCGCGATCTCGAAGCCAACGCCGCGCTGCAGGTGGGCGAGATTCGCGTGACGGTTCTGCAAGCTGTGAGCAGCGGGGCAACCAGCATTCCTATCGCCAGCGACGCGCTCGTGTTCGCGACGAAAAAGCTGCCGATCTTTTTCATGGAATACGATTACGCTGCGAACGCGCACACCACGAAAGTGCCGAGCGATTTGTTCGGCGGCTCGCTGCTGATTCGCGCCGTGTCGACGGCTGCAACCGCGGTGGGCAATCAGCGCGTCACCAGCGGCGCAACGATCACTTCCAAATGGACGGCGGCGGCGCCGGGCAGCACGCTCACGTTCGACGGGGAGAGCAACTACGCCCGCCTCGCTGATACCGACAAACTAAAACAACTCGACGTGGTTGACGACGTGACGCTCGAAGCCTGGGTGCGGCCAAATTATATGGAGGGCAATGCGCGGTTGATTCAGCAGCAATCCGGTCAGTCAAATTACACGTTGGGATTGCACCGGCCGGCGTCGGCGCTGACCTTCGACGGTGACAGTTACATCGATCTGGGTAATGGTGTCACGGTTGGCGCCTCGTTCACGCAGGAGGCATGGATTTATCCGACCTCGGATAACGAAAACTATCACGGATTTTTGGGAAATCAACCGAGCGGAACGAATCAACGCTCACCCTCGCTTTGGGTTTTTCAGAAAAATAGAATCCATGGCGGTTTTGGTGATGGCGAAAATTGGAATTCATTCATCACCGGTGCGGTGTTGACGCTGGACGTTTGGAATCACGTGGCCGCGACTTTTGATGGAACGACATACCGGATTTATATCAACGGCGTGCTACAATATGAAACCACTGCGCTGGCCGGCAAGCAGCCGATTAACATACCAATCAAAAACATTGGGCGAGTGGACAATTATTTCAACGGGCGGCTCGACGAGGTGCGCATTTGGAGACGCGCCCGCACCGCGCAAGAAATTCAAGCGGACATGAATCGCCGGCTCAGCGGCAACGAGGCCGATCTCGTGGGCTATTGGCATTTCGAGACGGGCGTAAAAGATTACTCGCGCAGCCGCAACGACGGCATTGTGAATGGCAAGCTCACGCCGGCGCCTTCGGCGCTGCCGGTTTATGCGTTTTTTGCCGGCGTGAATGGGAAATTCGTGCAAAGCCGCGAAATTATTTCCGTTGGTGATTGGACGCATTTGGCCGCGGTGTTCGCGCAGGATTACGGGCTGAAGTTCGACGGCGTGAGCGGCTATCTCGACGGCGGCAAAGACGATACGCTGAATATCAATACCGATCTGACCATCGAAGCGTTTTTGCAAGCGGATGATTTGAGCCAGGAACGCGGCATTTTAACGCGCGGCCAAGTCGACGACGGCACCGGGCAAAACGTGCCGTATGCGCTCGCGCTCGATCGCAGCGGCCATGTCGTTTTTTCGTTCGAGGATAAAGACGGCAACAATCATTCTTTTCAATCGAACGCGAGGCTTCAAGCCGGGAAGCCGCATCGAGTTGCAGTCACGCGCAAAAGGCAAACATTGAATTATAGCAGGCAAGACCGCACCAAAAGTTATACGTTTGCCTGGGACGACATCGGGCTTTACCTCGATCAAAATAGTCCGGAGTTTTTCAAATACACTTACGATGATGACGTCAAAACAGCGATTGAAGAAGCGCAGAAGACCTCGCCGGACGAGGCCAAAATCAATCGTTTGGTTGGCTCTTATCCGGCGAGCCGTCTCAAACCGGCTGATATTGGACGCAGCAATCAAGCCCTGGTGATTGGACGAACTTATTCGACGGGTTTCTTCAAAGGCATTATCAGCGAGGTGCGTATTTGGAACGCCAGCCGCGAAGACGCCGACGTTGGCAAAGAACTCACGGCTAAAGCCGAGGGCCTCGTTTCCTGGTGGCGCTTCGAGGAGCGCGAGGGCAATAAAGCTGCTGATTCCGCCGGCCAGAATCACGCGACGATTAACGGTAACGTCAAATGGGTGAAGGATCCCGATCTTGCGCGCTCGCGCTTGATTTTATATTGCAATGATAGCGAAGCGCTGCTGACGGACAGCCGCAACGCGACAGATTTTGGCACCGCCAGCAGCCAATTCTCGCTTGGCGCGCTGGGCAATTCGCCGGCGCAAGAATTTTTTCAAGGTGAATTGGAAGAAGTGCGGATTTGGAAAACCGCGCGCACGCCCGAGCAAATTCAAGATTCGCTCTTTCGGCGCTTGAACGGCGAGCTGGACAGCCTCATCGCGTATTACACGTTCGACGCTGAGACGGAAAACCAATTGCGGGACCAGTCGCTCGCCGGCAATCATCTCACCGTGGAAGGAACGTCGCTCTTTATTCTTTCCACCGCGCCGATTGGCGAGGACGCGCCGCAAGTGCGCAGCGCGCTGGCCGGTGTGCGCACGCCGTTCAGCGGCGTCATACACAGCCGCCCGAGCGTGCACGAGTACGGCGATTTGCAATACGATAATCAAGGCAATCTCCTCGGCGTTTTCAAGCGGTGTTATGGTTTGGTGAAAAATGCTGATTGGCAGTTGATCACCGGCTTCAAAGTCGGCGATCTCGCCACCGAATGGATCGGCCAGGTGCAGTTCGCGCCGCAGCTCATCGGCTACATCGAGGGCGCACCGCCGGTGCCGAGCGAAAACTTGACGCAACCGAGCGTAGAGATGATCGGCGACCTCGACGATTACAACGAAGCGAGCGTCATTGCGCTTGAAGAAGCGCAGGAGACGACGCACGCTTACGCCGCTTCAAAGGAGCAGGGATTCGGCTTGGAAGTTGAAGCGGCGTTAAAGTTTGGCTTCAAATCGAAGAGCGACGCCGGCGGCGGCATCGGCGCTGTCTTTTTGTCCAGCGTCGAAGAATCAAAAGTTTTGTTCGGACTGCGGGCGCGCTTCGAAGCAATGTGGAGCTGGATGGAAGAAGCCAATGTGGGCGTGACGCGCGCGACCGGCAAAACGACGAGCCTGGAATTGCGCGGCCGCTACACGACGCCGGAGGAAACCACCCCGGAGCGCGAGCCGTTTGGCCGCCGCTTCCTGCCCGACAACGTCGGCCTGGCGCTGGTGCAATCCGAAACCGCCGACGTGTTTGCGCTGCGCTTGCGCCACAACAATGCGCTGATCTCATTTCAGATGCGGCCCAATCCGGACATTCCCAAAGATTGGAACCTCATCAGCTTTCCGATCAATCCGCGTTACGTCAAGCAGGGCATACTCGACGGCAAGATGGGGCCGCTGCCGGACGTGGATTATCCCAACGCGCTGACGTACAGCAACGACAGCAGTTATTTCAAGCCGGTCGAAGCCTATGCGCTCAAAAATCGAATCCAGCGGGAAACCACCGAGCTGCAAACTTACTTCGATCAATTTGCCGCGGCGGACAAAGGCCGGCTGGCCTATTTTCCCTCGGAAAGCGCTTTGGAGCTGACTGAAGTTTCGGCGTTAAAAGAAAAATTTCGCCGCAATCTCGTCAACTCGTATGTCTGGACGGTCGACGGCGGTTTTTTTGCGGAAACGCAGCAGACGATGGACGTGCAGACGACGACGTATGGCGGCTCGTATGAATTTAAGGGCATGGGCGGCATCGATCTGGCGATTGCTTTCGCGATCGCGAAAGTTGCGTCGGTGTTCGAGCTGAACGCGATGTTCGTCGGCCAGCATCAATTGAATGTCCGAAAAAGCCAGGAATCCAAAACCGCGTTTCAGATAAGTCTTAACCTCGACAAAGTCGAGCGCGACATTTACCAGCGCGATCCCAATGACCGCCGGGTGGTGTTAGTTGACAACAGCGATCCGAAACGCCCGAGACCGATAAAAAGCCCGTACAAAGTCGATGCGTTCCGCTTCATGACCTTTTACCTCGAGCCCGATTCGGATCATTTCGATCTATTTTTCAATCGCGTCGTCGATCCGATTTGGCTGGCGCAAAGCGATGATCCGGCGGCGGTGGCGTTGCGCGAAGCGCGGGATGAAGGGAAAAAACCGGCGTGCTGGCGCATCATGCACCGCGTGACGTACGTGAGCCGCGTGCTGCCGCCGCTCGACAACTCCGCCCCGCCTTCGCTCGAGAAAACGCTGCAAACGCTGGACATTGACAGCAACTATGAATTGATCAAACAGTTGGAACCGTACGTCAGCAACAAGCTCACCAGCTTTGCGGATTTTGCCGACGCGGTGCGCGAAACGATCAAGCAGAATTTGCCGGAGCTGCAGCCGCACGAAGAGGAAGTGATCAAGTACATGAGTTTGTACTTCGGCATTGCTGACGGCCAGATGCCGGCAACAGAAGACGACCGGTTCGGTGAAAGTTCGCTGCTTGAGCTCGCGCCCAACCAGCCGCCGATTGTCAACGCCGGGCTAGATCAAATCATCGGACTCGACGGCGCGTCGACCTCCGCCGATCTCGACGCCAGCGTGATCGACGATCGTTTGCAGAAAGCGGCAGCGATTTTTGTGACGTGGGAAAAAATCAGTGGTGAGGGCAATGTTACGTTTGACGATCCGCACGTGATGAAAACAAAAGCGACGTTCACGAAACGCGGGCGTTACGTGTTGCGGCTCACGGCAAGCGACGGCTTGCTCACGGCCAGCGACGATCTCATCGTCATCGTCAACGAGCGGCCGATCATTTCCGCCGGGCCGGATCAACAAATCAATTCACTGCAAGCGCTGCTCGCCGGGCAGGTTATCGACAGCGGCCTCGGCGATCCGCAAACCGGAACGTTGACAGTAACGTGGTCCAAGCAGAGCCGCACTGGCGAAGCTGTTTTTGAAAACAAGAATGCGTTGGCGACGAAAACAACGTTCGCCACGCGCGGCCATTATTTGCTCAAGCTCTCGGTGAGTAACGGCACATTCGACGCCGACGACGAGGTGATGATCGCGGTGGCGGCGCGCAGCACGGAGCGTTTGCAGGCGTTGTATACGTTTGAAGAAAACAATGGCGCGATCATACACGACGTGGCGGGAACCGGAGAGCCGCTCGATCTCGTCATCAACGATCCCGCGGCGGTGCAGTGGGTGACGGGAGGTCTTGCCGTGAATGCGCCAGCGCTGTTGGCGACGAACGGCCCCGCAACGCGGCTCGTCGAAGCGGTGAAGTCATCGAATGAAATCACCATCGAGGCCTGGATCAAGCCGGCGAGTCTCAATAATAATGAAGGCTTGGCGCGCATCGCCACGCTGGCGAGCGGCGCGGGCACACGCAACTTTTTGCTTGGCCAGCGCAACAGCGGTTTTCACGCCGGTTTGCGCACGACGACGACCAACGCCAATGCCAGCAACAAAGTGCTCGCCGGCGGCGCGGCCAGTGCGAATCAATTATCGCATCTCGTCTGCACGCGCGAGCCCTCCGGTTTAACCAGGCTTTATTTGAACGGTAACGAAGTGAGCCGCCGGGTAGTCGACGGCAATTTCACCTCATCGTGGGATACCGACTTCGTGCTCGCGCTTGGCAATGAACCTGGATGGTTTGATGGACAAACGAATCAAGCCTGGCGGGGAACATTCCATCTCGTCGCCATCTACAGCCGCGCGCTGAGTCCGAATGAAGTCAAACAAAATTTCGATTTCGGCGCCGACGCCAATTTACCGCCGATCATTTCCGCCGGGCTAGATAAAATCATTGATTGGCAGGACATCCAATTGCCGAAGATCGCCACGACGTTGGACGGGCGCGTCACGCACGATCGTCCCACGCCAACGACGATCATCAACTGGACGCAAGTCGGCGGGCCGGGCAGTCCCAACGGCGTGACGTTTGAAAATGAAAATAACCCGAGCACCAACGTCGAGTTCAATCAAAAAGGCCGCTATGTTCTGCGGCTCACGGCCGACGATGGCGAGCTGCTGACAAGCGACGAAGTCGTGATCGTCGTTAATCGGCCGCCGCAAGTCAACATCAAAACCGGCACGCAAAAAATTGCGCTCACGGCATCGGCGGTGGTGGCGAATCTCGTTGCCGAGTTAATCGATAGCGGCTTGGGAGATGAGAATGCCGCCACCAACAATATAACTTACAAATGGAGTGGGCCGGCGGGCGTGCAGTTTACGAATGCGGATACATTGCAAGCGGCGGCGCGTTTCACACAACGCGGCGTTTTCGCGTTGAAGCTCGAAGTGAGTAACGGACAGCTCATCACCACGGTGCCGATTGTTGTTACGGTCAATCAAAAACCGGCGGTCAATGCCGGCGCCACTCAAATCGTCACGCTGCCAATGACGGGAATCCTGCCGTCTGTGCAAATAACACTTGCTGGCGTGGTGACCGACACAGGATTGGGCAATTCCACCGATACGCTCGATCTCAAATGGGAGAAAGTGAGCGGGCCCGAGGGCGCGATCGTTGATTTTGCCGATGCCACACAATTGCAAACGACCGCGGCCTGCACCGTCCGCGGCGTCTACGTTTTACGGCTCACGGCAGCGAATCACGACAACCCCGAGCTTACGGCGAGCGCCGAGGTGGCAATCACCGTTAATGAGCGGCCCCTCGTCGATGCCGGACCGGATTTGGAAATTGTGCTGCCGGCCTTTGCCGCGCTCGATGGAATCGTCAGTGACGACGGTCTGCCGAATCCTCCGGGAACGGTGACGACAAAATGGACGAAAAAAAGCGGCGGGCAAATTATTTTCGCCGACGCGGCTGCGGCCTTTACCACCGCGCGTGCGCTTGAAGCCGGCGAGTATGTGTTGCAATTCGCCGCGAATGATGGCGCTATTGTGGTGAGCGATGAAATGCGCATCAAAGTTTCGCCGTCCGCGCGGGTGGTGAAAGATTTGCAGGCGTTGTACGTTTTTCAAGAACGCAGCGGCAACGTCGTCCACGATGTTGCCGGCGCCGGCACGCCGCTCGATCTGCGCGCCGCGAATCCGGCTGCGCTAAGCTGGCTGGGAAAAGGGCTTCGGGTCGTGGCGCCGATAATTTTACAAACCGCCGATCCGGCCTTGCGTTTATTTTCGGCGCTAAAAAATACGAACGAAATTAGTATCGAGGCCTGGATCAAACGCGCGCCGAACATCGCCGATGACCAAAGTCCCGGCCGCATCATCACGATGTCCAGTGGCTTTGGCAACCGCAATTTTATGCTGGCCCAAGCCAAAACAGAGCTTTACGAGCTGCGCCTGCGCACCACCTACACGGACGATGACGGCTTTGAGCGGCGCGATAATCATCAACGTGCAGCGCAGGAGATTGACGTCGTTCCGGATTTATGTCACGTGGTTTATACGCGCAATGCCAGCGGCAAAATTAAGTTCTATTTGAACGGCTCGGATCCGGCCAGCAATCGTCCGCTTCTCGAAGGCAATTTCGACAATTGGGACGCGAGCTTGCATTTGGCGCTGGCGAACGAATTCACCAACAATCGTCCGTGGCTCGGCGAATATTATCTCATCGCCATCTACAACCGCGCGCTGACCGAAGCCGAGGTGCGGAAAAATTTTTCCGCAAAGTTTTAGTTTGTTCTTTTCTAACTATTCAGCTATTTTACCGCCCGGGCGCTTATTTTTGCGATTTGTTATATCGCGCCAATTTATTTTTGCACGCAGATTTGAGCGCCCGGGCGGTACTGAATAGTTACGTTCTTTTTTGTGCAAAGTTTATCTTTAAACAGAGGTTTACCCGCAACCAACAACGAACAACCAGCATGGTACCCTACAAATCTCTTCTCGAAGAAGCGCTCGAAGCTTGGAGGTACACGCGCCAAGGCGTGATGGATGAAATTAAAAACATTCCTGAAAAAGATTTCAGCTTTCGGCCAACGTCCAAAAATCGCAGCGTCGCAGAGTTGGCTCATCACATCATCGAATCCGGCCTGCTGATGAGTGGTGAGTTGACGCGGCCGGACGGCGATTTTCAGCGCCAGCATTACCCGAAATTTCTCAAGGAATATGCCGGCCACCTCCCACCAACCGACTCAAAGAAAAAATCGTTGGCTTTGTTGAAATCCACCCACCGCGAAGGTGAGAAAAAATTCCGCGAGGCCGGCGAACTGCTGATGCTGCAATACATCAACCGCTTTGATGGCCTCCAAGGCACGCGCCTGGCATGGATGAATCACGGCATTTCTCACGAGGAGTATCATCGCGGCCAGTTGGCGCTCTACGCGCGCCTGCTCGGCCACGTCCCGGCGCTGACGCAACTCATTACGGGTGAAACGGAGAAATGATCTGGCATGACGGGAGGACAGCGGAAGCCAGCTTTATTGCAGTACAAGATTAAACCGCAGTGATCACGATAAACTTGGAAGTTTCTTCGGCGCTGGCAGCTTCTGGGAAAAATTGAATTCCTTAGCAATCTCTTGGCCAGTTCAGCCAAATTTTACAGGGGTTTCTGCGTATACCAATTTTACATTTTACCATTTGGGGAGACGTGGTATCCGCTGCTTGCAGAAACAAGGCCGAAGAATCATCATCTTTGCCTGCCCGCACCGATTTCCCACTATTTTCCCAAATTGCAGTTGACTTTTTACCGATTATCAGTTATATTGACCTGTTTAAAAAGTTAAATCATTAATACAAAAAAAATCGCAAACGCAGTTTTTCGTGGGGCTGGAGGAAGAGGCATGAATGAAGATGAAATCCGGCGATTAGTCAAAATCGTCGAAGAGAGTGGTATCGCCGACCTAGAAGTCTCCCGCTGGGGACGCAAGGTCAAAATTTCGAAGTATCCCAGCAATTCTCACCAAGCGGCATTTCCGGTGACGCAGGTGCAAATTCCCGCGCCGCCGATGGCCGCGCCCACGCCTGCTCAAGCGGCGCTGCCCCAACCCGCCACGGCAGCCTCCGCTCCGGCCCCAAATCGCATTGACATCAAATCGCCGATGGTCGGCACGTTTTATCGTGCGCCAGCGCCGGATGCCGACCCTTACGTGCAAGCGGGTAGCGCTGTCAGCAAAGGCCAGGTCTTGTGCATCATTGAAGCGATGAAATTGATGAACGAAATCGAGGCCGACTTCGCATGCCGCATTGTCGAAATTCTCGTGGACAATGGGCAGCCCGTCGAGTACAATCAACCGTTGTTCCGCGTCGAAAAAACGTGAGCCGCCCGCGGCCGTGGCGCCATGAAAAATATTTGAAATTGAAAATTTGGCATTGCAAAATTTTCAATAGGTGAGAGCAAAGACAAGTTGAAAAAAATCCTGATTGCCAATCGCGGTGAGATCGCGCTGCGCATTATTCGCGCCTGCAAAGAGTTGGGTATCAAAACCGTCGCCGTTTATTCCGAGGCCGATGCCGATTCGTTGCATGTCCGGTTTGCCGATGACGCGGTTTGTATCGGGCCCGGGCCGAGCCGTGAAAGTTATTTGAATATTCCACGCTTGATCAGCGCGGCAGAAGTTACCAATGCCGAGGCGATTCATCCCGGTTATGGGTTTCTCGCGGAAAATGCGCATTTCGCCGAAGTCTGCGCTTCGTGCAACCTCAAGTTCATCGGCCCCACGCCGGAAATGATCACCGCCATGGGCGACAAATCCTTCGCCAAAGACACCATGCGCAAGGCCGGGGTGCCGACGATTCCGGGGAGTGACGGTTTGCTGCACGATGTCAAAGCGGCGGCCGCCATTGCGGCGGAAATCGGTTTCCCGGTGATCATCAAAGCAACGGCTGGCGGTGGTGGCCGCGGCATGCGCGTCGTGCGCGAAGCCAGCGAGTTGGAAAATTCTTTCCGGCAGGCGCAGGGCGAGGCCGAGGCCGCGTTCGGCAATCAGGCCGTTTATATGGAGAAATATTTCGAGCATCCGCGCCACATCGAAGTGCAGCTCATCGGCGACATGCACGGCAACATCTTCGCGTTGGGCGAGCGCGAATGTTCGATCCAGCGCAAGCATCAGAAGCTCATTGAAGAATCGCCCTCGCCGGCGATCACGCCGGAGTTGCGCCAGCGCATGTGTGACGCGGCGGTGAAAGGCGCCAGAAGCGTGAATTACGTAAATGCCGGCACGATTGAGTTTCTTTTTCAAGATGGCGATTTTTATTTTATGGAAATGAACACGCGCATCCAAGTCGAGCATCCGGTCACGGAAACGGTGTTCGGTTTGGATTTGGTAAAGGAACAAATTCGCGTGGCGCGCGGCGAGCGGCTCGACAACATCAACCCGAATTTCAAAATGCGCGGCCATGCGATGGAGTGCCGCATCAATGCCGAAGATCCGGACAGCGACTTTCGCCCGTCGCCGGGATTGATCAAATCTTTCCACGTTCCCGGCGGCCCGGGCATTCGGGTCGATACGCACGCCTATGCCGGCTATAAAATTCCGCCGTATTATGATTCGCTGATTGCCAAGCTCATTTCCCGCGGCAAAACGCGCGCGGAAGCCATCGAACGCATGGAACGCGCCCTGGAAGAGTTTATCATCGAGGGCATTAAAACAACGATACCGTTTCATCAGAAAGTGATGGCCGACCACGACTTTCAGTCCGGCCGGCTGGACACCAAATACGTCGAGCACTTCTTCAAACGGCTCAAAATGGAAACGCAAACCGGCTTAGCGGCTTAAATACGGGGTAATGCAACATTCGTGTTGCGCTTTTTCAGCGCCTGGAAAGTTCGACAGAAATGTTGCGTTACGTTGCTGACGAAAAAATTTACGAGGAAACCGCACATGAATTTTCCCGCGAATCTGTTGTACACGAAAGAGCACGAGTGGGTCCGGGTGGAAGGCGAAATGGCCACGATCGGCATCACCGAGTACGCGCAGGGCGAGCTGGGTGATATTGTGTTCGTCGAGCTTCCCGCCGCCAACGCGGCCACCGTGCAGATGCAGTCATTTGGCACCATCGAAGCCGTGAAAACGGTATCCGAGCTTTTTGCGCCGTTGTCAGGAACGGTGGCCGCCGTCAATACGAAGCTGAACGATCACGCCGAGCTGATCAATCAAGATCCCTACGGAGAAGGCTGGATTATCAAAATTAAATTCGCCAACAAAGACGAGATTAAAAATCTCCTCCCGGCGGAGGAATATCAGAAGCTGATTGCCTAACCGGATGTTAGGAAAGTGGAAATCCGGTCATCGCGAGCGCCTCGCAGCCTGCGGATGCAGGCGCAGCCACGTTGACAAAATCAAGAACGGGTTGCGGCCCAGCTTTACGGGACCCCGAAAAACTGGGCAAAAAACGTCTCGCCATGACAATCATATTTTTTGTAGCGCCTGGCTGTTAGCCGGGCGACGTGAAGCTTATTTTGACGACATCCCGCTTTTCCTGTTTTAATAAAATGACGGAGGGGCGGGATTTGGTTTTTGTATGGGTTCAGATTTTAAATTTCTGCGTATTGGGGATTGATGAGTAAAAGTTGAAACAGAGGAGCTGACTACGATGCCCGTTGATCTTTCTCGCACGGACGTGTTTGCACGCCGGCACGTTGGACCCGATGAGAATGAAGTCGCGGCGATGCTGCAAGCTTTGAACGCCGCTTCGCTGGACGCTTTGATGAAAACCGTGGTGCCGGAAGCCGTTCGCGCCGATCACACGCTCAAAATCGGCCGTGTTTATAGTGAACCCGAGCTGTTGGCCGAGCTGAAAAAAATCGCCGCCCAAAATAAAATCTATCGTTCTTATATCGGCATGGGATATACCGGTACGGTTACGCCGCCGGTCATTCTGCGCAACATTTTGGAGAATCCCGGCTGGTACACGCAATACACGCCGTACCAAGCCGAAATCTCGCAGGGGCGATTGGAAGCGCTGCTCAATTTTCAAACGATGGTGCTGGATTTAACCGGTTTGGAGATTGCCAACGCTTCGCTGCTGGACGAAGGCACGGCAGCCGCCGAAGCGATGACCATGTTTTATGGTGTAAAAAAACAGCCCGCCAACGCACAATTTTTTGTGGCGGATTCATGTCATCCGCAGACGATCAGCGTCGTGCAAACGCGCGCGCAGGCCTTGGGGATTGAAGTCGTGGTCGAAAATTATCGCGAGTTTAAATTTAACGAAAAGGTTTTTGGGGCGTTGCTGCAATATCCCGCGACCGACGGCGCGATTGAAGATTACCGCGATTTTTGCCAAGCGGCGCAAACCGCCGGCGCGCTTGTGGCGGTCGCTGCGGATTTGTTGAGCTTGGCATTGTTGACGCCGCCGGGAGAATTTGGCGCGGACGCGGCCGTCGGCAACACGCAGCGCTTCGGCGTGCCGCCGGGTTATGGTGGCCCGCACGCGGCTTACCTGGCCACTCGCGAGGCTTACAAACGCCAAATGCCGGGCCGCATCATCGGCGTTTCGGTTGATGCCCAAGGCCAGCCGGCCTATCGCATGGCGCTGCAAACGCGCGAGCAACACATTCGCCGCGAGAAAGCCACCTCGAACATTTGCACCGCGCAAGTGTTGCTCGCGGTGATTGCCGGCATGTACGCGGTTTATCACGGCCCTGACGGCTTGAAAAAAATCGCCGAACGGGTGCACGGCATGACGAAAGTGTTGGCGCGAGGTCTCAAACGCCTCGGCTATCGCGTGGTGCATGAAGATTTCTTCGACACCCTCCACGTCGATGTTGGCGGTTATTCTCTCCAAGCCATTCAGGCGCAAGCCGAAGCCCGCCAAATCAATTTCCGTTATTACGGCGACGGCACGCTGGGAATTACGCTCGACGAAACGGTTGGCGCCGACGATCTGACCGCACTTTTTGAAATTTTTGCATTAAATCGCCGCGCCGATTTCACCGTGGAACAATTAGCCGCGGCAGAAACTGCCGGTTACCACGGCCACATGCAGCGCCGCTCGAAGTATTTGCAGCATCCCGTCTTCAACAGTTATCACTCCGAAACGGAAATGCTGCGTTACCAGCGCCGCCTCGAAGCAAAAGATCTATCGCTGACGACGAGTATGATTCCGCTCGGCTCCTGCACCATGAAGCTGAATGCGACCACCGAGATGCTGCCGATCACGTGGCCGGAGCTGAGCATGCTGCATCCGTTCGCACCGGTGGCGCAGGCGGCCGGGTATCATGAAATTTTTCGCCAGCTTTCCACCTGGCTCGCCGAGATTACCGGCCTGACAGCGGTGTCGTTGCAGCCGAACGCCGGCGCGCAAGGCGAATACACCGGCCTGCTCGTCATTCGCGCGTATCACGAAAGCCGCGGCCAAGGCCAACGCCACGTGTGTTTGATTCCGTCCTCGGCGCACGGCACCAATCCGGCCAGCGCAGTCATGGCGGGATTGGAAGTGGTTGTGGTGAAGTGTGATGACCACGGCAACATCGAAGTTGCCGATCTTAAAGCCAAAGCCGAGCAGCATCGCGACCGGTTGGCGGCTTTGATGGTGACGTATCCGTCGACGCACGGCGTTTTTGAAGAAGCAATCAAGGAGATTTGCGCGATCATTCACGCCAACGGCGGGCAGGTTTACATGGACGGCGCCAACCTCAATGCGCAAGTCGGCTTGTGCCGCCCCGGCGAGTTGGGGGCGGATGTGTGTCATGTGAATTTGCACAAAACATTTTGCATTCCGCACGGCGGCGGTGGCCCGGGCATGGGCCCGATTGCCGTCGCGAATCACCTGGCCCCGTTCCTGCCCACGCATCCGGTGATCGCCACCACCACCGGCGTGGCCGGCGGCAAGCAGGGCATCGGTCCGGTCGCGGCCGCGCCATGGGGCAGCGCCAACATTCTCGTCATCTCGTGGGCCTACATCGCGATGATGGGCGGCGAAGGGCTAACGCACGCGACGAAGCTGGCGATTCTCAATGCCAATTACATGGCGCAGCGTTTGTCGAAATATTATCCCATTCTTTATAAAGGCGCCAAAGGCGGCGTGGCGCACGAGTTCATTCTCGACATGCGCAGCTTCAAAACGAGTGCGGGGGTCGAAGTTGAGGATATTGCGAAACGTCTGATGGATTACGGTTTTCATGCGCCGACCGTCTCATTTCCGGTGCCGGGAACGTTGATGATCGAGCCGACCGAAAGCGAGTCTAAAGAAGAGCTCGACCGTTTCTGCGAGGCGTTGATTTCCATTCGCAAAGAGATTGAAGAAATCGAACACGGCACCATGCCGCGGGAAAATAACGTGCTCAAAAATGCGCCGCACACCGCCGCGCGGGTTATCGCCGACCACTGGGATTTGCCGTATACGCGCGAGAAAGCGGCGTTCCCGCTGCCGTGGGTGCGGGCGCGAAAATTCTGGCCGGCGGTCGGCCGCATCGACAACGCCTACGGCGATCGCAATCTCGTCTGCGCTTGTCCGCCGCTCACGGCGTATGAAAAATGACCGCGACTGCCGCCTGAAAAACCCCGGCTTGACTTTGAAGGCTCGAAACGTTTATATTGAATCTGGATAAATATGAAAACCGACAGTTTCATGGACGTGTTGAAAGCCTTGCACGAGCACGAGGTCGAGTACATTTTGATTGGTGGCGTGGCGGTCATCCTTCATGGTGTGCCGAGACTTGCCGATGTTTTCTTGTTGACAGAGAAGTCACAGAAGAAAAAATAATGCCGATCTATAAATACCGCAGTTTACAACAGGCCGAAGCACATCTACAAGAGCTTTTGCCAGCAGACCCCTTGCTGAGATTGAAGCGTTTGGAAAAGCTTCTGGCCGGATTAAGGCCGCCCATAGTTATTCAGCGCGGCCTCTTCAAATTCAGAACTTTGGAAGAAGCCAATCAGCACCGCCAGGCGACGACCGGCTGACGAAACAACCACGCCAGAGCATCAGCGGCCTCAAATTTTGCAATTGCAATCCGCTGCCGGAATTTTTTCGTATTAAAATTGTGCGCGTGTTTTAAATTGGGGAACAAGAATGCCCGTGGCGACGTTGGCAAAAGAGCAAGCAGTAGGTTGCGCCGATAAAAGGTCAATTAGCGCTTCTCCTTCAAGATAAACAGAAAGACTGCCGATTTTTACGCAAGCCAACGCCTTGGGTAGTATAATTCGGTGATTGGTTTGAATAACAACGCTTCGCCGCCGGACACCCAAAATGGTGTTTAGCCTCAGAAGAAATCGCTTGACAATTTCGCGGTAAATTTTTATCTTATTTGTACTTAAATTTTCGTTAAAGCATTTTAGGAGTTAGCCTATAAAGCATTCGCTATCGGGTTTTGGCTGTTCGTTGTAGCTTAAATTCATGATCGGTCGCACCGCGGCAGATCGTCATACCCATTAGCGGGTGTTTTTGGCATAGGTTTTAAACCGAAACGACGAGTCGGATGTGGACGTTTAACGACTCGGAGGGCACTGGTCAACAAGTCCCGTGAAGCGGGACAATGCCAAACACGTCGCCCGCGTTTTCGGTTTTTTTGTTTTATAGAAAAAACAAAAATTTTATGGAGATCTTTAATATGAAAAAATTGATGTGTGCACTCGTGGCGTTGGCGCTGGCGTTACCGATAACTGCAGCGTTGGCGCAAGGCCCTGGCAGCAGCGGCGTGTTGTTTCTGCTTATCGCCCCCGGCGCACGTGCGGCCGGTTTGGGCGAATCGTTCGTCAGCATTGCCGACGATGCCACCGCGACTTACTGGAACCCGGCCGGTTTGGCCTTCCAAGAAGGCACTGAAATTTCTTTGATGCACTCCAACTGGTTGCCGCAGCTCGCCAACGATTTGTATTTCGATTATGCCACCATCCGTCGCAGCTTGGGGCCAATCGGCACTGCGGGTTTGTCATTGACGTTTATCAATCTCGGCGATCAAACTATTACGGGCGAGTTGGACCCGACACCGCTCGGCACGTTTAGCAGCTACGAGTTGGCCGTCGCCGGCAGTTTCGGCAGCAAGCTCTCGGCGAACAGTTCGGCCGGCGTCACGCTGAAATTCATTTACAGTAACCTCGCCCCGCAAGTCAGCAACACGTCGCAAAAAGGCGATGGCCGTGCCACGGCCTTTGCGGTCGATCTTGGTTATCTCCACAAAAATTTCTTGGTCAACCGCCTGAACTTCGGCTTCAATTTGACCAACCTGGGCCCGAAGATCACGTACATCGACGCGGCGCAAGCCGATCCGCTGCCGACCAATCTGCGGCTGGGTTTCAGCTATCAACTGCTAAAGCAGGAATACAACAGCCTGGTCATCTCCACCGAGTTTGACCGTCTGCTGGTCTCGGTGCCGAAAAAAGGCCAGAAAGCCGATGCGGTTTATAAAGCATTATTCACAGCGTGGACCGACGAAAGCTTCAAGCAGGAAATTCGTCACATCATCGCCAACGTTGGCGCCGAGTATTGGTACAACAATCTGCTGGCGTTGCGCGCCGGTTATCATTATGATGAAATCGGCAAGGTCAAATATATTTCCGCCGGCGCCGGTTTGAAGTATTCGCTCTATCGTCTCGACTTCGGCTACATCTCCGCCGGTGAAGGCCACCCACTCAGCGACACCATGCGCTTCTCACTGACTTTCGGCATCTAAGCCGTTTTCACATTCGCCCACAAAAAATGGAACTCCCACAGAAATAAATTTTAAAATTTGCTTCCGTGGGAGTTCCAATTCTGTGGGCGAATTTTTATGTTTAGTCGTCATCCTCATCATTCAGCTCAACATGAAATTATTATCTTCGCCGATGACCGCATGTATGCCACGTAGAATCGCTGGAATTTTGCTGCTCGGAATTTTCGCCTGCCTGCAAGTAGCCGCAACGGCCTTTGCTTTCGTTCCGCAGAAATCAGCCCGAAAAACTCTCCACAGCCAATATCGTTATTCCGCGCCGGGTGCGCGGCTGCAACTCAACGCGCGCCTCGCGGCGCCGCCGCAATTGGCGGCCGCCGACACGCTCGATCTTCTCGCCATCCGCGTCGATTTCAAGCGCGATACGATTTCGCAAACCACCGGCGATGGGCGTTTCGTGCTCACCACCACGAGTCCCAATATTATCGATGCGCCGCCGCATAATCGCGCCTATTTTGAAGCGCAATTGCTCGCGCTGAAAAATTATTTTGCCAGTGTGTCGGGCGGCAAATTGATTTTGCGTTATCAAGTTTTTCCGGCCGCCAATGACGAGGCGTTCCATCTCGACCAGCCGATGAATTATTATGGCCCCGGCCGCAAAGATTCCAACAGCGACAAACGCCTGGCTGAGTTGTTGCAAGACGGTTTCAAAAAAGCCGACGCCAGTGGCGCGATTGATTTTTCCCAATTCGACAGTTTTATTCTTTTTCACGCCGGCGTCGGCGAAGATTTTGCGGATGAAGTTGACACCACGCCGAACGACATTCCGAGCGCGTTTCTGACGCTCGACGATTTGCGCCAACATCTCGGCAACGGCAGCGCGACTTACCAGGGCATTCCCGTGCGCAATGGCAGTTTTTTCATTCCGGACGGCATCATTCTTCCGGAAACGCAAAGCCGCGAAATTAGCGGCGCGGGCCTGGTTGAATTCGGTTTGCTCGGCACCTCAACGCTGATGTTCGGCCATCAGCTCGGCCTGCCCAATCTTTTCGACACCGATCACGGCACACCCGGCATCGGCTATTTCGGCTTGATGGATCAAGGCAGCAACAATTTTCAAGGCTTGTTGCCGGCGCAGCCGGAAGCCTGGTCGAAAGTCTTTCTCGGCTGGGAAAAACCGATTGTCGTCACCCAGGGCGAAAATTTGGAAATTGCTGCAGCGTTGCACGCCAATCCCAACAAGATTTACAAAATTCCCCTCACCGACACGGAATATTTTCTACTGGAAAACCGGCAGCGTGATGTCGATGGCAATCGCATCGCCATCGGCCGCGACGTGAACGGCGTACGCGTCGAATTTAAAGAGACCGGTTTTATTGCCAGCCAATCTATTGGGGTGATCACCCAGGTTGACGAGTATGACTTCGGACTGCCGTACGCATTCGACAACAACAATCGCGTGCAGGCAGGTTGCGGCATTTTGATTTGGCACATCGACGAAGCGGTGATTCGGCAAAATTACGCGAGCAACCGTGTCAATGCCGATCGCGATCATCGTGGCGTCGATCTGGAAGAAGCGGATGGCGCCCAGGATATCGGCCGCGTCTATGGCTTTATCGATCCCGGCTCCGGCAGCGAAAATGGCATTGCCGAAGACGCGTGGTGGAAGAGCAATCCGGTTATTTTGCAATATTTGCGCAAAGACCAACCGGTGGCATTTGGCCCAACCACGATGCCGAGCACGGCTTCCAATTCCGGCGCGCAAACCGGCATCGTTGTCACCAATTTTTCCGAAATCCAACCGGTGATGACGTTTTCCGTGCGCAATGCCTTCAACGTCGCCAATTTTCCGCAACCCGCGAGCATGAAATCCAACTTGCTGCCGCCGCTGTTGGCGGATTTAACCGGCGACGGCAAACTCGATGTTGTCGTGGCGGCAGCTTCGGGTGAAATTTATGCTTGGCAAATGGATGGCCGCAAAGTGATCGATAATCTCGCCACCACTACGGTTACCCAACCCAATGGCTTATCAACCACAGCCCCATTGGCGTTATTTGCCGTTTCCGGAGATTCGCTTTTTTCTCCGCCGGTGTTAATTGATCTGAACGGCGATCAACGCGCCGACGTGCTCACCGCCGGCAAAGACGGCAAATTACGTGCGTGGCAAGCGAGTGACGCGAACCTCGATGGCCGCGCCGATTTGTTGTGGCAATTCGATCTCGGCGCGCCATGCCGGGCGAATATCGCCGTGCGGCCGGATAGTGGATTGCTTGTTTGTGGCACGGAAACTGGCAAATTGTTTGGTTTAAATTTAAATGGGACGCGCCGCTGGGAAACTTCTTATACTTTTCCAGTGCGTGGAATCAGCCTGTTGAATTCCAGTCTTTTTGTGGTCGCTTTCAGCAATGGCGGACAGTTTTTAAACAACCAGGGCCTTTTATTGGTGCAAACTACAATCGCCGAAGCCATCCCCGGACGCATTCCCGGGCCGGCCAATCTGTTTGAGGCCATTGCGGTTGCTGATTTGAACAACGACGGCTTTTTTGAATTAGTCGCGCGTGATGGCGCCGGCAAATTGTATCTTTCCGGTGCAACTTCTTCAATTGCTTTACCGGCAAAAGAGAAATCCGGCGTTGCCATTGCCGATATGAATAAAGACGGCCGCAAAGAAATCGTGCTCGTTTCCAACAATCGCCTCCTCGCCTACAATTTCAACGGCGCGCAGACGGAAAATTTTCCGCTGCAAATCAGCACCACCGTGAACGCTAAAACGCCTTATCCGATCACGCCGATCATCGCCGATGCCGATGGCGATGGCACGCAAGATGTGATCGTTCCCGGCGTTGATGGCAACGTTTATGCATATCAGCGCGATGGCTCACAGGTTTCCGGCTTTCCGCTGGCCATGAGCGGCAGCGGACTTGGCAGTCTGGCGGTGGCCGATATGGATGGCGACAACAAACTCGAGCTGGTTGGCGTTTCCGGCAACGGCTATGTGCATGTTTGGCGTTTGCCTTCGAGCAGCAATAAAGCGGACTGGCCGATGTACCATCACGACGCCGCGCAGACAAGCTTAAATGCGGCCAAAGAAGCGCCCGTGGTCGTGGCGGATAAATTGATGCCGGCCAAGTCGGTTTACAATTATCCCAATCCCACCGAAGGCAACGCGACGACGATTCGTTACCGTTTGAATGAAGACGCGACGGTGAAGATTTCCATTTACGACACGGCCGGCGATTTGGTTGAGGAGTTGACCGGCCCTGGTCTGGCACAAGCCGACAACGAAATTCAATGGAACTTGCAAAACGTGCAAAGCGGCGTCTATCTCGCGCGCGTTGAAGCCAAAGGACAAAGCGAGACTTCGGTGGCGATCATTAAAATCGCTGTCGTGAAATAATCGTTCGTAGTCACGCCTTCAGGCGTTCATGTTTCATCATAAGAATTTCTTTGCTGTCTGGCTTGCATCAACTTTAAATTGCGTACTGTAGTAGCGCCCTGTGGGCGTAGCTTGCAGGAGCCAAGCTTAGGAATCAAGAGAATGCTTCCACAAATATCGACATCTCGTTTTTCTTTTTTAGCGCGCGCCCCAAAAGGCGCTACGACGAAAATTCTTTCCCTTTTCTTCGTTTTATCGGGGGCAATCACCTACGCCCAAGACGAGCCGGAGTTCACGCATCCGGAGCTGCACTGGAGCACCATCGAGACGCCGCATTTTTACGTGCATTTTCACAACGGCGCCGAAAATACCGGCAAGCTGGCCGCCAAGATTGCGGAAGACGTTTATACGCCGATTACCTCGCTCTATGGCTACGAGCCCGACGGCAAGGTGCATTTCATCATCAAAGATTACGACGATTTCTCCAACGGCGCGGCATATTATCTCGACAACAAAATCGAAATCTGGGCGAGCGCCCTGGACTTCGAATTGCGCGGC
>JAJVHT010000112.1:27132-42695 GCA_022072515.1 bacterium
CTACGAGCCCGACGGCAAGGTGCATTTCATCATCAAAGATTACGACGATTTCTCCAACGGCGCGGCATATTATCTCGACAACAAAATCGAAATCTGGGCGAGCGCCCTGGACTTCGAATTGCGCGGCACGCATAACTGGCTGCGCAACGTGATCACCCATGAATTCACGCACATGATCTCGCTGGGAGCAGCGCGCAAGATCACGCGGCATATTCCCGCGATTTATGTGCAAGACATCGGCTATGAAAAAGAGAAACGCGAAGACGTTTTGCTCGGCTATCCCAACCGCATCATTTCGTATCCGATTCCCTTCACGACCGTGCCGCCGTGGTTTGCCGAAGGTGTGGCGCAATATCAACTGCCGGAATTGCAATATGATTTGTGGGACACACATCGCGACATGATGCTGCGCACCGCGGCGGTCGAGGGCAAGATGCTGACTTATTCCGAGATGAATTCATTCGGCAAAAACAGCATCGGCAGCGAGCGTGTTTATAATCAAGGCTATTCCTTTTCCGGTTATATCGCCGGACGTTATGGCATCGCCGCGCTGACCAAGATTACCCACAACATGCGCAGCCCGTGGCGTTTCTCATTCGACAGCGCAATCGACAAAGCCACCGGAAAAAGCGGCGCGGAACTTTATCGCGAGTGGAAAAAATATCTCGAAGAAAAATACGCGGCGCAATTGCGCGACATCAAAGCGCACAAAGTCGAAGGCGAGCTGCTGCAGCCCAAAGGCTCGGCGAATTTTTTCCCGCGCTGGTCGCCCGATGGCAAGGCTGTCGCGTTTCTCACCAACGAAGGCGCGGATTATCTCGGCCAGACGGCTTTGGTCGTGCGCGACCAGGCGAGCGGCAAAACGAAAGCGCTCAAAGCCGGCGTGCATTATGCCTTCTCGTGGTCGCCGGACGGCAGGCAAATCGTTTACTCGCGCAAATCCGAAAACAATCCTGGACACGCCGTGGTTTATGATCTTTTCATCTATGACTTGAAGTCCGGCAAGGAAAAACGCCTGACCACCGCGGCGCGCGCGCAAAGCCCGAGTTGGTCGCCGGACGGAAAATCCATTGCTTGCGTGATCAACGGCGACGGCACCCAGAATCTCGCGCTGTATGATTTGGCGAAGAAGCAGCTTAAAATTCTCTCGACATACAAAAATCAGGAACAGGTTTACACGCCGCAATGGTCACCGGATGGCCGCAAGATTCTGTTTTGTTATTCGCGCTTGCGCGGCCGCGACGCTTATTTGCATGATCTCAATACCGGCGAGACTTTGCCTTTATTCGAGGATGCACATCTCGATGGCAATAGTCCCACCGATCGCCGTGATGCGGCATACAGTCCGGACGGCAGAAAAATTTATTTCAGTTGGGACAAAACCGGAATTTTTAATATCTACGCAATTGACTTCGAGACCTACGAAATCACGCAACTAACGAATGTCATCGGCGGCGCCTTCATGCCGTCGGTCAACTCCAAAGGTGAATTGGTTTTTAGCACGTTCGTCGCAGAGGGTTATAAAATTGCGCAGTTGAAAAATCCGCTGCCGCTGCCGGTCGAACAGACGCAATATCTGACTTATGCCGGCGACGGCGTCATGCTGGCGTCGCGCGACGGCAACGACGCTCTCAGCCATCTGAATGTGAACGGCATCAAACACGCGGCGTATGACGACAGCAAGATTCCTAATTATCAAAGCAAGCCGTACAGCGGGCATTATACGGCCGTCGCCTTTTTGCCGCGGGTGGCGTTTGATTATGGAACGACGAAGCTCGGCGGTTATTTTTACTCCGGCGACATGCTGGATAAATACAATTTCATCGGCGGCGTGGCGGCAAACCGCGCGAAGGATTACGACGCCTTTTTGCTGTTGGATTATAAAAAATTCGGTTCGGTGCTCTTTGTCGAAGGCTACAATCAAGTTCTGCACACGACGGTCGATGGCATCGGTTTAAAATATAATCTCTGGCAAGTCGATGCCGGTGTGCGTAAATCGTTTAACAGCCTAAATCGCACCCGGCTCAGCTTTACCTATAGCAACTACAACGCTAAAATTACGGATGTCATCAACGGCGCGAAGGTGAGTTTCGCCTACACGTATTACATCGGCAAAATCATCACGCTCGATCACACGTTTACCCAACAGAGCCGCGCCGTCGACAGCGAAATCAACCCGCGCGCCGGCCGGCAAATTCATTTGCGCTACTCGCGCGAATTCAACAGGTTCATTCGCTCCGATCCAAACGACGCGTTTCGCGCCACCAAGTATGGCACCTATGTCGAAAATTACGATCCGCATAACTTGCACCGTTTCGAAATGGATTGGACCGAGCACGTCGGCATGCCGGGCCGCACCGGTTTAACGTTGTATGGACGCGGCGGCTTGCTCACCCCGAACGTGAACAACTTTTTCTACTTTTTTGCCGGCGGACTTCCCGGGGTGCGCGGCTATCCTTTTTATAGCATGGAAGGCCGCTACCTGGCGCACGGTCGCGTTACCTATCGCGTGCCGCTTTTCCGGCATATGGATTTCTCGCTGTTGCATCTGTATTTTGATAAAATTTACCTCGGCGTGTCGTATGATTACGGCGGCGCTTTCGTCAAAACCGCCGGCATGCGTCGCAAGCTGCATGACAGCATTAATTTGCAAATGCGCATGAATCTGTCGTCATTTTATGTTTTTCCCACGCAGATTTTCTTCAACGCCGCGTACGGTTTCGACCAGTTTAAAAATCGCGGCATCGTCTATGGCCAGGAATGGCGCTATTATTTCGGTCTGTCATTCGGATTTTTGGATGAATGAGGTTCGTCGTGGTCTCTGAGATGTGATTGAGATGTGATCATGATCATTTTTTTTATTTATTGCTTTGGGTTTAATTTATGAAATTAAAGCTCTGGCTTGCTGCGGTTGCCATCGTTTTGCCTTTCACGACTCTGCGGGCGCAATCATCAATTTTCTCGACTGCCGTTTTAAATCAAAAGCAAAACGCGTCGCCGGCGTTGTTGACTTTAGCGGAATATCCGGCTTTTCATTTCGATGATTCGCTGGCGACGCCCGCGGCGAAACCGGAGCGTGCAGTCGGCAAGGCGCTTTTGTTCTCGGCGGTCATTCCGGGAACGGGCCAATTCTACAACAAATCCTTTTTGAAAGGATTGGTTTTTCTGGGCATCGAGGCCGGCGCCTTCGCCATCAATGCGGTTTACACGCAGCGTGGCAATGATCGGGAAGCTGAATTCCAGCGTTACGCGGATGCGCATTGGAGCGAAAACGAGTATTGGGATTTTATTTTTGCCTCCTGCGAACGCGATCCCGCCAGCGCGTCGTATAATTGCAGCCGCGACGACTTGAAATCGCTGCGCCGCTGGGAACGCGATCACTTCAGCCATTTTCTGCCGGAAGAAAAGAATCAAACGTATTACGAGAATATCGGCAAATACGACCAGTTTAACTACGCCTGGGACGACACCGACAAAGAACTGGGCCGCGATTCGGTGAATCGTGAGTTTTACACGAAAATGCGCAAAAAGGCCAATGATCAGTTCCGCATCGCGACCTACGGCGCTTCCGCGGTGCTGCTCAATCACGTCGCCAGCATGTTCGAGGCGGCCTATTCCACCTATCGTTTCAACCGCGATCAGGCGAAAGCAACGATGGGAATGGAGATACAAAAATATGATCAAGAGTTGGTGCCGGCGCTAAGTTTGCGAATGAGTTGGTGAGCTGGTCGCTGGTTTCTGGTTACTTGCCAAAATAAACTGAATACTGATTGCTGGCTTACCGCGCTGTTTATCTTTAAAATTCAAAATTATTATTTATGAAATCAATTTACTTTTTAATCTGCTCCCTGTTGCCGATTTGCATTTTTGCCCAGGAAAAATCGTATTCAAGCACAACGCCGATTTTTTCCAGTCTGGTGCGCCAAGACTCCTTGCTGCCAAAGGCGCAAGACGTGCTTCCACAAACGGAAGCACCAAAAACTCCCACCACCATCGGCGGCGCGTTCATGCGCTCGCTGGCCATTCCAGGATGGGGGCAACGCCGGGCAGGCGCGAAAACGGCGGCGCGAAATTTTTTCGTGACGGAAGTTTTGTTGTGGGGAGGATTTGCCTCGCTGGAATTTTATGGCAATTGGCTGAAGGATGATTTCAAACTTTTTGCTGCCACGCATGCCGGCGCTGAAATTTCCGGCAAAGACGAGCAATTTTTTGTCGATCTGGGAAATTTCAGCAGCGTCGACGAATTCAATCAGAACCGTCTGCGCCGCCGCGACACCGAAGGCTTGTACGATCCGGCCACTCATTTTTGGCGCTGGGATACCGATCCGAATCGGCAAAAATTCTTCAATATGCGGAAACGCAGCGATAAGGCCTTTGCGCGTGCCGAACTGGTCGCTGCCGGCGTGATCGCCAATCATATCATCAGCGGCATTCATGCGGCCTGGCTGGCGCACAGAAACTCATCGGCAAAAGAGGAAGAAAGAGGAGAGTTGCGCACTCCGCAACTGGGCGTGATCACATCCCCCACCGAAATTCTCTTTGTGGCGCAACTGCAGCTTTAGCCGGCTTGCCCGCCACCTCATTTAGCGTTTTATGCTTTTTATGTTGTCCCAACAAGCCCGACGAAAAGTCGGGCTTGTTGCGTTTTCATATATCGCCGCCGAGCGTTTCTCTACCTCGCCTTATGCTTTTTGCTCGACGGTTGTGTTCTTAAACGTCAGCGCAAAGAATACCGAAATGACCGCGGCAAGAGCGCAGGGCACCCACCAGATTTGGCCCCAATGCTTTACGCCCTCGGTTGTAAACATATCGACAATGTTGCCGGAAAGAATCGAGCCGAGGCCGATGCCGACGCCGTACGTGATCAAGGCGATAAACCCTTGCGCGCTGGCCCGAACATCTTTCGGGGCTTTGTTGTCAACATAGATTTGTCCGGTGACGAAGAAGAAATCGTAGCAGACACCGTGCAACAGAATACCAAGATAGAGCATCCCCACCAGCGCGCCCGTATTGCCAGTGGCGAAGAGCGCGTAACGCAGCACCCACGCCAGCATGCCGACCAGCAACATTTTTTTCACACCGAGCCGGACGAAAAACCACGGCATGAGCACCATGAAAATAACTTCCGACATTTGTCCCATGCTTTGTTTGGCCGCCACCCCGGTCATGCCCAGCTCGTTTAAAAATAGGTTGGTAAAATTGTAGTAGAAGGCGAGGGGAATCGAAATGAGCAGCGAACACAGCACGAAAATCAAAAAGTTGCGTTCTTTGAGCAGACGCAGCGCCTTCAGGCCGAGCACTTCACCGACGGTCACGCCTTTGCCGACATTCTGCGGCGGGGTGTTCGGCAACGTGAAGGAGAACAATCCCATCACCACCGACGCGACGGCCGCCATTTTCATCGGCACCGCGCTTTTTTCCACATCGGCAAAAGAATCCGCCAAAACAAAAGTGATGACCAACCCGGCGACAATCCAACCGATGGTTCCCCACACGCGCACTTTGGGGAACTGCTTGTCCGGACTGTCCATTTGATTGAAGGAAACAGTATTGACCAATGCCAGCGTCGGCATGTAAGAGAGATTGTACAACAACAAGCCGCCAATCAGTGTGCCGGCGGAGGTGATATCAGCCGAAACATACATGAGAAAACCGCCGAGCAAATGCAAAACCCCCAACACTTTTTGCGAAGCAAAAAAACGATCGGCAATCATGCCGACAAAAAAAGGTGAGACGATTGCCGCAATATTGTTCATCAAATAGGTATAGCCGATTTGCGTGCCGGAAAAACCGATGCTTCCCAAATGTGTGCCCAACGTGACGAACCAGGCGCCCCAAATAAAGAATTGCAGAAACATCATGACGCTGAGCTGGGCGTAGGTTTTTGTGCTCATCATTTTCCTTCCTCCTTGGTTTGAATTAACTGGATAAGTTGTAACACTTTCACAGGCAATATAATTCAAAACGAAAACAGCCATCTTGCCAGCAAAAATTTTCCTCAATCTTTCTTAGTTTCACTCTTCTCCTCCGGCCATTCGGCATTCAGCCAGGAATTGTAAATCTTCTTTTGCAGCGCTGTCGGATTTTCGGCGCGTTGCACCCGATACTCCGGCGCCGCCGCCTGCAACGTCACTTCAAACTGCCGCAACGCCTCATCACGAAAAACCGTCAACGTCACTTTGTCCCCGGGCTTGTAATCTTTCAAGCGTTCGTTCAAATCACTGCTGCGCACCCGCTTGCCATTCAAGGCCAGCAATTCATCGCCTAAATCCAGGCCGGCGTTATACGCCGCGGAACCAGCGGCGACCCGCCGCACAATCGAACGCTCGCCGGCGGGAGCGACACTCATTCCCAATTCCGGCGGCGCATTCTCCCTTTTCTTTTCGCTGACTTCCAAACCGGCGTAGGCGAGAAATTTAGCAAAATCAATTTCTTTTTTGCCATACACGTAATCGGCAAAAAATTCCGCAAAGCTGCTTTTCGTCAACTCCTCGGCGACTTGCTGCAGATCGGCATTGGTGTAGCCTTTTTTGCCCAAAGGAAATCTTTTGTAAAGCGTGCGCATGGCGTCATCCAGCGCCGCAAGATTTTCGGAACGCTGGCGCATCTCGAGATCGAGCAACAGGCTGACTTGCTCACCTTTTTCATAATAGTCCACTTCAGAATTAAAGGCATTCAGCGAATTTTTCCAAAGCTTGACCCAGGCATCAAAGCTGGACTCGGCGAGCGATTGGACATGGCGACCCGGCCGGGCATACGCATTGCGAATCATAGTTGCCAAACCTTCGAGAGTCTGCTCAACCGAGTTAAATCCGGCGCGGCGCGTCAACACCGTGGTGTAATAATCCGTGCCGCCTTCGGCGAGCCACAACTCATCGGTGTAATTTTCCTTGGTAAAGTCATACGGTGTAATGCCGGCGGGCCGCAGTTGTTTGACATTCCAGGTATGAAAATACTCATGCACGGCGAGGCCGATAAATCCGCGATAACTTGCCGCCTCCCGAAAAATGTAGGGCCGCGTTCCCATGATAGTTGAGTTGATATGCTCGGTGCCGCCGCCGCCCGCGGGGGTGCAATGCAACATGAAGGTGTAGTGTTCATACGGCAGGTCGCCCCAAAACTCACGGCACATCGTGATAATTTTTTTGAGATCTGCGATCATCTTTGGCGCGTCCCAGTTACCCTCGCCGTAAATCATCAGCCGATGCGGTTTGCCCTCGGCAATAAAATCAAAATCTTTCTGCGTGCCAACCTCCAACGGGCAATCGGCGAGATAATCATAATTCGGCGCCCGAAACAGATTGGTTTGGCCGGTCACCGCCTCCAGGCCGGTGGTCACATGCCAATCGCCAAACGGCCTTACCTGCAGCGTCAGCGGCAAAAAGCGGAATTTTTCGACGTACATTAAAACACTGCTGGCGTCGACAAAGGCGTGCCGATCATCCAAGCCGCGCGTCCGCTGTTCAAACTCATTGGCAAAAACTTTGTATCGCACCGTCACTTTGGAATTGCCGTTATTTTCCACCCGCCAAGTTGATTTGTCCGTTTTGCGCCAAGACATCGCAACGCCATTGGCTGCCGCCGCAAATTCCTGCACACCGCCGGCAAAATCAAAAATGACGTAGCGACCGGAGCGCCACACGGGCATGATAAAATCAATGGCCTTATCTTTTTTGGTAAGGCCATCGAGAGTGATTTCTACTTCAAACAAGTGGGTGTGCGGTTGGCTCATCCCGAGCTGATAACGCACCGTCGGATGCTGCGCTTGTCCTGAACCAATTGTCGTCAACAGGGTGGCTGCGATCATAAAGCCATTCCAGAAGTGGGGTTTCATTCAGATCCTTTGATTGTAAGTTTATACTCTGGACGTTAATTTAAGATTTGCTTGATCCGATTTATTGCATCGCCAATTTGGCCGGTGTTCTCAAACCCAATCGTCATCGCATCGACATTGCCGCTGTTCCAAACATATTCCAGCGAGCGCTGCCGTTGCGCTTCATGCGTCAGCGCGCCGGCGCCGAAAATTTTCATACCGATCACGCCCGCGCCGCGATCGTGGGCACGTTTGAGCACCGGCATGACATTGGCGGGCGTGTTATCCATCGCGCGGCCCGCGTGATTGATGCGCGCCAATAAAACATCGACCCAGTCACTGGCAGCGGCGGCTTGCAATGCCTCGAAATTATGACAAGAGACGCCGTGGGCGCGAACGATGCCCTGGCTTTTCGCTTGCGAGAGCGCCTCGCGCAGGCGTTGCGTTTCCGTCAGCCAATTCGGCGAGGTCTGGCAATGGAGCAAGACGATGTCCAAATAATCCGTGCCAATTTCCCGGCGAAATCGATCCAAAATCTGGGCCGCTTCCGGCGCGGCAAATCCTCGATTGGATTCCGTCCACATTTTGGTGAGGATCACAATTTTGTCGCGCGGGATTGTTTTCAGCGCTTCACGCAAATACGAATGTGAGCCATACGTATCCGCCACATCGAAAAATGTAATGCCCCCGGCGTAGGCCGTCTCCGCGAGTTCGACAAAATTTTTCATACCCAACCGGGTTTGGTTGGATTGATGGCGCCAGCCATTCGTGCCCGTGCCCATCGCCAAGCGCGAGACGGTGAGACCCGATTTACCAAGTTTGGCCTGGCCGAGCTTCGTGTTCAGAGCATGCACTGTTTTTGAGCTGGCCCATAAGTTGGTGGGGATTGCGGCAACAGTGAAACCGGCGGCGCAGCTTTGCAAAAATTTTCGACGCGACCACGTATCCATAAAATCTCCGAACGTTACCATGTAAAACCCAAACAGCGGCGTTATTGCAACACTAAAACTTCCACTTGGCGGAACTCAATAGGATGGCTCTCTGCTTGCAGAGCAATATAACCTTCCTGCAGCATCTTTTCTTCATTGCTGATGAGCTGCCGTGCCTCGGCATCGCTGTCGTCAAGCTGCGGCTGTTCATATTCCAACACGACTTCGCCGTTCACAATATGTTTAATCGTCGAGTCGCCGTGCACTTCCACTTCCATCGTCACCCACTGGTCGCCGTGAAAAGTCTTCGAGCGCGAGTTCGTGCAATGCTGGGTGATAAGCTTTCCATCCATCACAATATTTGTTCCGGGCGTACAAACATTTCCCGTCGGGCGTTCATCCTGGCCATTACCGCCGAGAAACTGTGCTTCAATCGATACCGGGAAACTTTGCGTCTTCGTCATGCTTTCCGGCGATTGGCAATGCAGCATAACACCGCTATTGCGAAACGCCCAATCCGGCCCGCCGGGAACTTGCGCACCAATGAAGCGATACTCCACGCGCAGCTTGTAATGCGAGAATTTGTCTTTATAAAAGAGATGGCCAAATTCGCCATTGAAATTCTCATATTCGTCGTAAGACACTTTTAAAACGCCGTTCTCAACGCGAAAGGTGTTTTTATAATTGACATTCACGTCATATCCGGCGATTTTGACTTTCCAGCCGTCAAGATTCTTTCCGTTGAAAAGACTGATCCAAGGATTTTTCTGTTTTGCCGTGCATGAAAAATTTAGCAGAAAAATGGAAAGTGTCAACAGGAATAGGCGCCGTTTGTTCTTGGCGCACCAAAAGTATTTCATACAAAATTTCCGTTCGTCACTGTTAATGCCACTTTTCTTAAGTCAGTCGTAAAACGTAAGGCATAAAAAATCCGACCATGTCTTAGATTTTACACTTTACGCCTTACGTTTTAATTTTCACGATTTCACTTGCCATACAGCACTTCCGCGCCTCTGCCCTGCTGAATGAGCGGCACATAGGTTTCCAACTCTTTTTGCACGGCAGGATCGGTGAGATCAATAGTCTTCTTGCGTTCCGCCGCCATATAGCCGGCCATACAGAGCTTGGTGATTTCGAGGCCGTAGCTCAACGGCAAAAAGCCATCGCGTCCCGCGAGAAATGCCGCCGCAGCATCTTCGTTTTCGTCGGTATAGCCATATAAATCCGCTTCATTATGTTGCACCGCGAGCAGGCCCCGCGAAGCCGTGGCTTTTTCTAGCGCGGTTTCCGCATCGGCTACCGCTTCGGCAGCGACATCGCCGATGAAAACCTGCAGCGAGGAGTTGAGCGTGTTCACTTCAAACGCATATCCCGGCCCCATGCCATCCATGTACAAACGCAAGCCTTGCTTCTCGAACATCCACGAGTCAGTAAATTGCGCTTTGACGATCTGGCCGGTCTCAGGATTTTTGAACGTCACCATGCCGGTGACAAAATCCTCCGCCGGGGTTTTGCTGTAATCCACGCCCATTTTTTGCAACAACTTTTCGCGCCACGGTTTTTGTCCCCATTTGAGCAGAGAGCAATCAGCAGAAATCGTAATCGGTTGCAAAAAATTTATTGGTTTCCCCAGCGGCGTGAGGCAATACCAGCCGACCGCGATGCTGTGGCAGCCCATGTCCAAAAGCACACCGCCGCCTTGCCGCGTCGGATCCCAGAACCACCCTTCGTGCGGACCGCCGTGCTCTTCCGCCGAGCGGGCCAGCACGAGCGGGCCCATGGTTTTTTGCTGCGGCGCGAGCTGCTGCAATTGCGTGCGAATCGGCTTCATGAAAATTTGATTTTCAAAATACGCTGTTTTGAGTTTTGCTTCATTCACAAGCGCGATAAGGCGCCGGGCTTCTTTCATATTGCGCGCCAACGGTTTCTCGCAGATCAATCCTTTCAACGCCGCGCCTTTTTTGACGGCATCGGCAATTTCTTCGACAATTTCAAGGCGGGTGAAATTTGGCGTAAAGATCGCGATGGCGTCAACGTGTTTTGCCATTTCGGCAACATTCGCATACACCACACCGTCACCAAGGCCATTGGCCTTTACCATTTTCGCGAGTTCTTCGGCTTTGGCTTTGGCCGTAATGCCGGCGATTTCGACGCCTCGTACTTGCGTCAGCGCCCGGGCATGAAAATTTGCCACAAAGCCGGCGCCGACCATTCCAAGCTTGAGAGTTGGTTTCATCAGGTGATTCCTTTCAAAATTTGCATATCAGGCAAACTCATCCAATAAAAAACTTATCCATTGGGAATATTTTGTAAGATATCATCAATACGCTTTAATTCCGCCTCAGAAAACTTTAGATGCTCTTGCGTCGCAACAATCTCCTCGATCTGGCTCACGCGGCTTGCGCCGATCAGCGCCGAGGTCATACTCGGATGCCGCAGCACCCAAGCAACGGCCATTTGCGCCAAAGATTGTTGACGTTGTTGGGCCAGCGCTTGCAGTTTGCGGACTTTTTCCAATTTCTCGGCAGTCACATCTTTACTGCGCAGAAATCCTGTCGGCCGGCCGGCGCGCGAATCAGCGGGAATGCCGCTCAAATAACGGTCGGTCAACATTCCCTGTGCCAACGGCGAGAACGCAATGCAGCCGAGGCCCTCCTCTTGTAACACGTCCAGCAATCCATTTTCCACCCAACGATTGAACAGGTTGTAAATCGGCTGATGGATCAAACAGGGTGTGCCCAGCGCGCGCAGGATTTTAGCAGCCTGCTGCGTACGCGGCGCATCGTAGGATGAAATGCCGGCATACAACGCCTTACCACTACGGACGATGTGGTCAAGCGCGCCAATGGTTTCTTCCAGCGGCGTTTCGAGATCGGGACGATGATGATAAAAAATGTCGACGTACTCTAAACCCATGCGTTTGAGGCTTTGATCGAGACTGGCAACGAGATATTTGCGCGAGCCGAAATTGCCATACGGCCCTGGCCACATATCCCAGCCGGCTTTTGAGGAAATAACTAACTCGTCGCGATAAGCGCTGAGATCCTTCTGCAATATTTTTCCGAACGTTTCTTCCGCCGAGCCATAGGGCGGGCCATAGTTATTCGCCAAATCGAAATGCGTGATGCCGAGATCAAACGCGCGATGAATCATGGCGCGGCAGTTCTCGAACACATCGACACCGCCGAAGTTGTGCCACAGCCCCAGTGAAATCACCGGCAGCTTGAGGCCACTGCGCCCACAGCGGTTGTAGCGCATGGCCTCGTAACGAGATGGAGATGGCAAGTAAGTCATAATTGCCTCGTGTTAATAAAACTTGTTCTCCTCATTTCGGTAGAATCTTCAAACCTTTAACTCCCTTTAAATCCAAACGGAAAAGCCCACCAGGCGTCGTTTTCTCTTCACCCAGGGCGCCCGTGATGTAAAGTTGATCCAAATTGGGGCCGCCAAACGCCACGTTGCTCGTCGTCAAGTTGCCACCTGGATAACGGCGTAACACTTTTCCCTCCGAACTCAGAACTTGTACTTGATGCATGCCGTAATGCGCGACATAAAGATTGCCATCGCGATCCAGACACATGCCATCAGGTTGATTGTCGATTTGGTCGCCGGTTTTTGTGGGCAACTGCGCAAAGACGTTTTTTCCTCCCAGCTTGCCCGGCGCGAGAACGGCATACACGAGAATGTGATTGAATTTGCTTTCGCCCACAAGCAGCGTTTTGCCATCGGGACGCAGCACGATGCCATTGGGAAAGGCCAACCCTTCTGCGACGAGATGGGTCTTGCCCGCGGCATCGACATAATGAATCGTGCCGATTGGATTTTTTTCATCCGAGCCGCCGGGGTCAGTGAAATAAAAACCACCCCGTGGATCCAACGTCAAATCGTTCGGCGCGCGCAGCGGCTTCCCCTCGCATTCGGAAGAAGCTTTGTCGAGAAGCTTACCATTTTTATCAAGATGCAAAACCGCGTGCTGGCTTCCATCGCAGACGAGATGTGTGCCGTCGGCCAAAATCTTGTGGCCGTTGGGGGCGCCGGTGGTCGCCCAAGCGTTTGCCTGACCATCGCTGGTGATGCGATAGATCGTTCCGTTTGGAATGTCGGAGATGTAAGCATTGCCGCTATGATCGAAGACAATGCCTTCGCTATAGCCAGGCACTTCCGCGACTTTAGTGAGTTTGACGCTATTCTCAGTGGGTAGATCAGTAGTCAATAAAGCAACTCCGAGAGTAGTTAAAATGAGTAGGGAAAATTTCATCATGACGCGCCTTTCATTTAGCGTGGCTATTGCAAAAAATGACCCGCCGCAAACTTCACAGCGGTGCTGAGGTGAGACGGGGTAACCAAGCAGTGTGCGTTTTTAACCGCGAATGAACGCGAATAAAAAATATAAGCGTTCATCAGCATTGTTTCGCGGTTCTAACTATTTTCCGAAAAGCGCGGCAACACCTCGAATATAATTTCTGCTGTGCTTACGCCGCGTGGTAGCGAGCTATCGCGGCCACAGCCAGCCAAACGTGCCCGCGGTCAGGAGCGCATAAATCAAACCATCAATCGTTGCTTTGATCGTCGTACTCCAGGCGCGGCGATACCAAATCGACATCTGCCAGAGTGCGACGGAGTATCCCATGAATGCCACGGTGCCAACGAACCGGAACACGTGAAGATAGTTCGCCCCGGCGGACAACGCGCGTCCGGTGACATACGCGGCGAAAAGCCCGACAATCACCGCATAGAGAAACCAGAGAATGAGATTCATCCCCATCGGCGTCGGACCATTCGGCCAGACCGTGAGCATCATCACCGGACCTTTCTTCAACTTTTCAGTGAACTCCGGCGAACGCATGTCTTGCCGGTCGGAGGGGCGGGGAACCATGTAGTCGCCCGGTGGGATGGCGAATGGTCGAAGCGCGTCCATCAGTTGGTCTTGGTTCGGGACCGGGGGATAGTCGCTCTTGTGCCAGGGCATGGCCATGTGGATGATGGAACTCACGACGAAAACGATTACGGAGGACAACAAAATTGGGAGCCAGAGCATGTCTAATGTGGTCATGACAACCTCCTACGGAAAAATTTTGTGAAGGATCTCCATCTACCCGTTTAAAAATAGCAGCACTTCTTCTGCAATGTTATTCCCAAAAGCATCCGGTATGTCGTGGTTTACAAAATTAATCTCAACTTTTCTTACTCTGCTTGATCACAATCGTCTCGGCGATGCGATCATGCACGGTTTGTTTGTTGGGGTGAATAAAATATTGCAGAAAACCGAAACCCAGCTCCAGCGCCGAAGCGCCATAGCCCAAGGCGCGCTCGATGGCGTGCCACAGCGAAATATGTTCATGGGTCAGCGAAAGCACGCGAATTTTCAGCAGCCATTTTCCCGGTGTTTGCCCCTTGCCCAAGTAAGTGCACAGACCGAAATAAAACACGATGAAAACAAGACTGTACCAGTGGGTGAAATCAAATTTAAAGTTGTAATTCGTGTTCGGGTCGAGCAGGCCAAGATAGTAAAGCAGTTTCGCGCCATAAATCGCGATCAACGTAAACAGCACAAAAGCGGCGAGAAAATCAATGACAAAAGCGATGGCGCGTGCCGGAAATGAGGCCAATGGTATGCCCTTCAATTCCTCCAGTCGGTTCAACTGATGCGGTTCGTAGGTCTGCATAATTTTTCATTGATTGGTGACTGCCTCATCCGTAATCGCCAAGCCCGCATCGATGATTTCGAATACTTCGCGTAATTGGGCTTCGGTTGTGCACAGCGGTGGATTGGTGTGGAGCAGATTACGCCAGGTGAAAGCATAGACGCCATGCTCTTTCAGGAACGCGCCCAGCCTGGCCATTTCCGGACTGGCGCCGGCGTAAGAGGCCATCGGTTCTTTGGTTTGACGATTCTTCACCAGTTCAATCGCGCCAAACAATCCGATATTGCGCACGTCGCCAACCGATGGATGCTTGGCTTTTAAACTCTCCATCAGATGCGCCATCACGGCACCCATGCGTTGGGAGTTGCCGACCAAATCATCTTCTTTGAGCACGCGCAAGTTCGCCACCGCCGCGGCCAGGCTCATCGGATGCGCGCTGTAAGTCAAACCGCCATAAAAAACATTTTTGCGGAAGTAATCATAAATTTTCTCGCTGATGGCGACGGCGCCGAGCGGCATGTACGCGGAGGTCAGGCCTTTGGCCAAAGTGATGATATCGGGCACGACATTCCAATGATCCACCGCGAACCACGCGCCCGTGCGGCCCAGTCCGGCCATCACTTCGTCGCAGATCAGCAGAATACCGTGGCGGTCGCAGATTTCACGCAGGCCCGGCAGGTAGCCATTGGGCGGGATGATGATGCCGTTGGTGCCCGTCACCGTTTCGATGAAAATTGCGGCCACCGTCTGCGGGCCTTCGTACATCAGCGTCTCTTCAATTTGATCGAGACATTTGCGCGCGAAAACTTCGTCGCTATCGCCGGCTTGATAAAGCGGCGAGCGGTATTTGTACGGATCAAAAGTGCGGATGACTCCGGAGATACCCGGCTCATTGGCCCAGCGGCGTTGATCGCCGGTGAGCGTGATCGCGCCCGCGGTCGCACCATGATAGGAACGGTAGCGTGCCAGAATTTTCTGCCGCCCGGTAAAAGCGCGCGCCATTTTGATCGCGTTTTCGTTTGCCTCGGCGCCGCCCAGTGTGAAGAAAAATTTATTGAGATCGCCCGGCGTCAATGCGGCCAGCTCGCGTCCGATCTCGGCGCGAACGCGCGAGGCCATGCTTGGCCCGGCGTAGACTAATTCTTCGGCCTGCCGCTTGATGGCGTCGATCACGCG
>JAJVHT010000112.1:42795-45048 GCA_022072515.1 bacterium
TGACGTATTTGTTGGCTTCGGGGATGTTCGTCACTTCCATCTTCTCGCCGTCCCACAGCAGGCGTTGGCCGCGCAGGCCTTTGTCCTGGAACGATGCGTTCGCGCGCACAGCGAGATTGCCCATCAACACGATTTCGGTCAACGGTCCGGAGACATCAAAATTCGAACACGCGGGTTCGCCGGTTTTAATCGAGTTAATAAAATCCGCATAAATGCCGGCCAGGCCGTTCGGCACGCGTTTGAGGCGCTTCGGCGGCTGTTTATAAGCTTTCATTTTCGTTTCAGGAACGAGGCGCGGCTGCTCCGCATACGTGTTGCACATGATCATGCCTTTCGTGCCGATAAACAGCATACCGCTGCCATCGCCAACACGCCGGCCCGGTTCGATCTCGAGGGGCCGCGGCGGCGTCAATCCGCCTTCGTACCACATCAACTTCACCGGCGGCATTTTACCGCGCGCCGGAAATTCGAATGTCACCACCGAGGCGATGGGGCCGCTGTCTTCCGTAAATGGCGAAGAGCTCGCTTGCACGGCAATTGGGTGGCCGAGCTTGAGCGCCCACACCGGCGTGTCTAAAATGTGGCAGCCCATATCGCCCAATGCGCTGGTGCCAAAATCCCACCAGCCGCGCCAATAAAATGGCAAATAGCTCGGATGATACGGCCGCATCGGCGCCGGTCCGACCCAACGATCCCAATCAATCGTGCTCGGTGTAACCGCAGGCACATAATCAGGGCGCGAGACGCCCTGCGGCCAATAACCTGCCGGCCGGTCCGTCCACGCATGCATTTCGGTGATATCGCCGATCGCACCATCTTCGATCCATTCCACCATCAAACGATTGCCTTCACCGGCGCGGCCCTGGTTGCCCATTTGCGTCATGACTTTGTGCTCGCGCGCGGCCAGAGTCAGTTGGCGCGCTTCCCAAACATCGTGTGTCAACGGCTTCTGGCAATACACGTGTTTCTTTTTGCGCATCGCCGCCATCGCGGCAAACGCATGCAGATTGTCCGTAGTCGAGACACAAACGGCGTCGATACCGGCTTCTTTTTCGAGCATGTCGTAAAAATCGACGTAGGCATTGCAGCCTTTGTAGCCGCCGTTGCCGGTTTGTTTGGCATAGGTGTCATTCACCAATTGTTTCGCCGGCTCGCGGCCCTTGACACCGCCAAAATAAACTTTGCTGTAATCCATTTCCTGAACGGGATCGGCGACCGCGATCACCTGCACTTCCGGCAGTTGCATGAATTGTGTCATGTCATATGTACCCTGCCCGCCGACGCCGATGATCGCAAGATTGATCTTGTCACTCGGCGGGATGTAACCCGGGCCGCCAAGAACGCGACGCGGCACAATCGAAAACGCCGCGGCGGCGCCGGCGGTGCCCAAAAATTGCCGGCGGGACATGCCTGGTTTTTTGTTGTCTGGCTGGTCTTTCATCTGGCTTCCTTTGCGGTTTGGAGATGAATATGGGGCGATATAAAAACTGTGAAAGAAAACGTTTTTCCTCGCATAAGATAATCGAATTTTCCACTCGTGTCAAATGCTTTTTAAGCAATCATCTGATCGTCTTAAAAGCAAGACGGCAATCTTCGCGCCGCTGGCTTGCACCCGCTCTTCCAATTCTTTAATGGCTATTGTTGCCGTTCTACGAAGCAGACGACGTCAGCATACTTTTTTCTTCCACTTTTTTCAAATACTCCAGCGCCGCCACGTCTTCCGGATCCGTGCTGGGTGAAGCGCCAAACCACGCGTCGAGAATTTCTTTCGCCACTTGTTCTGAAACGGCGCGCAAGCTCATCGCGAGAATATTCGCGTCGTTCCACTGGCGCGCGCCGCGCGCGGTTTCGGCGTCGTGGCACAACGCCGCACGAATGCCGCGCACTTTGTTTGCCGCCAAACTGATCCCCGTTCCCGTCCAGCAAAAAAGGACGGCTTGCGCATAATTTCCTGCGGCAACCTTTTCGGCAACATCAACGGCGACCTGCGCCCACAATGCCGGGGTTTTAACCAGCGCGCCGAAAATCTCGACCTCATGTCCCCGTTTCTTCAAGTCATCGACAACAATATCCGTGAGATGTGTTTTCATGTCGCTGCCAACTGCGATTTTCATTGTACTTTTCCTTACGTTGCTCACCTCGGTTCAAATCTTGCAACCTTCACGTTGGTGATGTTGCTCATTTTAACTTTCCATTTTTAAAAATAATTTCACCGCCGCTTGCTATTTAGACAGGACATTGATAAAATGAACC
>JAJVHT010000125.1:0-36231 GCA_022072515.1 bacterium
ATTTTACAGTGGTTAGATACGGCAAGATAGAAATGAATACTCAGCTTCTTTATCAAACCGACAGCTATCTCAAACGATTCTCTGCCAAAGTTTTGGCGCTGCAAGATGGCGCGCTTATTCTCGATCAAACCGCCTTTTATCCAGGCGGCGGCGGGCAACCGGCAGATTACGGGTTCATCCGCTGCCGCAGCCAGGAAGTGTCGCTCCGTAAAGTTGAGAAAAAAGGGGAGATGATTTTGCATTATCCCGATGCCGGAAATCTGCAACCGGGAGATGAGGTCGTTGGCATGTTGGATTGGGAGCGCCGTTATGCGCTTATGCGCACGCACACGGCGCTGCATATTTTGTGTGGGGTTATTTGGCGTGATTTCGGCGTGCCCGTCACCGGCGGCAATATGGAGCCGCTAAAAGCCCGCATGGATTTTGAGTTGGAGCATATCAACGTGGATTTTGCCGAGCGCGTCGAAGCGGCGATCAATAGCGAAATCGCGGCGGCGCGGGAAATTCGTGTACGCATTCTACCGCGCGCGGAGGCCTTTCAAATTCCGGATTTGATCCGCACCAAAATCAATTTGCTGCCGGAGGGCATTCAAAACGTGCGCACCGTTGAAATCGTCGGCCTCGATTTGCAGGCAGACGGCGGCACTCACGTCGCCAACACAGCGGAAGTTGGCCGCATCAAGATTATTGGTCACGAAAGCAAAGGCAAGATCAACAAACGGCTGCGGATTGTGATTGAGTAAAACGAGTGTTTGTTGGCCCGTTCGCCAGCTCAATTTAACCGCCAGGGCGATTGACAGAGTAACGGGCAGACGTTTATAGAAAGGACGGATTGAGTTTTGAAGGAGCGTCGTTCGCCGCTCCGCCGGTTCTTGGCGTACGTGAAACCGTATCGCTGGCTGGTGGCAGGAGCGTCGGCCATGGGCATTCTCAAGTTTTGCCTTCCCCTCATTTTTCCACTCGCGCTTAAATTCATCACCGACGACATTCTCGTCAGCCAATCTACGGCGAACGCGATGGCTTCAACGCGGGAGGCTACGAGCCGAATATTCGGGTGGTGGACGACAAAAGTGGCGGCGCTGCTTCCCATTCTCGGCAACGGCAAAATTGGTCTGCTGAATGCCCTCGCCCTGACGATGCTGGTCATTTATATTATGTTGGCGATTGCCACATTTTACCGGAGTGATCTCGCCGGCCGCGCCGGCCACCGTTTGGTGTTCGACCTGCGTTTTGATTTTTACCTGCACATCCAGCGCATGTCGCATCATTTTTTTTCGACGCAGCGTTCCGGCTCCATCGTCTCGCGTTTTATGAGCGATGTGGCGCTGGCGCAGAACTTTGTTGGCAGCGCGCTGACCAATGTGTGGATGGACAGCGCCTCGCTCATTTTCATTATTTATATTCTGTTTTATTTGGAAGCGCGTCTCGCCTGGGTGGCGCTGGCGGTGATGCCGTGTTACGTTGTGTTGATTCGTTACATGAGCCCGCGCATCAAAAAGGCCAGCCGTGCCTCGCAGGAAAAGCTGGAAGAGATCAGCGGCGATTTGCAGGAAAAAATCGGCGGCATCAGCGTCGTCAAAGCGTTTAACCAAGAACGCCGCGAAGCCCGGCAGTTCTTTCATGCCAATCACGAACTGTCCGATATGTTCATTTACAATGTTCACCTCAGCTCGTGGAATCAGGCCATCAGCGGCTTCCTCACCACCGTCGCCCCGCTGGTGGTGGTCTGGATCGCGGCCTTGTTCGTCTTGCGGGCGGAGATGACCGTCGGCACGATGATCGCCTTTTACAGCTTTCTCGGGTCGCTGTATTTCCCGTTGCAACGCTTTAGTGAATTGGGCTTGATCGTCAGCAATTCGCTGGCGGCCATCGAGCGTATCTTCGAATACTTCGACATCGCGCCGCAAATTACCGAGAAGCCGAACGCGCTGACGCTGTCTCGCCTTCGAGGTCACGTTTGCTTTGAACAGGTGAATTTTGCTTACGAACAGCAAATGCCGACGCTGCTCGGCATCGATTTCGATATTAAGCCGGGTGAAATGGTGGCGCTGGTCGGCGCGAGCGGCTCCGGCAAATCGACGCTGGTGAGCCTCATTCCGCGTTTTTACGATGTCACCGCCGGCCGCGTTTTACTGGATAGCACGGATGTACGCGAGGTGACGTTCAAATCGTTGCGCCGCCAAATCGGCCTCGTGTTGCAAGACTCGATTCTGTTTAGCACGACCCTGCGCGAGAATTTGCTCTACGGCCGGCCCCAGGCGACGGAAACTGAGTTGCATACGGCTGCCGAAGCCGCCAACGCGACGGAGTTTATCAAAACGCTGCCGGGTGGATTCGACACGGTGATCGGCGAGCGCGGTATCAAGCTTTCCGGCGGGCAGCGCCAGCGCATCGCCATTGCACGCGCGTTCTTGAAAGATCCGCGTATTCTCATTCTCGATGAGGCGACTTCCTCGCTCGATTCGGAATCGGAACATCTAATTCAAGAAGCGCTGGCGCGGCTGATGCGCGGCCGGACGACGATCATCATTGCGCATCGCCTTTCCACGGTGGTCGAAGCGGATAAAATCGTCGTGTTGCAAAATGGCCGCGTGGTGGAAATCGGCCGGCACGATGAGTTGCTGCGGCGCGGTGGACACTACGCGTTTCTCGCGCGCCGCCAGTTTCGTGATACCTTGCCGCTCGTGCAAGCGGCGGCTTAACGCGAAGAGCTTTCGATATAAATGACGAGTTACATTTTATGGGCAAGAAAAATTTTGAACAAGCTTGGACTTAATTGGAAAGAATCATGCGCCTCACGAAACTGACAAGGTTCGCCTTGCTCGTCGGTATGCTCCTTTGGCAAGGCGGCTGTAATGAAAAACCGAAAACCGTGCCGCATTTCAAGACCCACTGGACGGTCAAAACTTCTTTCAAATATGATTTGGGCAGTTTCATCGGCATTCTCACTGGTCGCGAGCTTTACAAAAAGTATTATAGCGAGGTGCAAGCAGAATGGACGCGCCTATTGCCGCCGCCCGTCACCGCCGCGCTAAAAAAAATCGATGCGGCGATCGGGCCGCACCAACCGCCGGGCCCGCGTTTGTGCATTTGGTTTTCCGTTCTGGCCGCTGAAGACAGCATAGCGGCGATTCTGGCCGCGTTGGATGACGAAGCCGCGGTCCGCCGCCGTTTGACGGCTTCCGATTTTTCCGGCGAAAAGAATTGGCAACAATGGCAGACTCTCCAACCGCATTTGCGCACGGTGCTGGCGTATTTACAAAAAGCCGGTTTCGAGGGGTATTGGTACCAAACGCTGTATCCGAAAATCACTGCGAAGCTGCCGCGCGTTCAACAGGAGTTGCAATCCTACGACGTTACCGGCGATATTGAACGTTTCCTGCGGAACGGCAAGGTGCCGGACAGTCTGGAAGTGTTGGCGCTGTGGCTGTTGCAGCCGCACGCCATTCGCCTGACGCCACAATGCTATCTCACCGATGCCAATTATCCGATGTATGTCACCGTGAAAAGCGCCTATCATGAATTATTGCATCCGCATGGCGAGGCCTTGGTCGATTCGGTTTTGGCCGAATCGTTTGCGGCGTTGCGCGCCGATCCGTTCTTGCAACAAAAACTGGCGCAAGCGGATCCGGCGTTGGGCTATCGGAATTTTCAAGCCTATGCGCGTGAAGAAGTGGTGCTGGCGGCGGATTTGTTTTTGTCGGAGCGGCGGCGGGTAATCTCGCAGCTCATGGGCGTTAATGGCAGCAACGCCGCCGAAGCCGTGCGTTTGTATCTGGAGCGGCACGAGGGCGGCGTGCATGTGCTCGCTGGCGTGATTTATTCCTATTTGGAAGCAGGCTTAAAACTCGACCGCATGTCGTATGCCGCCTTTTTGAAAGAGTTGTTTGCCAGCGACCGCTTACAGGTGGGAAAGATTGAGTCGCGATATCGTGATTTTGTGCAGAACAAAAATTTGGCGAGTCCGTGAAACGCAAAACTTAAAACGCGATTGCTAAAAACTATGTTTCATGGTTTGCGTTTTATTCATCGTGTTGTAACAATTCAGCTATTTCACCACCCGGGGCACGCATTTTATGAAATTTTTTCAACCTGGCAAATTTACTTTCGCTCACGGAATTAAGCGCCCGGGCGATACTGAATAGCCACATCGTGTTTATGATTTTGGGGGCAACATCTGTTCGACGGCCTCATGCAAATGGCCGTTGGTCGAAAAAGCATTCTCGCCGTGAATGGTCGCGTTGCCCTGCCAATCGGTGAAGCGGCCGCCGGCCTCTTCGAGAATGGGCAGCAACGGGCCATTATCCCACACCGCCATACGCGGGTCGAGCATGATTTCGGCGCGACCGGTGGCCACTAGAATGTGGCCATACGCATCGCCCCACGTGCGCTGCAATTTGGTCGAGCGGCACAACCGCTCGAGCGCGGCATCGTAGCCCATCGTTTCCATCCGAAAAAAATCCGTCGTCAGCAAAACCGCCTCGTCCATTTTAGTCACTGCCGAGACGCGGGCGCGGCGGCCATTCCAATAGCAACCGGCGTTTTGCGCGGCCCAAACGGTTTCTCCCAGCGCCGGAAAATGGGCCACACCGAGAACGACCCGGCCTTGCATTTCGCACGCCAACAACGCGCCATAAAACGGCACGCCGCAGATGAACGCCTTTGTGCCGTCAATCGGGTCGATATACCAAGTGGTGTTCGTGTTCCGCGCCGGCGTGGTGCTGCCGCCTTCCTCGCCGACGATGGCGTCATCCGGGAAATAGCGCGTGAGCCAGCCGCGAATCTCCTCTTCGGCGCGGCGATCGGCAATCGTCACCGGCGTCTGGTCGCTTTTTAATTCGACAGGAACGCCGGTTTGAAAATATTCGAGGGTGATTTTACCCGCGCGCCAGCAGGCTTCCAGGGCGACTTCCAGCCGGGAACGCAGCGGTTCCTTGATATTAAGTTCCATCTCCTCTCAAACTTTCCTTTAAAATAAAATCCCTCCGAACCAGGTCACCATTTGCCTTTCTCGCGGGGAGAAAAATTTCTTCGCACTTTGCACGGAAAATAGGGTTCGGCGCCGCCACGTTCTGTGGGGGTGCGAGGCAAACAGTTGCGGAGGGACAACGCGGCAGCCCGCACGATCGGGCCTCTCGTGCGATCAACGCAAGGCTGCACCGGCTACTCACTTGAGCAACCGGTGACTTTCTCGCTGCCGGGAATGAGATTTAAACTTTCAACCGGCCGGTGTTACCGACGGCTCTTCGCTTTCGCCTTTTTGGCGCCGCTTTTTTTAGCGGTTTTCGCTTTGCCTTTGGCCGGTTTTCTTTTGCTTGCGGCTTTGGCTTTCTTGGCGGCCGGTTTCTTTGCCCGCGGTTTTTTTGCCGCCGCTTTTTTCGCCGTTTTTTTGGCCGCCGGTTTTTTCACCACCCGTTTTTTGGGGGCAGCCTTTTTGGCGGCCTTTACGGGCGCGGCCACTGGGGCGGCCATGGGTTCAACGGCGGAAACGGCTGGCATTGCGACCGGTTCGGCCTCTTCCATCACGGACACCGGTTCCGGTGAATCAAACGACATTTCCTCCATGTCGTCCGTTTCGTCCTCGTAGTCGTCGTCCGTGTTGGGCATGTAATCGAAGTTTTCCATTTTTTCCTCCACAAAGGTGAAAAACGTTGCCGGTAAAGTACTGCACTCAAGGTTGATTCACTTGCAGCCTTGCACCCATAAAATAAGTTATCAAAATGCGATTTGCAAGATCAATTTTAAAAATATGCGTAAAAATTTAAAAAAATTGAACTGTTTTATTTTGCGCTTCGCCTTGTACCGTAGATAATAATGCTACCAACACAGAGATTTGCAACATACCTTGCGATTCAGCACAACCCGTAAATTCACCTCGCGCCGCATTATCCTTGCAAGATAAAGAAGCGCGCACCAATAATCTACATTGATAATGAGGAGATATCTAATTCGGTCCAAGCGCTGTGGTGCCGCGCTTGCTTTTTTTAATAATTTTTTTGGGATTATAAAATGGGGAGTTTTTGTACTCTTGAATTAACTGATCGAGTAATGCACCGGCAATGGATAGGTCAATCGTGTCCTGTTTTACGATGATACATTTCTGCGACAAAAATAAAAAGGGACACAGCGCGCGAAACCGTGTCCCTTTCTTTGGGGTAGGTGTCCTTAAAAAGAAAAACCCATACAGGCGTCACCTTTTTAAGGATGGAAGTATATTGGATGATGGGGTAGCCGAGATAAAACCAACGAGAAAGAACAAACTGCAACAGGCAAACTTCTATAGTGCTTTAGTTCTGCAAATGCCTTATTTACAGTTCAATATAGTAACTCCCATCGCCATTTTTTCCAATGTTGCCAGTGACCATGATGAAATCTGGCGAGGTTTTCTCCAACATTTTCAGCGCTTTAGTGGCGCTGCTGGTGTGTCGAAACTTGTAGCCTTGGGCATGCTCCATGACGTTGCAAATCAAGTCCTCATGTTCGACTCGTCCGAATAGTAAGATCTCTTTCAATTTACAGCTCCTGCTCTCAGCTCCGAGACGTCAGTCAATAGGAGTGCCGAAAATCCTTTAGAGTCGTTTAAAGGTTATCGGGTTGTTTCAAAGAGCACTTACCTGTGCATGTTCACCTATTGCTAATCTTATGCCACAACGTTGAAAGACAACCTTGTAAATATAAGAATTTGTTTTTTATAAAATAAACTCGGACACCACCCCCGGCGCAATTGCCAGCTAAAAATGACCTTATTGTCTCATCTGAAAACAGTGTTTTAAAATAGAACGATAGGCGTCCTTTTTAAAATCCGGCCGTTGTAAAATTACCACACCGCGACAATAGGCATTGACATTTTTCCGAATTTCTAATACCTTGATTAAAAGTTGGATCTAATGCGCTGAACTCTGATTGGTTTTATGGAACTTCGATTTAAATATGGCGCGGAATGCCTGATGGGCGAACTCCCGGATTTTCTTGGCAAACGCATGAAAGGAAATTCGGGGCCACAAATTTTTGAATCGCAGATCAAGCACATTGCCACGTTGCAAAAGCCGGCGGATATTGTAAACCAAGCTTTGGACCGAACGCTGGGATGCCATCCCTTCAACCAGATTTTTCGCGGCAGCCGCAATGTTTTGATCGTGATGCCTGATCCCGCCGAAGGGGCTGGCGCGGAGTTTTATCTGCCGTTGGTGCGGGAACGTTTAAACCGCTTGCATGTGCCGGATCAAGAAATTCGTATTCTGGTGACGGCAGGGGCAGACTCGTTGGGGCCACGCGTCCGCGCCACGCCTCCGCTTTCTTCCTGGGTTGGTGATGCGGTTCGCGTATTTTGGCATGACCCGCGTGATCACAAGTCGCTCGAATACGCCGGCTTAACGAAGCGCGGCACCCCGGTTTTTATCAATCGTTTGCTGCTGGAGACGGATGCCGTTTTGCTTTGTGGCAACGTGACGCATCATCCGTTTGCCGGATACGGCGGCGGCCCGCGGCTCATCGTGCCGGGCTGTGCCGGGGCAGAGACCATCCGCCGGCATTTTGCGCACGCGCTCGATGCTGAAATGCCGCAGGTGCAGGCGCGCTGCCGCGATGCCAGCGTCGAAGGCAATCCCCTGCAAGAAGACAGCCGCGAAGCCTTTCGTTTTATCACCGTCGATTTTTTGCTGCATACGGTTTTGAACGATCAGCAGCAAATCGTCGGCGCGGTGGCTGGCGAACCGCTGCAGGCCTTTGCTGCCGGCTGCAAGGCAATCGATAATATGTTTGCGTTGCCCATTCCCTCGCGAATGGCGGCATTGCCGGCAACCCCGGAAGCCGGAGTGATGCTGGTTTTAGCAAGTTGTGGCGGGGCGCCGTATGATGACAATTTTCGCTCGGCGTATGCCACGCTGCATCGCGCAACGCAAACGCTGCGAACGGGCGGCGTCGTTATCTGGATGGCAGAATGCCCCGGGGGAATCGGCTCGCCCGCGCTGTCGAACTGGCTCAGCAGTTTAGAAAATTCCATTCCCAACGCGGAAAACGAAACGCTGCTGTCCCCCTCGCCCGGGTTATCGCCGCACTTATTTCACCATCAACCGATTGATGAATTAGTGGCGCTGGCCACGTTGCAGCGCACCCGCGAGTTTCGCATCATCATGGTCACCGCGCTTGAGGCCAGGCAGGTGCAGCGTCTCGGTTGCGTTCCGGCGCAATCTTTGCAGGAAGCGCTGGAAATAGCTAAAACCTGGTTGCCGGCGGCGCCGTCCGTTCCGGAGAATTTTTCTGCACTTTTGCTTTCCAATGGTACTTTGATACTACCGCATTTGTCGTAACGCAGACGGCCCGTCTGCCATGAGGCGTATTCGCTGCCTCATGATTCAGTGCGTTGGAGGAGGAGGCTTTATCATTAGGAAGAATACCAAAGCGCTCCAACCCACTGAAGGGATTCAACCATGCACTGCACCTCGGCAACGCCACGGCGTTGCCGGTCACGAGGGGAAGTATCGGCTTTTCTTTTGCTTGTGGTCTTTTTTACCGCGTTGGGGTGTGGCCTGCCGCCCCAACCGCGTTATCTCCACCGAACGATTCCTATTCAAACGCCAGGACTTTCAGCGGGCGATATTTTGCGTGCTCGTTTGATCGCCAGTCTTGATGCTTTTCGCCACACGCGCTACCGCACCGGCGGCACTGACCCGAACGGCGTCGATTGTTCCGGCCTGGTCAAAGCGGTGTTTGCCGAGGCGTATCGCGTCAACTTGCCGCACAACGCCGCGGCCATGTACAAGCTTGGCCAAGCCGTCAGCGAAAGTAGCTTGCAAACGGCTGATTTGGTCTTTTTTCAACGCCGCACGGCGAAAGGCGCGTGGATCAATCATGTCGGCATTTATTTGGCGGAGCGGCGTTTTGTCCATGCCACACTCAGCGCCGGCGTCATCATTTCGAGCCTCGATGAAACGCATTGGCGCCGCCGTTATGCCGGCGCGCGCCGTCCCGACCTGCTGAATCATTTTTAAAATGGAAACCGGCGCCGCAAGTCGCAAGGCCATCCTGAGGCTGCGCTTCGCGAATTCGCCCCAGCGCATTGCGCCCGGATAGCATTCGCACAGGACAAAGCGCGACTGTGCGAATTGAGATGGTGTCGGTGTAAAATTGAGGCTGGAATGATGACTTGCTTTTGAAATTGTTTGGTTGTAAATTATTTTTGCAAATGGTGTGTGGTTTTTCGTTTAAACTTGTGGAGAGGAGGAGTTATGTCAAGCTCGGCCGCAAAAGGCCTGTTGTTGGATCTCGCCGAAGTGCAAAAAGCGCTCGTTGGCGAAAATCTCGACGGGTGGTTGATCTATGATTTTCATTATATCAACGCCGTGGCGGGGGCCTTGTTTGATTTTGGCGGACACATGGTCACGCGTCGCTGGTTTTATCTCATTCCGGCGACCGGCGCGCCGACGCTGCTTGGCCATAAAATTGAGCAGGCCAATTTTCCTCCCTTGCCGGGCCGGGTGGTTTATTACGCCGGTTGGCAGGAACTGCACCAATGCTTGCGCGATTTGCTCCAGAGCACCGGCAAGCCGAATCCGCGCTTGGCCATGGAATACTCGCCGATGAATGATGTGCCGACCGTGGCGTATGTCGACGCCGGCATGTTGGAACTGCTGCGTTCTTTTGGTGCGGATATCGTTTCATCGGCCAACCTCACGCAGCTCTTTCAAGCGCGCTGGGACGCCGAACAGCGGCAGAGCCATATTGCCGCCGCCCAAATTTTACATGCGACGCAACAAAAGGCTTTTAAGAAAATCGAAGCGGCGCTGCAAGCCAATCACTCACTCACCGAATACGACGTCCAGCAATTTATGATGGGGGAAATTCGTGCGGCGGGCGCGACGAGCGAAGACGCACCGATCGTTGCAGTGAATGCGAATGCGAGCAACCCGCACTATGCGCCGACCGCGCAGGAGCACAGCCCGATCCGCAAAGGCGACGTTATCCTGCTCGATCTGTGGTGCAAAATGAACACGCCGCGCGCCGTTTATGCCGACATCACGTGGATGGGCTATGCCGGAACCACCGTGCCGCCGGAAGTCCAAAAAGCCTTTAAGACCGTTATTGATGGACGCGACAGCGCCGTGAATTTTTTGCGTCAGCAATTTGCCGCCGGACAAGTCGTACCGGGTTATCGCGTCGATGAAGTTGTGCGCCAGCATATCACCGCCGCCGGTTACGGCCAATATTTTTTTCATCGCACCGGCCACAGCATCGGCACGACGGTGCACGGCAACGGCGTGAACATGGACAGCTATGAAACACGCGATTCCCGTCACATCATTCCGGGACTGGCGTTCTCCATTGAGCCGGGCATCTATTTGCCGAAATTTGGCGTACGCACGGAGATTGATGTTTATTTCGGCGCGAACGGACCAGAAGTGCACACGCCGCCGCAGACAGAGTTGGTGAAGCTCGCGGTGTGAGTATTCCCATAACGAATAACCCCGATTTTCTAAAATTTTTCGTAAATGATCGACCTCAAAAAGGGCGCCGAGCTTGAACTGGATGTCGAGTCTTTGGCTTTTGGCACCAAAGGCGTGGCACGGCTGAATGGCTATGTGATTTTTGTCGAAGAAGCTCTGCCCGGCCAGCGCGTGCGCGCGCAGATATTCAAAAAGAAAAAAGGCTACGCCGAAGCCCGCCCGCTGGCAGTCATTCAACAATCGCCGCATTTTGTCGAACCGCGTTGCCGTCATTTTGCGGATTGCGGCGGCTGTCTGCTGCAAAACCTTGATTATTCCGTTCAATTGGCGGCCAAGCAACAGCAGATTCACGAGTTGCTCGAACATATCGGTGGAATGGACGCGCCACCGGTGTTGCCCGTCATCGGCTCGCCGCAGATTTTTTTCTATCGCAATAAAATGGAGTTTTCGTTTTCCCGCCAGCGCTGGTTGACGCGCGATGAAATTGCGCGGAATGAAATCACCCACCCCAAAAGTTTTGCGCTCGGCTTGCACGCCCGCAATCGCTACGACAAAACGCTGCGCATCGAAGAGTGCCATCTGCAATCGCCGTTGAGCAATCAAATTCTCGCCGTGATTCGCGCTTTTACGGAAAAACATCCGCTGCTGCCCTACACGACATTCGGCCACGCCGGATTTTGGCGTTTTGTGGTGATTCGCGAAGGCAAAAAGACCAACGAGGTGATGGTGAATCTTGTCACCGCCGAGGCGCCGGAGGGCCGCGACGCCGTGCAACAACTGGCGGCCAACTTGACTGCCGCCTTGCCGGCCATCACGACCATCGTGCACAATATCAATCGCTCCAAAGCGCAAATCGCCGTCGGCGAAGAGGAAAGCGTTTTGCACGGCCCGGGTTATATTCGCGAGCATATCGGCCCGTTTGTGTTTCAAATCTCCGCCAATTCATTTTTTCAGACGAACACCGCCGGCGCCGAGAAACTTTACGCCGTGGCGCGCGAATTTGCCGGCCTCACCGGCCAGGAAATTGTTTATGATCTTTATTGCGGCGCCGGCACGATTTCCATTTTTGTCGCGCCACAGGCAAAGCAAGTGGTCGGCTTCGAGATCGTGCCGCAGGCGATTCACGATGCCGGCGTCAATTGCCGTTTGAACAACATCACCAATTGCGCGTTTGTGCGCGGGGATTTAAAAGATGAACTGGCGCAAGTGCCGCTCATTACGCGCCGCTGGGGTCAGCCGGACGTGGTGATCATCGACCCGCCCCGCGCCGGCATGCATCCGAAAGTCTTGCAAAAAATCATCGAATTGGCGCCCCGGCGTATTGTGTATGTTTCGTGCAATCCCAGCACCTTCGCGCGGGACGTCAAAGAATTGTCGTTGCGGGGTTACGGTTTGACCAAAGCGCAGCCGGTCGATATGTTTCCGCATACGAGCCACATCGAAGTCGTGGGAGTCTTGGAAAAATGAACGTCATGCCTCCGCCCAAATTTTTGCACCGCGCCGTCGTTTTTATGTTGGCTGTTTCGTTGGGAGGAATGCACAGCTCCTGTTCGCTGGCGCAGGATGCCGGCGCGGTGCGGATGAAAGTGCATTCATTGCAGGCCAGCATGGGCAGCAATGAAATCGCCGTGCTGCTGACCGACGAAAACCGGCAAAGATTTCTGCCGATCTCGGTGGGCGGCGATCAGGCGTTGTCGATTCAACTGGGCCGCGATGGCCGCACCGCCAAACGGCCGCTGACGCATGATTTAATTGCCAATATTTTCAAATCGCTCAACGTCGAAGTCGAGCGCATCACCATCACCGATTTGCGCGAAGGCGTTTATTACGCCGAAATTGCGCTGCGGCAAAACGGCCGTACCTATCAGATCGATTCCCGGCCGAGCGATGCCATCGCCTTGTCGTTGCGTGTCAATGCGCCGATTTTTGCGATGCCGCATTTGCTCAAGCCGATGACGGATTGGCGGGAAGATGAGGAGGCACCCACGCCATCGCCGACGGAGTTCACGAGCTGGGGTATGAAAATTCAGCCGCTGACCGAAGCCTTGGCCGAATTTTTCGGACGCCGCGAGGGCGTGTTGGTCGCCGATGTGTTTGAAAAAAGTGCGGCAGCGGAAAGCGGCATCCGCGCCGGTGATATCGTGTTGCGTCTGGATAAACAAGAAATTCCCGATCTGGACACTTTTTTGAAAGTGATTGCTGCCAGGAAAGATAGCAATCGCGTTGAGGTGGGGATTTTGCGGGGGGATCAGAATTTAGAATTCGTGATTCAGGATCATAATTAATTGAGGGCGCATTTTATTGTGACGGGGCGCAAAGCTGCAAAAAATTGTTAGGATGCTGCCAATACGGATTTACGCTGATTTTTAGCAAGTGGTTTTAATTTAGCAGTTGAGGGGATGAGTTTCAGCAAACTATACCACTTCTACTGTTTTGGTGATTTTAAACGACTGCAGATCAATAAATTTTCCGTTTCGCAGCAGTGTCAAGAACAACAGCGTCGCCAGCCCCACCGGCAGAGTGAAAGTCAGCACCCGCCACGCTCCCACCAGCAATCCCAGCAAATCTTCCGGCAGCAACGAGCGATAGAAAAAGAGAAAAGCCAATTCCGCGCCGCCGGTGCCGCCGGGCGAAGGCACGAGTTTCATGAGCATGAACACCAGCCATTGTGAGGCGAAGAAATTGAACGGATCAACGTAGTGATGCAAGCCCATGAGCAGCACCGTCAACATGCTGAAACGGCACGCCCAATGCACGCCGGAGAGAAAAACCGTGACGATAAACCGCCAGCGTCCCTGCGCGATCATGAGACGAAACGTTTGTTTAGCCAGACCGGCTTGATGGCGAAATTTTTCGGACCAGCCGTTCACCCGTGCTTTAAAAGCCGGGGGCAACAATTTCCACACGCTGCGGCCGGTGAGATAGAGCGTCGCCGCGACCACGACAAAGATGGCGACACTGCGGCTATTGACCCAATCACGTTGTTGCAGCATCTGCAAGATTTTGTGCACCACGCTGTCATCCGCCGCCGGCGAAAACAGCAGGGCGATGGGCAAGGCCAGAACAAAAAAGACGGTGTCTTCGAGCGCATTGAGCGCCATGATCGAGCTGGCCACGCCCGGGGCGATACCGCGCGAGATCATCCAGCCCAATTTCGCGCCGCTGCCGCCGATGGCTGCCGGCGACATGGCCGAGGCCATTTCGGTCGCGAGCGTCATGCGAAACACGTCAGCGAAGCGCTCGCGTTTATCAAGAAAGCGCAGCCAAATTTGCACGCGAAATGTATCGGCCAGCCACGGCAAAATCACCATGCCGGCCAGCGCCAAAATGCAGAGAAAGGGAAAGTGGCTGAAGGCGCTCAACGCCGAGCTGTCGACGGTGAATGCCGAATAAGCCACGCTGATCAACAAACCAAGACTGAGGATAAAGATAAGGCGCATGTTCTATAAAAAAAACGTGAAGTCAGGAACAAAACTTGGGCTGCGAATGAATGTTTGTTCTTTTGTGTCTATCGGATCAAATCTTTGAAAAATAGTCGGCGCAAGCAGTTCGGGTACATTGTTTTTTATAGTACACAAAACACGTTGAGGTGCGTAGGCCGAGTGGCGGAAATTTTTCAGTCGCCGTCCAGTTTTGGGCAACCTGTCTCAAAACAACGCAACGTACAAGCTTCTGTGCGGCGTACGTAGCTAAACTTATGCAATCACCGTGCCGCCGCAGAAGCTGTTGCTAAATCATGGGAGGGAATAGGGGGCAGTCGGAGGGGATAACACAAAAAAAGATTGGTGAACTCTGGTTGCTGGATTCTATCAGAAAGTTATGAAATGCCCAGCAACCAGGCTGCGTCCATAGAAAATGAGCAAACCACCTACATCAGTTTGATTTTTTTGATAATCTTTTTCAATCCCCTCCCGAATTTTTTCGGTTGAATGCAAATGTGCCGTTCCGCGCCCTCGCCTTCGGAATAGGATTCGATGCTGTCGATTTCTTTCAAAACGTTGTGCACGATGAAACGCTCGTAACTGCCCATCGGCGGCAGCGCCACAGCGTTATCGGTGTCGACCGCTTGCTTGGCTTGCGCTTCCGCGAATTTTTTTAAGTTGGCCACCGGAAAAACCCACAACACATGCACCTCGTCGTCGCCGCGATAGGTTTTGGTTTCAAACGCCGGTTTGAGGCGGTCAAAATAGCGATGCACTTGCTTGCGTTCGAAGGCGTTCAAATTGGGCAGTGCCACGGGCTGGGTTGAGTCGGTCAATTTCTGTTCGGTTTCGTGAATGAGCGCAGTGATGCGCGGATCGTCCTCCGTCCGTTCAAAACTGCCTTCACCCGACGGCCGATAGCGTCCCGGCCTTCTTTCTTGCCGTCCGCCGCGCCGGTCATCGCCGCGGCCCCGTCCGTCTCGGCGCGGTCCGCGATCAAAACGTTTGCGCTCGTGATGGCCGCCATGACCATGTTCGGTGCGGTGGGACTCGCTGCTGGAAGAATTTTGGGGTTCGTGCGAATGGAATTCTTCTGTTGATGCTCCGCCTTGCTCTCTCTCGTCGATCATGTTTTTCCTCTTGGCAATTATTTTCCTCGCGAGACGGCGCCGGCAGGGCTATGCCTGCAGAGCCAGCTTTTCAACGAACAACGCCGGCATTCCGGAGAAGTCGCCGTTGCTCATGAAAAGAATAATATCGTCTCGTTTTATTTGTTGAATAATGAAATTAGCCATTTCATCCCCGGTTGGCACGATGTCGGCCGGCTTGCCCAAACGCCGCACGCCGTCCACGACATTTTCCAAAGATAGCCGCTCGGCCTCCGGCACTTTATCGGGGCGGTGCATCGGCGCGAAGACGACGCGATCTGCCGCCTCGAAAGCGCGAATGTATTCCGGCTCAAAAACTTTGCGCTTCGTGCTGGCGGTGCGCGGCTCAAACACCGCCCACAGCCGGCGCTGCGGATGGCGTTGTTTCACGCCGCGCAGCGTCTCGCGAACTTCCGTCGGGTGATGCGCAAAATCATCCAACACCAGCAAATCATTTTCGTTATATTTGACCTGCAAACGCCGGCGCACGCCGCGAAAGGTGCGCCAGGCGGCGCTGATTTTTTCCGGCGCGATGCCGAGCTGTGTGGCCGCCGCAAAAACCGCGGTCGCATTGGCCACATTGTGCTCGCCGGCCAGCGGAATGAACAGCGGCCCGAATTTTTCACCGCCGTGCGCGATGGTGAATTCGCTCCCGTCGGGCTGCACGGTGATGGCGCTGGGACGCCATTCGGCTTCGGCGCCGAAACCGAAGGTGGCCACTTTGCTAAAAGCGCGCGGCAGCATTTCACGCACCGTCGGGTCGTCGTGGCGCGCAATCAGATAACCGTTGCCGGGAATGATGTTGATCAACCGGCGAAAAGCGATTTTGACTTCTTCAAAATTTTTGAAAATATCGGCGTGGTCGTATTCGATATTGTTGAGAATCACCAAATTCGGCAGGTAGTGCAAAAACTTTGAGCCTTTGTCGAAGAACGCCGTGTCGTACTCATCGCCTTCGAGTACGAAGTGGCGGCCGTTGCCAAGCTTGAAACCCTGGCCGAAATTTTCCGGAAGACCGCCGATGAAAAAGCTCGGATCAGCGCCGGCGCTTTCCAAAGTCCACGCCAGCAGGCTGCTCGTCGTGGTTTTGCCGTGCGTGCCGGCGACGACGCACGAATATTTGCCGCGAATAAAAAACTCTTTCAGCGCTTCCGGCAGCGAATAATAGCGCAAGCCGGCATTGAGCAGGTATTCGACTTCGGAATTGCCGCGTGACATGGCGTTGCCGACGATGACCAAATCCGGATGCGGTTGCAAGTGGCCGGCGTCGAAGCCTTGATAGACCGGAATCTGCTGCTGCTCTAAAAACGTGCTCATCGGCGGATAGACATTCAAATCGGAGCCGGTGACGCGATGGCCGCGCTGCTTGAGCATACCGGCCAACGCCGCCATGCCCGTTCCACAAATGCCGATGAGGTGAATGTGTTGTGACACGTGATTCTAATGCCCTCTTTTATGGATACTGCTTTGTTGTTCAGAGTATCGGCAATAATGAAATTGCCAGGCCCAGCCAAGCAAGTCGCTGCTCCGATTCCACTTTCTGCGCCCATGCCGAGTTTTGCTTGAGTATATTCACCCAATCCTGCTCGAGGCTTATCGACGGCTCTTCGGTAATGCGCCCCAACTCGCCTTGGGTTTGCGCTGTTACCGCATGGCCGTTCGCCGCCCACTCTCGTGCGCCGCGCAGAAAAATAAACGTCGGTACTTTGTCGATTTTAAAGGCTTCCACGAAACCGTGCGCATCTTTTTTGGTGCGATCCAAACCAAACAATTGGGCTGAAAAATTTTTGTTGTCCGCCAGCTTGAGTGTCGTATAAAAATGCGGCACCTCGCGTTTGCTGTCACTGCACCAACTGCCGAAGAAAATCAAAACCGTCACCGGCTCCTCATAACAGCGCAGGAGTTGCACGGCATTTTCCGCCGGTTGATACGCGCCGGGAAGCGGCCAAAACTCCGGCACGGCTTTAAAGAGCGAATCCGGTGTTAGCCAGTCGCGCTGATAAATTTCGCCTTCGCGATTTTGCGCTAAAGCGGTTGCCGGCACCAAAAGAAATAAGATATATCGTCTCAAAATACGCATGCTGACAGAATTATATTAATCCAATCCTTGTGGCCTTCGAATTGGCATGTTATCCAACGGCACAATGTCACGCGGCTTGGGTGGTTGCGGCGTGACGGCCCGGCGATTGGTAACGCCTGCCGCCGTGATCGTGAGATATTCAATTTGGCCGGCAAGCCCAAATTTGCCGAGATTTTTTCCCGCCAGCGTCAAGGTCACGGCGCCACCCGGGGTGATGCGAAGATTGAATTGCTCTTTGGCCGTCCAGGACGGCGTTTGGTCGACGCGATAAAGTGTGGACCGCACTGTATCTCTGCCGTCACGGACGATGCGTAGCCGCGTTGGCACGGCAAACTGCGCTTGGAGGATCAATTCATTCGTCGCCGGCGGCGGTGCTGCCGGTTCCAGCTTTTGCTCGGTGGCTTGCTGTTGTTTTTCGGCAAGCTGTTCGATGGGCGCCTCTTGCAGTTGGGCGGGGTCCTCGATTTTGACGGTTTTAATCGCATCATCCGGCAAGGCCTCTGTTTCCGGGCCGCCGGCGCGCGATACGAAAAACACGATAACGGCCATCACCAAAAGCATACCCAAGCCGAGGAGAACTTCCTTGAGATAAGGGAACGCTAGGGGCAGCGCCACTGCCGTTTCCGGGGTCTTGGGTTTGAGTGAAATCAAAGTGGCCGGCGTTTGGCGTTTCGGCAAATTCTGCGGCTCGGTTTCCAGCCTCTGCTGTTGCTGCAAGCGCAGCGTTTCCGTCTGCTCCTGTTCGTGCCAGCGGTTGACGAGGGCTTCGCCATTCAGCCCGACGTTTTGCGCAAAAGTTTTAATGAATGCCGTTACGTAAGGACGCGGCAAAAAGTCAAATTGGCCGTCTTCGATTTTTTGGAGATGCGCGAGTTGAATGTGCGTATGATGAACGATTTCCTCAAGCTTGATTCCCTTGGCAAGACGGGCTTGTTGAATTTCTGCGCCAATCTCTTTCATAAACCTCTTCCCTGGATGGTTCAACTCTTATAAAAAGCGCGTAATGCGAGATAAAACTTGGTGAGCGGAAAACCCACAACATTATAAAAACAGCCGTTGAGACGCTCGGAGAAAACCGCGCTCAAGTCTTGAATGCCGTACGCGCCGGCTTTATCCATCGCCTCGCCGCTGCGAACGTACGCCGCGATTTCCGCTTCTTCCAATTCGCGAAAAGTCACTTCCGTCATTTCGACACCGATCTTTTCGCGGTCTGAGGGCCGGTCCACAATGGCAAACCCGGTGAAGACATGATGGGTTTTTCCGGACAGGCGGCGCAGCATGTCGCAAGCGTCGGCCGTGGAGACAGGTTTGCCTAAAATAGCCTTTTCCAAAACGACGATGGTATCGGCGCCAATCACGATGCCGCTCGCCACCCCGGCCGCGACGGCTTTGCACTTGCGCCGGGCCAATTCCACCGCATATTCGGCCGGTGGCAGGGTTGACGCCATGTTTTCATCAACAGAACTGGGACGAACAACAAACGCGAGGCCGATTTTTTTCAAAATTTCGGCGCGCCGCGGCGAAGCCGAAGCGAGAATGATGGGTTTGTCCGGCAAGGATAAAGGCAAAGACATAAGACGTGCAGCGTTGTATAAAAGATAAATCGTAAAACGTCATGCAAAATGTAAAGAGGTGAATGAGTAAGTTTTGCGCTACGTTTTACTCAGCGGACTTTCCAACATAAAAGTGACCGGCCCATCGTTATGGATTTCAACCGACATCATCGCGCCAAAAACGCCCTCGGCCACCCGAAGCGGGAACCGCCGCATTTCTTGCACGAAGGCTTTGTACAACGGCTCGGCGATTTCCGGGCGCGCCGCCTCCTCAAAGCCGGGCCGCCGGCCTTTGCGGGTGTCGCCGTACAGGGTGAATTGCGAGATCACCAAGGCGCTGCCGGCGACGTCGAGCAGCGAGCGATTGAATTTATTATTTTCGTCTTCAAAGATGCGCAGATGCACGCATTTTTCGGCCAGATAACGCCCCTCGGCCTCCGTGTCGCCGCTGCGAATGCCGAGCAAAATTACCAGTCCCTGCTCAATGGCGCCGACGGTTTTTCCCTCGACGGTGACCGACCCTTTGCTGACGCGTTGGATAAGAGCTCGCATGTGATCGCTTATCGGTGGTTAACGGCTTCGGCGCTTTCGCTGTTTCAGTCTTTTTAGGTTCCGCAGTAAATCGCTGCCAACCCCACCAACATATCGGCCTTCAGCATGGCGCTGAGTTGTCGCATGCGCTGCCGCACCGGATTTTTCCATAATCCATAAACGGCCAGAAGCAAAACCGGATCGACACCCAGGAGAATGATCCAGAAATAGGTGGCGCTGTAGATGCCGAGCTGAAAAGGAACCACGGTTACCACCAGCAAGAGCCCGAACGCTACAGTGGCCGCGCTTTGTGCCGTGCGGAGTCCGTGCACCAGCGGCAGCGTGCGCGCCTGCATGGCAGCATCGCCGGCTTGATCCTCGATGTCTTTAATGACCTCACGGCCAAAGTGCATCAAAAAGGAGAAGAGAGCCGGAAACATGCCCGCGCGCCAACCACTTTTCCATGTATCGAAGTTGCTCGGCAAAGCCAATGGCGCTAACCCGGCTTGCGCCGCAAGGGCGCCGTAAATGAACGCGAGCGCGGTGGCTAAACTGACCGCCACATTTCCGGATAACGGCTGGCGCTTTAATTTCCAGCTATAAACCACCAGCAACAGTGAGGTGATGATAGCGATCAGCGCCACGCTCTTATTGATCAATATACTAAAAAAATTACCACAAGCCAATAAAAATATCGTGAAGGTGAGCGCCGTTTTCGGCGCGAGCCGGCCGGCGGGCAAAATTCTTTGTGGCCGATTGATGCGGTCGATATCGAGGTCGAAAAAATCGTTGATCACATTGGCGCCGGCGGCAATCAGCATGGCAGAAATAACGGCATACAGCACCGGCAAGGTGAAATGAAAGGGCCGCACGAGAAGAGCGGCGACTAAAATCGACACGCCGGTGATGGCGACATTCAACGGACGGGTAATGATGATGAGCGCATAAAGACGTTGCATCAAAGCGGACGCATTAAATGGGTAAAGGATGAGGCTGCTTGGTCAATCGTGACAATATTTAAATAAAGTTCCGACAGCATTCGTAAATTAGGCGGTCGCGCCACAAAAGTCAAACAAATTTTAGGTTTATTCATTTGTCCCGCTCTTTTTATGCGTGAATTGAAAATCGGGACTTGCATTTTCGCGGCGCACCATCTATATTGTAACATAATTTATGAGTGAACCATTTTCTCAAACCATCGCCATCACCATTGGCGACTGCAACGGTATCGGCCCGGAAGTGACGTTGAAAGCATTGGCGCAAACGCCGTTGCCACGCACTTTTCGTGTCGTGATCATTGGCCCGGAGATGGCGCTGCGATTCTGGCAAAATTCTTTGCACAGCACTTTCGTGCTACCTCGGATTGCGGATTTGGAAGAATGGCCGGACGGCGTGCCTGCCGTTATCTTGGATAAAGATCACGAGCAAACGCCTGTTCAAATCGGGGAGTTATCGGCGGCTGCCGGGAAAATCGCCGGCCAGGCATTGGTTCAGGCGATGGCGTTGGCGCGTGCCGGCAAGGTACAGGCGATAGTGACCGCACCGGTGAACAAACACGCGCTGCACCTCGCCGGTTTCCGTTATCCGGGACAAACGGAATTGCTCGCCGAAGGTCTCGGCGCAGCAAATTTTGCGATGATGCTTCTCGCCGAAGATTTTCGCGTGGCGCTGGTGACGACGCATCTGCCGCTGCGGCAAGTTGCCGCGGCCATAACGACGGATTTGATCGTGCGGCGTCTGCGCGTTTTGCAACAGGATTTAACCATGCGCTTTCGCATTGCGGCTCCGCGCCTGGCGGTGACCGGCTTGAATCCACATGCCGGTGAAGGCGGATTGTTGGGCGACGAGGAAAAAACGATTATCGCACCGGCGCTGGAGCAAGCCCGCCGCGAAGGCATCATGGCAGAAGGCCCATTTTCCGCCGACGCCCTTTTCGGTCAGCGTCCCCAAAATCATTTTGACGCGTATCTCGCCATGTATCATGATCAAGGCTTGATCCCGCTCAAAATGTTTGGCTTTGGCCGCGCCGTCAATTATACCGCCGGTTTGCCGGTTATTCGCACTTCACCCGATCATGGCACAGCTTTCGACATCGCCGGAAAAGGGATTGCCGCGCCCACCAGCATGGTGGAAGCGCTACGGCTGGCAGGAACTCTTTCCGCGCCGAACTAAAACCGTCCGAACGTACAGCCGCGTGGCGTATTTTTATGATCATCTCATGCGCCACGTGAATTACCACCGGTGGGCGTTGTACATCAGCGAGCTTTTCAGCTTTGCGGAGGGCGAACGCGTCGCGCGTGTATTGGAATTGGCATGCGGCACGGGCAATCTGCTGCTCGAATTGGCACAGGCCGGTTACAAAGTTTGCGGCTTGGATTTGTCTTATGAAATGGCGCGCGAAGCGGCGGCGCGCCTGCATAAATTTAAACTGGAAAGTGAAAAAAAATCAAATCACCCGTTGCCTTTTGCCCCTTGCGCCTGGCGCGGCGACATGCAAAACTTCGCGGTGGCCGCGCCGGTTGATGCCGTCATTTGCCTCTACGACAGCTTCAATTATTGCGCCGAACCGGAACGGGCGCGCCGTTTGTTGAATTGTGCGGCGGCGGCGGTGCGGCGCGGCGGGCTGTTTATTTTCGATGTTTGCACGGAACACAATTGCCGCCGCAATTTCGGCAATTATTACGAACGCGAAAGTTATTTGGAAGTCTCCTACATTCGCCGCGCTTATTTCAAGCCTCTGCGCAAAATCCAGGTCAATGAGTTTTTCATTACGGATGATTTCAGCCGCGGCCCCACGCTGTACGAGCGGCACGAACAGCGGATTTACTCGTTGCGGGAAATCGAAGCGATGCTCGACCCGCAACAGTGGGTGCTCGCCGGACGTTTTGACGGCATGTCGCGCCGGCCCGGCACGGAAAAATCCGATCGTGTGCATTTTGTGTTGAAACGAATATGAATGTTGTCCGATTGTCAAATGTCAAAGTCCGCTACCGTGGCGGCGAAGGCCTTAAAAACGTGAATCTGCTGGTTCGCAACGGCGAGTTTGTTTTTCTCGTCGGCCCCAGCGGCGCCGGCAAGAGCACGGTGTTGCGCCTGATTTACATGGCCGAGCGCCCGGCGGATGGGCAAGTCGTGGTGGGGCAATTCAATTCGAATGCGATCACCCCCAAAGAAGTGCCGTTTCTGCGCCGGCAGCTCGGCATCATTTTTCAGGATTTCAAATTGCTGGAGGATCGCAGTGTTTATGAGAATGTGGCGTTCACCCTGCAAGTGACCGGCGCGAAACGCAAAGACGTCAAGCGCAAAGTGTTGCGCGCGCTCACCAATGTCGGTTTGAGCCACAAACGCTATAAAATGCCGCACGAGCTTTCCGGCGGCGAACAGCAGCGCGTCGCCATCGCCCGCGCGCTGGTGAACGACCCGTTTATTTTGCTCGCCGACGAGCCGACCGGCAATCTCGACCCGGTGACGACGCAAGGCATCATGGCGCTGCTCGAAAAAATCAATGCGCGCGGCACCGCGGTGCTCATGGCGACCCATAATTATTCTTTGTTCGAATCGCGCCCCTCGCCGCGCAAGCGCGTCGTGCGCATCGAAAACGGGATGACGAGCACATGAGTCTTGGCCGCAACACGGATTTTGCAACGAAAATTTTTAGGAATCGATGAGCGGCAGTTTCTTCTACAGTCTCCGCGAAGGCCTTGACGGTTTTCGCCGTGCCAAATTGGCTTCATTTATTGCGTTGATGACGATGTCGTTCGCGCTCATTCTGGTGGGTATTGTCACGGCGGTCGCGGTAAATTTGGTCGGGCTGGTCGACACGATGCGGGGGCGAATCGAATTCGAAGTGTTTGTCGATAATGGTTTGGCTAACGCTGACATGGCCGAGCTGCGCCAGCAGTTGCTGCAAGTGCGCGGCGTTGCTGCCGCGCAGTACATCTCACCGGCGGAAGCGGCGGAAATTTTTAAGCGCGAGTTTGCGCGCGGCGACGACAAAAAGGGATCGAGTTTTCTCGACGCGTTGGACGCCAATCCCCTGCCGGCCTCGTTCCGCATTACGTTGCAAAAGCCGTTTCAAAACAGCGCTGCGGTGCAGCAGGTGGCGCAAGATATCGAAAAACTGCGCGGCGTCGATGAAGTCGTTTACCGCCGCGATTTGATCGAAGCGTTGGATCGTTACGTAAAATGGGCGTTGTTGATCGGTTCGGGGTTCGGCATTATGTTTTGCGTTGGCGCTTTCTTATTGGTGATTAACGATATCCGCCTGGTCATTCATGCCAAGCGCCGGCTCATCGAAATCATGCAGCTTGTCGGCGCGACCCGCGCCTTTGTATACCGGCCGTTGCTGGTGCAGGGTTTCTTGCAGGGCATTGCCGGCGGGCTGCTCGCCTCCGGGTTTATTTATCTGCTCTATCGGCTGTTGCTTTTACAACTCGGAACGGCGCTGCAACTGCCCAATTTTTTGTTTATTGGTCTGCTCCTCGCCGGAATTTTGTTGGGCCTGGCCGCCAGCTATCTCGGCGCGAGAAAGTATATTCAGTGATCGTGAATAGGATTCCGGATTGGGACAGCTTGGTGGGAGGGAAGCCCCTCGCTTTTTATTGCAGCGGGGTATTTTTTAAACCGGTTTTTCGATTATCCAAGCATCGGTAATGAAATTCATCGTCATCACACAACCTTTGAGCAGCCTGGTACCGATAGCCGGTTCTTCATCATCGGAAAGGATAACAAAAAACCTGACGCTCCTCTCCGAACCAAATTATTTTGCCAACGGCGATAAGTTCTTGCTCCGATTCGCCACAGGAGTAAGAGACCTTGATATAATCTTGGATTTCTTATTCGAAAACATCGGCTTGGTTGTAGGAGAGAGCAATTTCCCCATCAAATCCAGTGTCAACTAAAAATTCGAGATCGGCAAATTGAAAACAGACAAGACAATATGTGGGTAGCGCGAATGCGCAATTGTTCCCGCAATCATTGAATTTCCCCTATAAACGTTTCCCATCCGATACGCCGGTTCCCCCAAAATGCACGATCGCTTTATACCCAATGCGTATGGTAAAAGGGATAATTCCCGGATATTTAGCTTTGATCGCTTGCACGGCTTCGCTATGATCAGGAGCCAAGGCGTAATCACCATTAGCAACATTGATCGAGATATATTCTCCCCAATGTTCCTGTTCAAGCCGTTCGCGCAAAGGTGCATAGAGGGCGTCAGCAGCTTTTCCGACTTCAGCGCGCTCTTCTTTGGTGGGCAGCCTTTTTCGCAGCGTTGCTGTTTCCGTGGGCACTCCTTCTGAGATTATGTATCAAACTGCTCAAATGCATCCAATTTTCTCGCGAAAGTCAAGATTTAGTAAGTGAACAGCCGGCCCGGGCTCGCCGATATACGACAACGCCGCGTAAGATAAATTTTCATTGCATTTTAATTCCTATGCGCGTATATTTTTTGATTGGGAAAAAGTTGACGGACGGCATGTAAAATGACTCTGCCAACAGCAGAAATCCGCACACGCATTGAAGTGATTCGCCGCCGTATCGCCGTGGCCTGTGAGCGCGCCGGCCGCGACCCGCAAGAAGTGACGCTGATGGCCGTGACGAAAACCGTGCCGCCGGAGGCGATCAAAGCGGCGGGCGCCGCCGGGATCGTGGTTTTTGGCGAAAACCGCGTACAGGAAGCGGCGGCCAAGCTCTCACCGGCTTTTCTGCAGGAAGTTGGCGACACGGCGCAATGGCATTTGATCGGACATTTGCAAACGAACAAAGTTAAAAAAGCGCTCGAGCTTTTTCAGGTCATTCAATCCGTCGACAGTCTGCGCCTCGCCGAAACATTGCAACGTCAAGCCGCGGTTTTGCCAAAAACAATCGAAGTTTTTCTCGAAATCAATACCTCGGGTGAAGCCGCCAAGTTCGGTGTGCCGCCGGAACAAGCAGTGGCGCTCGCCCAAGCAGTGGCGGCGCTGCCCAATTTGCAATTGACCGGCTTGATGACCATTGGCGCCTTGACTGATAATCCGGACACCATCCGGCGCGGTTTTCGACAGTTGCGTGATTTGCGGGCGGAAATCACGGCGATGAATTTATCCGGCGTCAAGCTGCGGCATCTGTCCATGGGAATGACGGATGATTTCGAGCTGGCGATTGCCGAAGGCTCGACGATGGTGCGGATGGGCCGCGCGATTTTTGGCGACCGCGGCTGACAAATCCCGGCAACCGAGTGCCCGCGCGTCGGCAAAGCGCGCCGACTGACGCTATATATATTTTCTTACGGAGGACGGTTTTGCGACTGACACCGCTCGATATTAAAAAGCAGGAATTCAAGCGCCAGATGCGCGGCTACGATCCGGAAGAGGTGAACACCTTTCTCGAAATGGTTGCCGAAGAGTTTGAAGCCCTGCACCGCGAAAAAAATCGGTTGGAAGACGAGACGCTCAAGCTGCGCACCCAACTGCACGATTATCAGGAAGTGGAACGCACGCTCAAGCAAACGCTGATGAATGCGCAGGAGTCGATGCAACTCTCCCGCGACAATTCGAAACGCGAGGCCGATTTGGTTTTGCGCGAAGCGGAGTTGCAAGCGGAAAAGATTGTGACCGACGCCAGGAAGCGCCTGGCCGAGCTTAAAAACGAATTGTTGGTGGTGCGCGCGCAAAAAGATTCTTTTGCGCGGCGTTTGCGCCATCTGTTGGAAAGCCAGCTCGAGTTGATCGGCGTTTTGGAATTGGACGATTTGGGATTTGGCGAAACCGAACATCGGGACAATACGCCTCCGGCTAAAGAACCACCTGTGAGACAAGTTCCGCCCGTGCGGCCGCCAGTACAAGAGGCGACGCGCCCTACGAATGTGGGTGCAGTGCCGCCGCGCGGCACGACCAATTTGCGCCGCACGGAGGTCAATATGCCGCCGGCCAATACGCCACGGCCAACCGCCGTGCCAGCAGGCCCGGCCACCCGCGAAGCCGTTAAAGACAAAGCCGGCAATTTACCGGATGGAAAAAAAGAGCCGAAAATTTCCGATCATTTTATTACGTAAATAAAGTTTTTTAATAGGACTGCACTTTCGCGCCATTTTTGTTTGGCGAAGGTGTGCTACAACTTAGGATTCCTTTGACTGCTTGCAGGCTGCCGAAGGATAACTTCTACAACACGAGGACAGCATCATGGCGAAGTCATTCTTCATCGGGTTTTGTATTTTTGCGCTTTTGTCAACTGGTTGTGCTTCGCGTTTGCCGATGATGGACGAAGTGGGCAAACCGTTAACCCAAGAGGAAGTCAACCAAAAACGGTCGAATAAAAACTTTTTGTTGTTCACGGTGGGCGGCGGCGCGTTGAGTTTCGGCGCGAGTTTTTTTGCCGGCGCGTTGCTGGACCGCAATGCGAACGGTGACGATCACACCAAATTGTGGGCGATCACCGGCGCCGGCACCGTCCTCGGCACGGTGTTGTTTGCGCACAATGGCCGCGTTCGCGATTACAATCTGGCGGTGGAAGCCGTCAAAGATTCGCGCAAGGAATCGGCCAGCAGCGACATCGTGCAAGAACAGGAAAGGCAAAAGCAACTCGCCGCAGAGAAACAGAAGCTTGAGGATGAGCGCAAAAAGCAGGAAGCCGAACGCGAGCGTTTGATGGAAGAAATTCGCAAGAAGCAAGCGCAGAAAAAACCGTAGCGTTTTTTTCGGCTGTATAGATGTCATTCTGGAAGAATCCTTTTCCATGCAGCACCGATCTTGGGTTCAAAAGGTTCTTCCAGAATGACCGTTAGCGAGTTGTCGCCGCGAGGTTGTTGTCATATTTATCAGGAAAGGGAGAGTTCCACGCATGAGTGAGCTGCGCCAGCAGATTCAGGAAGCCACGGATGTGCTTCGCCAAAAAAATCGCCTCGCGCCGGAAATCGGCGTCATTCTCGGCACCGGCCTCGGCGGCTTGGCGGACGAGATTGAGAAAGAAGCCGTTATTCCCTACACCGAAATTCCCCATTTCCCCGTCTCCACGGTTGAAAGCCATGCTGGGCGTTTGATCTTTGGCCATCTCGGCGGCAAGCGCGTCATGGCCATGCAAGGCCGGTTTCATTATTACGAGGGCTATAACATGAAGCAAATCACCTTTCCGGTGCGCGTCATGAAAGCTCTCGGCTGCCACACGCTTGTTGTCTCCAATGCCTGCGGCGGACTCAATCCGCTCTTCACTCCCGGCGATTTGATGATCATCACCGATCATATCAATTTGCTTGGCGACAATCCGTTGATTGGGCCCAACGACGATACACTGGGCCCGCGCTTTCCAGACATGTCCGAGCCGTACACGAAATCGCTGATCGCCCTGGCTGAGCAAGTCGCATTGGCCGAAAAAATACGCGTGCAAAAAGGCGTTTATGTCGCACTCTCCGGGCCGAATTTGGAAACGCGCGCCGAATACCGTTTTCTCCGCACCATCGGCGCCGACGTCGTCGGCATGAGCACTGCGCCGGAAGTCATTGTCGCGGTGCATGCGAGCATGCGTGTGCTTGGCATCTCGGTGATCACCGACTCGTGTTTGCCGGATGCGCTGGAAGCCGTGGACATCGCCAAAATTCTTAAAATCGCCGGCGAAGCCGAGCCGAAGCTGACCAAGCTGATGAAAAAAGTGATCGAAAAAATGTAATCCCGTTATAGTGCTAAATGACAATTGCTATTGCGAGCGTGGCAGGAAATCTGCGGGAAGGCGTTTCTCCCGACAGATTCATCGCTGCGGTCGTAATGACAGCATGGTTCTAACTTGACATTGTCAAGATTTTGAGTTAGCGTATTCTAAAAATTTATCTTCGGACGCAAAGGCACTTTAGGATGTTCAAACCATTTCCACAACACCTCAACCTGCCGGTTGTTGAAAAAGAAGTTTTAGATTTCTGGAAAGCCCAGAACATTTTTCAAAAAAGCGTCGCTTCTCGCGATGTGAAGCGTTCCTTCGTTTTTTATGACGGCCCTCCCACCGCGAATGGCCGACCCGGCATTCACCACGTCATCTCGCGCATCATCAAGGATTTTGCCTGCCGCCTCAAAACCATGCAAGGCTATCGCGTCGAGCGCAAAGCCGGCTGGGATACGCACGGCCTGCCGGTGGAAATCGAAGTGGAGAAAAAACTCGGCTTCACCCGCAAAGATCAAATCGTTGAATACGGCGTGGACAAATTTAATGCCCTCTGCCGCGAGAGCGTCTGGACCTTCAAGCAAGTTTGGGATGAATCGACAGAGCGCATTGCGTATTGGGTCGATCTGGAGCATCCGTACATCACTTATGAAAATAATTATCTCGAAAGCGTCTGGTGGATTCTCAAAGAGTTTTGGAAAAAAAATCTGCTCTATCTCGGCCACAAGATCGTGCCGTATTGCCCGCGTTGCGAAACGGCGTTGTCGAGCCACGAGCTGTCGCTCGGTTATGATGAGGTTGAAGACCCCTCGATTTATGTGAAGATGCCGCTGCAGAATGAGCCGGACACTTTTTTTCTGGTGTGGACGACCACACCGTGGACGCTGATTTCCAACGTGGCGCTCGCTTTGCATACCGGCGTCGATTATGTCAAGGTTTTGCATCGCGGCGAGAAACTTATTCTGGCGGAAGCGCGTTTGAGTGTGTTGGACGGTGAATATGAAATTCTGGAAAGGAAAAAAGGCCGCGAGCTGGAAAACCTCGCTTACCAGCCGCTCTTCACCTTTTGCAAAATCGATCGCCGCGCCTATTACACCGTGCTCGGCGATTTCGTGACGATTGAAGACGGTTCCGGCATCGTGCACATGGCGCCGGCGTTCGGCGAAGATGACTATCAAACCGGGCGGCGGTATGACTTGCCGGTTTTGCAGCCCATCGACAAAAGCGGGCGCTTCACTGACGAGGTGACGCCGTGGAAGGGCAAATTCGTCAAAGACGCCGATCCCGAAATCATGGCGCAGCTCAAAAACACTGGCCGGCTTTATAAAGTCGAGAAATATCGGCACAGCTATCCGCATTGCTGGCGCTGCAAATCGCCGCTGTTGTATTACGCCAAAAAATCGTGGTACATTCGCACCAGCGAGCACAAAGAGCGGCTCGTGAAGCTCAATGAAATGATCAAGTGGTATCCGCCCGAAGTCGGCGCCGGCCGTTTTGGCGAATGGCTCAACAACAATGTCGACTGGGCGCTCTCCCGCGATCGTTTTTGGGGCACGCCGCTGCCGATTTGGTTGTGCGACCAATGCGAGGCCAAAGAATGCATCGGCAGCATGGCAGAGTTGAAGCAACGCAGCGGCAAAGATTTGGCGGATTTGCACAAGCCGTACATTGACGAGGTGACGTGGCGTTGCGCGAGTTGCACCGGCACGATGCGCCGCACGCCGGAAGTGATCGACGTTTGGTTCGATTCCGGCGCGATGCCGATCGCTCAATGGCATTACCCCTTTGAAAATCAGGATATCTTTCAGCGCAGTTTTCCGGCAGATTTCATTTGCGAAGGCATCGATCAAACGCGCGGCTGGTTTTATTCCTTGCTGGCGATAGCGGGGCTGCTTTTCGATAAACCCTGTTTTCGCCATTGCGTGGTGAATGAGTTGGTGTTGGACAAAGACGGCAAAAAAATGTCCAAATCGGTCGGCAATACCGTCGATCCTTTCAAGATTATTGAACAATATGGCGCCGATCCGCTGCGCTGGTATTTGCTGACCAACAGTCAGGTGTGGGTGCCGACACGATTCGATGAAGAAGGCGTGAAGGAAACCGTTGGCAAATTTTTCGGCACGCTGCTCAACACCTACGCATTTTTTGCGATGTACGCTAATATTGACAAATTTCAGTTTCGCGGCCACACCATCCCGTTCGACCAGCGCCCGGAAATCGACCGCTGGCTGCTCTCGGGATTGAATCGTCTGGTGGCGCGGGCAGAAGAAATGTACAATCGTTACGAGGTGACGCGCGGCGCGCGGGCGATTAACGATTTCGTGCTCGATGATCTCTCGAATTGGTATGTCCGGCGTTGCCGGCGCCGCTTCTGGAAATCCGAGATGGGCGCGGACAAGCAATCGGCCTATGAAACGCTGTATCATGTTTTGTTGACCATCAGCAAGCTGATCGCGCCGGTGGCGCCGTTCATCGCCGAAGCGCTTTATCGCCGCCTGGTCGAGGCCGAGGTTAGCGCGGTGGCCAATCAAGAAAGTGTGCATCTTGATGCCTTTCCGAGCGCCACCCATGCGGCATTTCAGTTCCGCGAAAACGATCTTGAAGAAAAGATGAACCTGGTGCGCGACATTGTCGTGTCCGGCCGCGCGCTGCGCAATGCCAAATCGCTCAAAGTCCGGCAACCCTTGCGACAGCTTTTTGTGGTGGTGAACGACGAGCAAAAGCGAAAGGCGTTGCTGGCGGGAGCCAATTTAATCAAAGAAGAGTTGAATATAAAGGCCGTGGAATTGATCGCGAACACCGACGCGCTGATGATTCCACGCGCCGAACCGATTTTCAAAGCGCTCGGCCCCAAGTTTGGCAAAAAGGCCAACGCCGTGGCGGACGCCATTCGTCAATTATCTCCGGAGCAGATGCGCCAGCTCGAAGCCCAGGGCTCGCTGGCGTTGACGCTACAAGGCGAAACGCTTACGCTCAACCAAGATGACGTCCGCGTGAAGGCCGAGCAAGCTCCGGGCTTGGCGGTCTCGACGGCCGGCGAGTGGACGCTGGCGCTCGACACGAATATAGACGAAGCCTTGCTGCACGAAGGTTTGGCGCGCGAGTTTATCAATCGCGTGCAAAATATGCGGAAGGACGCCGGTTTCGATGTCATCGACCGGATTCGAATTTACTACGAGGCCTCGGACGTGCTGCATCACGCGCTCCAACAGGCGGCGGCGTACGTGCAAACTGAAGCACTCGCTGAAGCGTTGGAACGCGACGGTGTGGCCAAGCCGGATACATATCGCGCAGAATGGGATATCAACGGCGACAAGACGATCATCAGCATTGAGCGAGTTTAGGATTTAAAACGGTTTCCATTAAATGTGTTGCACATTTGGGGAATCGAACTAAAAAGGAGGGTTCAATGCCTAACCCCAACCCCAGATTCACTCCGGAAGATCTCCGGAATTTCAAGCGCCTGCTCATCGAGCGGCGCGCTGAGTTGATGCAGGAATTGGATGAATTCAAGAACGGCGGCAGCTCCAATACGATTAAGGAAGCCTCTGGCGAGAATTCGTCTTATGCCTTTCACATGGCCGATCTCGGCACCGATACCAATGAGCGCGAGAAGGCTTATTATTTCGCCACCCGTGAAAATAAGCTCCTGAGCCGCATCAACCAGGCGCTGGAACGGGTGGAAAGCGGTCACTATGGCGAATGCCAGAGTTGCAGCCAACCCATTAGTCGTGAGCGGTTGGAAGCAGTGCCGCACGCGGTTCTTTGCATCACCTGTAAGGCCAATGAAGAAAAAGAGCCGTACAATGGTGAAATGGCCTGACCCCGGCTTGACAAAGACGGGGTCGGACGCAATAGTTGCAGAATTTCTATTAGCGGAGGTCTCGGTTTGCGGTTAGAATTTGCGTCACGGCCAGGTGGTTGCTTCTTGGTGTTGGTCTTTTAAAGAAGCAGGCCTTTTAATGTTTGCAAGAAATTAACTTTTACGTTTTATCATTTACGTTTTGTTTTTCATGCATCTTTTATCGGCAGTACAAGGTTTGTGGGTTTTGGTTTTCACCGTACTGGTTGTCGGGTTCGATCAAATCACCAAATTGGCCATCGCCGATGGTTTTTATCTCGGCCAATCCGTTGAAATCTTCGGCGACTTCTTGCGGTTCACGTATATTCGGAATCCGGGTATGGCATTCGGCATCCGGTTTGGTGGCCCACTGTTTTTTACGGTTTTTGCTTTGATCGCCAGCGTCATTATTCTGGTTTATTTGTTTCGCATGCGCCATGAGCGCTTTCATTCCCGCCTGTCGCTGGCCCTTATTCTCGGCGGCGCCATTGGCAATCTCATCGACCGCTTTGCCTATGGCGAGGTGATCGATTTTATCGATGTCGGCCTCAAGGACACGCGCTGGCCGGTGTTCAACATTGCCGACAGCGCTGTCACCATTGGCATGATCATTCTCGTCTCGTTGGTGTTGTTCGAAGGGCAGAAAGAAGAAACGCCGGCGCCGGCAAAATTTCCCGTGCAGCCGCCGGCGCCGAGCGATGAGAACGACAAGTGGCGCGATGTCAAACAGTCGAATTGAAACCGGCCGGTCACTTCAAACGCTTGCATGAAGGAAAATGTATGTCAGCAGGTGACCGGTCAGCGGTTTCCCACTTAGAGAATTCGCCAGCACCGTTGCGTGTTCTACGTGTGCCCGCCCAGCAGCAAAGGGACCGGCTCGACAAATATCTCACGCAATTTTTGCCTGACCTCACGCGCACGCGCATTCAGCAGCTCATCACGGACGGTTTGATCACGGTGAATGGAAAAGCGGTCAAACCGAGCCACCCCATTTCTGCCGGGGCGCTGATCGAAGCGCGTCTCGCGGCGCCGCCTCCCAGCGAATTGATTCCCGAAGCCATTCCGCTGCGCGTGGTTTACGAAGATCGTTATTTGCTCGTCGTCGATAAGCCGGCCGGCATGGTGGTGCATCCGGCATGCGGCCATCCTACCGGCACCCTGGCGAATGCTTTGCTTTATCATTATGAAACGCTGTCGCAAATGAGCGGGCAGGGCCGCCCCGGCATCGTGCATCGGCTCGACAAAGACACCTCGGGGTTGCTCGTCGCCGCGCGTGATGATCAAACGCACGCCGCGCTCTCGGCGCAATTCAAAGAAAAATCCACCGTGCGCGAATATATCGCCGTCGTGTGGGGACATCCGCTGCCGGGCCGCGACACGATCTCCAGTTTTCTCACGCGCAGCAGCAGCGACCGCCGCAAAATCGTCGTCGCCACGACTCCCGGCAAGTGGGCGGTCACTCATTATGAAGTGACGGAAAAATTCCGCCATCTCAGCTTGGTGCGCCTGCATTTGGAAACCGGACGCACGCATCAAATTCGCGTGCATCTGTCGCATCGCGGGCATCCGGTGTTCGGCGATCCGGTTTATGCGGGCCGCAAAAGCCAGTTGGTCGGCATGAATGTGGCGGATACGCGCCTGTTCGCCGCGTTGCTGGAAAATTTCAAGCGGCAAGCGCTGCACGCACGCGTGCTCGGGTTTGTGCATCCCGTCACGAAACAAGCCTTGCACTTTGAGAGTGAAATTCCCCCCGACATGAATCATCTGATTTCGACAGTGCGTCACCATTCCATGAGGCAGATTTAACCTATGGCGATTTTATTCTTTTCCTTGCTTATTGTTGTTTTGGATCAATTTTCCAAGTTGCTCATTAAAAGCCGGTTTAATCTGCACGAGACTTACCAGGTTTTTGGCAATCTCCTGCATTTCACGTACGTGCAAAATCCCGGCATTGCCTTTGGCATTCATTTCAGCAACAAATGGTTCTACGCGCTGTTTGCCGCCGTGGCCAGCGTCGCGCTGCTGATTTATTTGTATCGCATGCGGGCGGCGCGTTTTTCCTTTCGGCTGGCGTTGGCGCTCATTCTCGGCGGCGCGATTGGCAATTTGATTGACCGCGTCACGCATGGGGAAGTCGTCGATTTTATCGAAATCGGTTTTGCCGCCTGGCGCTGGCCGTTTATTTTCAACATTGCCGATATCGGGGTGACGCTGGGAATGATCATTCTGATTGGTTTGACGTTGTTCGAGAAAGATGAAAAAGAAATCCTTAAAAGTGAATGAGGCATGATCATCGCCAAGGCCGAGCTTTTTCCTGCCACCTTCAAACTTAAGCATCCCTACACTATTGCCTATGATTCTTTTGCCACGGCGCCGAATCTGATTGTCCGGATTGAAACGAAAAGCGGTTTGGTGGGATGGGGCAATGCCGCCCCGGATCCGCAGGTGACCGGCGAAACGATTGCAATGACCAACGCCGTTTTAGCAGAAGAGATCATCCCGGCCATTATCGGACGCGATGCGCGGGCGTTGGCGGAGATTTATGAAATTGGCCGGCAAAAAGCCTTGCCGGCTCCGGCCGCCCGGGCGGCGATTGATATGGCGGTGTACGATTTGTTCGGGCAGCATGTAAAATTGCCGCTGCATCAACTCTTCGGCTTTGCGCGCCCGCAGATTTTGACTTCGATGACGCTGGGTATTGCCGCACCGGAAGAAAGCGTGCGGCACGCCCGTGAATTTGTGCAGGCCGGTTTCCGGTCACTAAAAATCAAAGCCGGCCTGGATTGGCGCGAAGATGTCGAGCGTGTAAAAGCCATTCGGCAAATGGTGGGAAATGAAATTTCTCTGCGCGTCGACGCCAATCAGGGATATACCGTGCAACAAGCGAGGGCTTTCCTGCGCGGCGTGCAGGATTGCCGGATCGAATTTGTCGAGCAGCCGACGCCGGCGAAGGATTTGCAGGCGCTGAAATCAGTGGGGGAATCATCGCCGATTCCGATCATGGCCGATGAAGCCGCGCTGACTGCGGAAGATGTCTTCAATCTTGCCGCGAACGGCATGGCCGCCATGGTAAACTTAAAACTCATGAAAACCGGCGGTATCACCAGCACGATGCAAGCGACGGCAGTGGCCGCGACGGGCAAACTCCCCGTGATGTTGGGTTGCAATGACGAGTCGCGTATTTCCATTGCGGCGGCGGTGCATTTGGCCTGCGCCTTGACTGGCGTACAATATGCCGATCTCGATGGCGCCTTCGATATTGTCGATGACGTGGCAACCGGAGGATTCGAGCTGCGTGCGGGCTATCTTATTCCCACGGAAAAACCCGGGCTTGGCGTGGAAGTGAAAATCTAAAAATGCGCGTAACAATTCAGTTATTTTACCGCCCGAGCGCTTATTTTATGAGACTTGTTCAATCTGGCAAATTTAATTTCGCTCACAGAACTAAACGCCCGGGCGGTACTGAATAGTTACAAATGCGCAATGTAAATCGTCATGCGAAGCACAACATGACGTTTTACTCTTGTCGCTGTTATAACTTGCCTGCTTATGCTCTCCGTCCGCAATCTCACCCTTGATTTTTTTACCCCCGAAGGCAGTCAGCGGGTTCTGGATAATATTTCGTTTGAAGTTTCCGACGGAGAATTTGTCGCCCTGATGGGGGCAAACGGCTCGGGAAAAACCTCGCTCGCACGCTGTCTCAATGGCATTCTGACGCCGACTTCCGGTGAGATTCTCATTGATGGCCTCAATACGCGCAGTGCAAATGACTTGATCGAAATTCGTCGCCGGCTGGGCATGGTGTTTCAGAATCCGGACAATCAGATTGTCGCGCCCACGGTGGAACGCGAGATCGCGTTTGGGCCGGAGAATCTCGGCGTGCCGCGACCGGAGATGCAGCAGCGCCTGGCGAGGCTCCTCAAGCTTTTTCATCTCGAGCCGTACCGCCAGCAGGCGCCGCATTTGCTCTCCGGCGGCGAGAAACAACGGCTGGCGCTGGCTGCAATCATGGCGATGCAACCACGCCACATTATTTTTGATGAACCGACTTCGCTGCTCGACTATGAAAGCCGTTGTCAGGTTTTACAGCTTTTGCAACAACTCGTGACCGCGCTCAATCCCTTTTCCGCGCAACCGGTGACGATTTTGCTCATTACCCAATTTCCCGAAGAGGCGTTGTTTGCCCGGCGTTTGCTGGTGATGGAGCGCGGGCGGCTGCTCATGGATGGTAAGCCCAAAGAAATTTTCCTGCGCGTCCAGGAATTGCAAGAAATCGGCTTGCAGCCGCCGCTGGAGTTCCGGGCTTATCACGAGCTGCAAGAAAAGAAAAATGAAGTTCCCGCCCTCGAAAAATTTTTATTGGAGCCGATACTTTAGTCGCCTCCTCGCTGGGATCGTAAAAAGCGTTTATTAAATAAAAAAGGCAGCTTGAAATGGCTGCCTTGGTCGTTCCTGCCGAAAATTTTTTACCGAAACATTGCTTTGATACTTCCCCAGGTCTGCCGGGCGCTGGAAATGGTCGGCGAGACGGTGATGATCGGCGAGTACGTAAAACGCCCGTCCTGATCTACGATTTTTAAACGATAATA
>JAJVHT010000125.1:36331-41815 GCA_022072515.1 bacterium
TTTTTTACCGAAACATTGCTTTGATACTTCCCCAGGTCTGCCGGGCGCTGGAAATGGTCGGCGAGACGGTGATGATCGGCGAGTACGTAAAACGCCCGTCCTGATCTACGATTTTTAAACGATAATAATACGTTCGCCCCGCGGTTTTGAAAACGGAGTTGTCTTCGTAGACATATTCGGTGCGGGTTTGGGCGCTGCCTTTCGCTTCAACGGCGGTGATTTTATTTTTTTCCAATTCTTGATCTTGGTTGATCAACGCCCGTTGAATCTCGTACGTCTTCAGATTATTCTCGCCCTCGGCAGTCCACTTGAGCGTGACTTTATTAAACCCCGGCTCGCCGCGAAATCCCGTCACGATGGCGCCGGCGAAAGCAATGGAAAGGCTGGCGGAAATGGCCGCGATGATTAGTCGCGTCACCCTCACGCCATCTTTTCTAAAAAAACGTTGTCTTTTCATAGCTGCAACTTTTCCACACGATAATCAACTCTTCGCTATAAGTTAAAGCTTTTTGGCTTAATGTCAAGTTAATTTTGAGTTAAGTTATCGTGATAGATACGTTCCCAGCGGTATTTTGGTTTTACGACTTGCCGCCTTCTTTCAGCAATTCCCGGATGCCTCCCACTGCGGAGAGAATGCCGGTGGCTTCATAAGGCATGTAAACGACTTTGTTGCCGCTTCCTTTCACCATCTCTTTCAACGCTTCGATATATTTCATGGCGATGAGATACTGCGTCGGGTCGGCCTTGCCGGCGCGGACCGCCTCAGCAACGGCGCGAATGGCGCTGGCCTCCGCATCGGCGACGCGTTGAATGGCGACGGCCTCGCCTTCGGCCTTGAGGACTTCCGCCTGTTTCAAGCCTTCGGCTTCGGCAATTTGCGCTTCGCGTTTGCCTTCGGCCTGTAAAATCGCAGAACGTTTTTGGCCCTCGGCTTCAAGAATCGTCGCCCGGCGGTCGCGTTCGGCGCGCATCTGTTTTTCCATGGCGATGCGGATATCCTGTGGCGGCGAAATATCCTGCAACTCGACGCGATTGACTTTCACGCCCCACTTCTCACCGGCTTCGTCGAGAATGATGCGCAGCTTGTGATTGATTTGCTCGCGGCTGGTCAGGGTTTCGTCGAGCGGCAAGCCGCCAATCAGATTACGCAAAGCGGTTTGGGTGAGTTTTTCAATGGCGTCGGGCAGGTTGGAGATTTCATAAACTGCTTTGACGGCATCGGTGATTTGAAAATAGAGCAGCGCGTTGATTTCAATTTGGACGTTGTCCTTGGTGATGACATTCTGGCGCGGAAAATCATACACCGTCTCGCGCAAGTCAATGCGCTCGGTTTCTCTTTGCAATACCTGCAAGCGCGCGCCGGTCACATCGTACTGCACGTAACGCCAGGTAATGCGGCGCGGCTTGTCGATAAACGGCCAGATCACATTGACGCCGCTGTGCAGCGTCGCATGATAACGGCCCAGGCGTTCCACAATCACCACTTCGGCCTGCTGCACGATGCGCAAGCCGCGCACGACTAAAACGATGATCAGAATCGCCATGACGATAACAAAATATTGCAACGGTTGCAATTCAGCCATTGCCCAATCTCCTTTCCGAATTCGGTGTTTCCAAAACTCTGGGTCAGACCAATTCGTGGTTTCTAATTTCTGACGGAGCTGAGACGAAATAATTCTTCCGGTCCGACGACAAGTTTGTTGCCGTCAATGCGCAGCACCCGCACTTTGATGCCGGCTGGAATTTTTTCGCCGCTGCCGCTGCGGGCGCTCCAGGGCTCGCCTTCGATTTTGACTTGACCGCTTTGGTCGTCGACCTCTTCCAGTGTGACCGCGGTCATGCCGACCAAACGATCGACATTGGTGAGAACTTTTTCTTTCGTTGCGCCAAAAAGCTTGCCAAAGAGGTGGCGGGCTGAAACAAAAAGGATGAACGTCGTGGCGCCAAAGAAACTGACTTGCCAGCTAAAGCTGAAATCCAACGCGGCGGCAATCGCGGCCACGAAACAGCCGAAGGAGAAACAAACGAAGACGAAACCCGGGGTGAGAATTTCCAGGATTCCCAAAGTCAAACCGGCCAGCAGCCAAATCAACCACAAGGGCATAAAAGGTTTCCTTACTTGACGAAGTATTTGCAAGCGATTTTAAGGTAATAAAAAAGCAGGCACAGTGCAAGAGGATTTCAACGATTGCCGCATGCGAGCGCTGATGCCATCCGGTGCACTATAAACTTGGTGAAAGAAAGCTCTGAGTTCTGGAACAAGGAAAATAATAGGCCGTCACTAACAGCAAGACGGCCTGGGAAGAAGAGGAATGACAGCGTTTTTTGTAGAGCAGGCTAACGTTTGGGGTTTGTCTCCTGATAAACGCCCACTTGATTGCGGCCGCGCGATTTGGCGAGATAAAGCCCTTGATCTGCATGATGAATCAAATCGCTGGCGCCTTCGGCATCTTCCGGATAAGACGCCAATCCTAACGAAGCCGTAATTTTTCCGAGCGGCTGGGTTTCCGCTTTGGGGAAGGGTGTGTGTTCAATGGCATGGCGCAATTTTTCCGCCACTTGCCGGCCATGGGCTTTGTCGATTTCCGGCAGCAGAATGACGAACTCTTCGCCGCCAAAACGCGCGAGAATATCGGCTTTGCGCAAGCTGTCTTCCAGGGCTTGCGCCACTTGTTTCAAAACGGCATCGCCCCACAAATGGCCGTGCGTATCATTAAAAATTTTGAAATGATCGATATCCAGCATGATGAGGGAGAGCGGCCGCTGATAGCGTTGGGCGCGTTGCATCTCGCGCTCGAAGCGTTGGTTGAAATAACGCCGATTAAAAACTTTCGTCAGCTCATCGGTAATCGACAGCTCGCGGGTTTGATGATACACCGTAATGGTATCGAGCACCTGGCCGAGTTGGCCGGCAATTTTTCGTAACAAGTCGATTTCCTTGGCGGAAAAACTGGCGGCGCGGCGGCGCCACAAATTAATAACGCCGACCACGCGGCCGTCTCTGGTAATCAATGGCAGGGAAAGAAAAGCGCCTTTTTTCGCCGGATTGCCGGTATGATACTCGTAGCGTTCCGGCGCGCTTTGGATATTCGGCACGTAAATAGGTTGCCCGCGTTTCAGCGCCTCACCAAAAATATTCTCGTCAAGAGCATAACGCCCGTTTTCGGCGGCTTGGTGCGAAAGGCCAAAATGGCTGCGCAAAATCAGGTCATCGCCATGTTCCCCAATTAACATGAGAGAATATTGCGCCACGGGGAAATTCTTGCGGAGCAGTTTTTTTACGACGGCGAGCGTGCGCTCGACATCCATTTGCTCGCTCAAGGTGGACAAAATTCTAAAGCGAATGTAATATTCGAGAAAAAGGGCGTTCGTCTTGTTGCTTAATTTGGCCATTTCGCGCGAGAACGCGACGTGGGGTTGCAATGATTTTGCCGCAGATGAAAGCGGGCTCCCTTTATGATTTTTGCTCAAGCCGGACCGTTTAGCGCGTTTGCGTGTCATGCTGTTATGGCTCATGCTGTGTTTCCCGGTGTCGATAGCGACGATGGCGATGAGTTGTGGTGCCGGCGGCGTTCTGGTTCGGTCTTTGCCAAAACGTTGCAGAAACAAAGCGCCACTTACGGCAACTCCGCTTCCTCGGCCAGGGCTTCGCGCGAAATGACGCCGTTCGTGAACACGGAAAGATAATTGATGAGGCTTTGATATTTCTGCTCGAGCGAGCTGCTGTCGATGGCGCGCATTTGAAAGTTGTAAAACGGGTCGCGGGTCGGATGGACGAAGCAAATGCGGAGCTTCGCCTCACTGACGCGGCAGAGAAACGTGGCAATCAAATTAAAATCGAGATTCAGGTCAATGACCATATCGAAATGGCGGGAACGGATGGCTTGCTGCAATTTGTCTTTGGGCAAACCGTGAAAGCCGATCTCATCGATATCGTACGAGATAACCCGCACCTGTTCGTCCAGAGAGAGCAGGGTGGTGCAGGTTTTCGGCGTCAACAAATAAAATTGGGTTTGCGCAAAGTGTTGCCGCAGTCCGTTTAAAAGGCGGGTTGCCGTTTTGAAATTTTCCGGCTGTTCCGGCGGTAAAATTAACGCCGTCGCAATCTTGGAAAGATAGCCGCCGACGTCGATAACATCAGCGCTATCGCGACGGCGGGCGTAGGCCAAATAGGCCCGTGCGGTGAATCTTTTCGCCAGATCTTTGAGCATAGTAAAATGTAAAAACTGCCAGAGCCATGTCATGTTGCTAACAACCCCGATTTGGCACGCGATCAGCAAACTTGCGCTTGCCTTGAGTGGTTCAATTTAAGGAAAGCGAAATTTGATTTTTTGATGTGCAAAATCTAAGGAATAATAGAATATAATACTCTGCGCTTACCTTGTCAATGATAAATTTCCTTAACAAAAATTACCCTTTGCAACACGGCTCTTTTCGAACCAAGCTCACTCTGGAAATATGATGGATCAGGCCTACGACGATATTTTACCTAACGCCATTTACGGCCGGTCATGCCGCAGCCGCCAATCGATTTGCGCTCCCCACGCCCACGATCGACTCTGCTCAAAAATTGAGCGCTCCCTTTCCGTGCCCGCTATTTTGATAGACAGATCAAAGCCGAGAGTTGACAAGTAACGTACATAAATGTACGCACGTCGGCCGCGTTCGCGGAGGGCAAAAGTGGTAAAGGCCCCGGGCAAATCGTTTTCATATTGATAAAGTGGCGCGCTGGCGGGCGTGTCAAAAAAGGCATATCGGCTGATCAACAGCAAACGATTTTGTAACCACCATTGCACTTCCTGGCTCAGCGCCAAACCGAGGCTGCTCGAATTATTGGGCGTTTGTAATTTTTGCGCAAAATCCAGCCGCGCCGTGAAGCGCAATTTTGCCGAAGCTTGATATTGTATCTTTGCGCGTCCGCTGCGGCGAGTCTCTGGCGCAATCAAAACACTGGTGGGGCGCAACAGTTCGTCATTGCGATTTTGCTGCCAGCGCCATTGCAGCGACAGATCGCGACGAATTTGCCAGTCCAGTTTTATGCCACGCAGCAATTGCGTGCCGGGCAACGGCAAACTCGCCGGTCGCCACAGATCCTGGCGTTGCGCCACAAAAATCTCTACCCGCAAGCCACGGCGCAATCGGCTGCCGAGGCCGAGCGAGTAACCAAATTCGTTTTGCGGCGTGTCCGCCATCGTATTGAAAGCGCGTCCGTGCGGGCTGTGAAAATTGCGCGCATAATAATGACTCTCGAGCGTCCATTGTAAACGCGCCGCTTCGCCGGATAAAACGGCGCTGCCGGCCATGCCCCCCGAGCGGCTCCGGGCCAGCTCGATATCGGTTTGCAACGCCGCCGTTGATGCCGACGCAAAGAGACTGAAGACTTCGTTGCGGCGTCCGGTAAAATCGAAATAGCCGGCATCGGGATTGGGCCGGCCCCAAATTTTGTCATACGCATCGCGATAGCCCAACACGCCGGCAGCAATT
>JAJVHT010000038.1:0-38938 GCA_022072515.1 bacterium
CTCCAATTTTCTCCCCATTTGCAGGAAAAAACAGTTGACTTTCTCCCGATATTCTATTAAATTATCATGTTTTCTGTAATTGCAGTGAACACGCGGGCAGTTAGCTCAGCCTGGTTAGTCCCGCAAGGCGGGATGACATGCAAAAAGTCACAAGGTTGAGAAGTTCTTTGCGATAACAAAATTTTTATGGGCAGTTAGCTCAGCCTGGTTAGAGCGCTTGCTTGACATGCAAGAGGTCACAGGTTCAACTCCTGTACTGCCCACCCAAGAAATCAAGAGGCAAACGGCAAGAAGCAAGCGGCTGCGCCTGTAAGGCAAGTTTGCAGGGAGTCAAAGAACAAAATTTTGAGATTGATACAGTTGTTTGATGAGTGAATTGATACGAATTGAATTTCCCGACGGCAAAAGCAAGGAATATCCCCGCGGGATTCGCCCGCAAGATATTTTGAAAGAATTGGGGCGCTCGTTAGCTGAGAAAACCTTCGCGGCCAAATTTAATGATAAAGTCGTGGATTTAGACCGCCCGCTGCAGAGCGACGGCAATATCCGTTTTTTGACTTGGGACGATGCGGAAGGGAAGGAAGTTTACTGGCACTCCACTTCCCACATTATGGCGCATGCCATCAAAGAGCTTTATCCCGAAGCGCAATTTGGCGTGGGGCCGCCGATTGAAGACGGTTTTTATTATGACATCGACGTGAACACGCCGATCACCGCCGAAGAGGTCGCGAAGATCGAAGCGAAGATGAAAGCCGTCATTGCCGCGGATCAGCCGTTTCGCCGCGAAGAAATGAGCAAGGAGGAGGCGATTCAGCTTTTTCAGCAGCGCGCCGATAAATATAAACTGGAGTTGCTCAACGATCTCGCTGACAACCGTCCCAGTGTTTATCACGAAGGTGCGTTTGTCGATCTCTGCCGTGGGCCGCACTTGCCGTCGACGGGGCGCGTGAAAAACATCAAGCTGCTCAGCGTCGCCAGCGCGTATTGGCGCGGCAGCGAGAAAAACAAGATGCTCCAACGCATTTACGGCATTTCGTTTCCGAAAAAAGAAATGCTGGACGAGTATCTGAAGCGCCTCGAAGAAGCGAAGAAACGTGATCATCGCCGGCTCGGTCAAGAACTGGAATTATTTTTGATCACCCCGAAGGTGGGCGGCGGTTTGCCGATGTGGCTGCCAAAGGGCACCATCTTGCGCGAGACGCTGGAAAAATTCATGCGCGAAGAACAGCGCAAACGCGGTTACCTGCCGGTGGTCACGCCGCATATCGGCAATTTGAATTTGTATAAAACCAGCGGGCATTACGAGCATTACAAAGACAGCGGTTTCTCGACGATCAAAGTCGAAGATGAAGAATACATGTTGAAGCCGATGAACTGCCCGCATCATTTTCAGATTTATTTGGCGAAGCCGCACAGCTACCGCGATTTGCCGATTCGTTTGGCGGAATTCGGCACGGTTTATCGGTACGAGCAATCCGGCGAGCTGACCGGCCTGACGCGCGTGCGCGGGTTCACGCAGGACGACGCGCACATGTTCGTGCGGCAGGATCAACTCAAAGACGAGTTGTGTGATGTGATCGATTTGATTCAAGTAGTGTTTCGCACGCTCGGCTTTAGCGATTTCACCACGCGGCTGTCGTTTCGCGATCCGCAGAATAAAAATAAATATGGCGGCAATGACGCCCAATGGGAACAGGCGGAGCGGGATATCAAAGAAGCGGCAGATGCGTGCGCGTTGAAATATTTCATCGGCATCGGCGAAGCGGCGTTTTACGGGCCGAAAATCGATTTTATGATTCGCGATGTGTTGGGCCGCACATGGCAGCTCGGCACGGTGCAAGTCGATTACGTGATGCCGGAGCGCTTTAATTTGGAATATACCGGCAACGATAATCAAAAGCATCGGCCGGTGGTGATTCATCGCGCGCCATTCGGCTCGTTGGAACGCTTCATCGCGATTTTGATCGAGCATTTCGCGGGCGCGTTTCCGACGTGGCTCGCGCCGGTGCAGGCGGCGATTCTGCCGATCACTGACGCCCAACTCGATTATGCCAACAAAGTGAAAGAGTTGCTCGCCGCGCAAGAGATTCGTTGCGTGCTGGACGAACGCAACGAGAAGATCGGCCACAAAATCCGGGAGGCGGAATTGCAAAAAATTCCGTACATGCTCGTGGTCGGTGCGAAAGAGGCGGAGAATACCGCGGTAGCGGTGCGCAAACGCCGCGCCGGCGATTTGGGCAGTATGCCGCTGGAGGCGGTGGTGCAGAAAATTGTGGAAGACATTCAAAGCAAAAGTTTGGAATAAATCATTGATTGCCGGGTCAAGGGATTGCTGAATTATTTGAGCTGGGAGCCCGATAATCCAGCAATCCGCCGATCCAACAATCCAATACGCCATTTTACAAAACGCGGAGAAATTGCTCTACGTCAAAACCAAAATCTATTCGGATTAATTATCAAATCCGAGTCCCGAAAGTTCGGCTCATCGGGGCGGATGGCGAGCAAGTCGGTATTGTGTCGGTTCAAGAAGCGATGCAGCGCGCCGACGCGGCGGGCCTCGATCTCGTTGAGATCGCGCCCACGGCTGAGCCCCCAGTTTGCCGGGTGATGGATTTCGGCAAATACAAGTATGAGCTGGCGAAAAAGGAAAAAGACAGTCGCAAAAAAGCTGCCGTTATTCACGTCAAAGAAATTCGTTTTCGCCCAAAGATTGAGGAGCACGACTTCGAATTTAAAACGAAGCACGCCCGCGGGTTCATCGAAGACGGTGACAAGGTCAAAGTCACCGTCATGTTTCGCGGACGTGAAATGGTGCATCAAGAGTTCGGGAAGGCGGTGCTGAATCGCATGATCGAGCAGCTCTCCGATATTGCCAAAACCGAACGGCCGCCGCACATGGAAGGCCGCAATTTGACAGTTTACTTTGTTAAAAAATAACTACGCGGAGGGCAGGGGCATAGAACTTGGAGCGCAAGCAGTAAGCTTCAGGCGCTAAGCCCTCGGCTCGGCGCCCTCTGCTCCCAGAAAAAGAGGAAAAATAAATGCCAAAAATGAAAAGCCACCGCTCGGCGAAGAAGCGGTTCAAAATGACCGCGTCCGGCAAATTGAAACGCCAGCGCGCGGGCAAGCGCCATCTGTTGACGTCAAAAAGCCGCAAGCGCAAACGCAACTTGGGCGCCTCGCAAGTGCATCCGGCGGATGCGAAACGCATGATCAATTTGATTGATGTTTGATACGTTTGTAGTGGCTCCTTCAGGAGTCATCTCTGCAAATGCTACAGCGGTTTATTGCTGCGAGAGTATTCTTTTTCTAAAAGCAATAGTGGTTGTATTTAAACCCTTTGGGTATCTGTAAAATGTTATGCCTAAAGGCATTACTACGAAATAGAGGAAAGGTATAAAGAAACATGCCTCGTGCACAAGGTTCAGTCCCTTCGCATCGCCGTCGTCGCAAATTATTAAACAAGACGAAAGGCCGTTGGGGCGGCAAAGGGAATTTGCTGCGCCCCGCGCGTGAAACGTATGAGAAGGGTTTGACATACGCATACAGCGATCGCCGCCGCCGCAAGCGCGATTTTCGCCGGCTGTGGATTGCCCGCATCAACGCCGCCGTGCGGATGGCCGGCATGACGTATTCGACCTTCATGAATGCGTTGAAGAAAAAACAGGTCGAGCTTGACCGCAAAGTGCTCGCGGATTTGGCCGCCCGCGATCCGCAAGCCTTCAGCAGCCTCGTTCAGCTTGCCCAACAATAAAGTGGTGCGACAACCATGAACGAAGCGGCATCTCACCAAGCAGAGGGAAGCATGACTTCGAAGGTTGACGCTCTTCTCGCCGAACTTGACCAACTGCAAGCGCGGTTTGATGACGCCCTGCGCGACGCGACCAATGCTGAGGCACTGGAGCAGGTGCGTCTGGTCTTTTTGGTGCGCAAGGGCGAGTTGGCGCAATTCTTCAAGCGGCTCGGCGAACTTGACAGCGCCGAACGGCCGCGCCTGGGCGAACGGCTGAATCAACTGAAAAATTCCTTCGAATCGGCGTTCGCGGAAAAAGGCGCGGCGCTGGCCCAACCGAAAGAAACGGGAGAGTTCGTTGATCTCACGCTGCCCGGCATTCGCCGCCGTCTCGGCGCGCGCCATCCGTTATTGCAGGTGTTAGACGAGATCAAGAGCATCTTCGTCAGCATGGGTTTTGCAATCGAGAGCGGCCCCGAGGCCGAGCTTGATTATTATAATTTCGAAGCGCTTAATATCCCGCCGGATCATCCCAGCCGTGACATGCAGGATACGTTTTATCTCGACCTCGGTTCCGAAGCCGAGTCTAAACGTTATATGCTGCGCACGCACACCTCGCCGGTGCAGATTCGCACGATGGAAAAACAGCAGCCGCCGGTGCGCATCATTGCGCCGGGCCGTGTGTTTCGCCGCGATGCCCCCGATGCCACGCACTCGCCCATTTTCCATCAATGCGAAGGCTTGTGCGTCGATGAAGGGATTTCTTTTGCCGACTTAAAAGGCACCCTCCAAACTTTTGCCCAAAAACTTTTCGGGCCGGATATCAAAATCCGCTTCCGGCCGGGATTTTTCCCCTTTACCGAACCGAGCGCCGAATACGATTTTACCTGCACGATTTGCCGCGGCAAAGGTTGCCGCACGTGTAAGGGCACCGGCTGGATTGAAATTTCCGGCGCCGGCATGGTCGATCCGGCGGTGTTTGGTTTTGTCAATTATGACAGCGAACGTTATACCGGCTACGCTTGGGGCATGGGCGCCGACCGCCTCGCGATGCTCAAGCTCGGCGTCGAAGACATCCGGATGTTTTTTGATAATGATGTGAGATTTTTGCGGCAGTTTTAATATGTATAAAAAAGCCGGCGCCTATCCGCCACCGGATCTTAAGTCGCAAGAAAAAATTCCATTGGCGACGATACAAACTGCAGCGATGGAATTTTTGCGCGGCCGCGAGGATGCCGTGGTGTTTGGCGCGCATGCGGTGAATGCGTATGTAAAAGAGAAACGTGCAACGCAGGAACTCGATTTGCTCTCGACGCGCACGGCAAAATTGGCGACCGAACTGCGCGACTATTTAAATCGGCGTTTCCGGATTTTTCTGCTCATTCGGCGCCTCAACAAAGGCGAGGGCCGGCGAATTTATCAAGCGACAAAAGACGGCAATCATTTTTTGATCGACATTCGGCCGGTGGCAAAATTGCCACAAGCCAAAGCAATCGCGCAAGTTTTATTTATAGAACCGGCAGAATTGATTGCCAGCAAAGTCATCGCCTATCACCATCGCCGTGACAAACCGAAAGGCGATATGGACTGGCGCGATTTGGCGAAACTGTTGCTGACGTTTCCGGAATTAAAAAGCAATTCCGGAGTGGTGTGGGAACGGTTACAAGCGGTGGGGGCGGAGGAAACGGTGCTTGAAGAGTGGAAAAAATTAGTCACGCAAAACGTAGCGCAGACTTCCAGTCTGCCAACGAAATAAAATATAAAACCAATGTTCAGCGCGGACGTTTTAACATTTCAAGAATTTATGGCGGGTGAGAAATTGCCGTTGGCGACAATTCAAAATGCGGTACTCGAATTTTTACGAGGCCGCAATGACGTCGCCCTGTTTGGCGCGCAAGCGGTCAATGCCTATGTCAAAGAGCCGCGCATGACGCAAGACGTCGATTTGCTTGCGCAACGTGCTGAAGAATTTACAAAAGAATTGCTGAGCCATTTAAAAGAAAAATTTCATATTGCCGTGCGTGTGCGAGAAATCGCCGAGGGAAAAGGCTATCGCTTATATCAGATGCAGAAATCTGGCAATCGGCATTTAGTTGACATTCGACCTGTTGCAGTTTTGCCGCCAACCAAACGAATTTTAAAAGTGCTGGTCGTAACGCCGGCGGAATTAATCGCCAATAAAGTGATCGCCTATCATCAGCGACACGACAGCCCCAAGTCCGGCACAGACTGGCGCGATTTGGCCATTTTATTGTTGACCTTTCCAAAATTAAAAAATGAATCAGGGCCCGTCGTCGAAAGATTACAAGCCGCAGGCGTTGATCAAGCTGTTTTTGCTCGCTGGAAAGAAATCGTGAAACGAGACATTCGGCCTACCAAAGAAACTGATGAGTTTTGAAACTTATGCAAATCGACAAAGCGCCTTATGAAATTCACCTACAACTGGCTCAAAGAATACGTTGATACTCCGCTCTCACCGCAGGAAGTCGGTTCCGGTTTGACGATGCTTGGCTTGGAGTTGGAGAGTTTGAGCAGCACCGTACCGCGTCTTGACGGTGTGGTGGTGGGAAAAGTATTGACTTGCGAGACGCATCCGAAATCGACGCGATTGCACGTTTGTGACGTCAATATCGGCAGCGAGGAGTTGAAAGTTGTTTGTGGCGCGCCGAATGTCGAAGCCGGACAACTCGTGGCCGTGGCCCCGCCGGGAACGACATTGCCGGGTGGAATGAAAATCGAAGTGCGCCCGATTTTAGGGATCGAGTCGTACGGCATGATTTGCAGCGAAGCCGAGCTGGGTCTATCCGATGAAGCCGAAACGATTTTGGTTTTGAACGGTGCAGCCCCGGTGGGAAAATTTCTGCGTGAGGTGGTCGAGCAAGATTTTGTTTTTGAAATCAACGTGACGCCCAATCGCCCGGATTGTCTGGGCGTTATCGGCATTGCGCGTGAAGTTGGGCTGATGACCGGCACGCCGTTGCAACGCCCGCGGGTCAAAATAAAAGAAAGCACCACGGCAGCCGCTAAACTGGCGAAAATCCAAATTAAAGATGCCGCCGGTTGCCCGCGCTATGCGGCGCGTCTCATACAAAATGTCAAAATCGGCCCGTCGCCCCAATGGTTGGTGAAACGCCTGCGCGCCGTCGGGTCGCGGTCGATCTCGAATATTGTTGATATCACCAATTACATCATGCTCGAAACCGGCCAGCCGATTCATGCGTTTGATTTCGAGCTATTGGGAAAATCCAAAATCATCGTGCAGCGCGCGCGCGCAGGGGAGAAGTTCCAAACGCTGGATGAGAAAGAGCATACGCTGCAAGCCGAGGATTTGATGATCTGCGATGGCGACCGGGCCGTGGCGCTTGCCGGCGTGATGGGCGGTTTAAACTCGGAAGTGTCAAGCAACACGCGGCACGTGCTCATCGAGTGCGCTAATTTTGATCCGCTTGCGGTTCGGCGGACCGCGAAACGTTTAGGCATCGCTTCGGAAGCGGCGCGCCGTTTTGAAAAAGGCGTCGATCCCAATCACATTCCGTTCGTCACCAATCGCGCCGCGCAGTTAATGCAGGAGGTGGCCGGCGGTGAAATCGCGCGCGGCATCATTGATGCTTATCCGAAAACGATTGCCCCGGTCAAAATTGATTTCCGCCCGAAACGGGCGTATCATGTGTTGGGCATGAAAATCCCCAACAAGAAAATGACGGCAATTTTGCAACAATTGGAATGCAAAGTTGTTCCGCAAGGCGCCACGTGGAAAGTCACGGCGCCAACGTTCCGGCCGGACTTGACGCGCGAAATCGATCTCATCGAGGAGATTTCCCGGGTGCACGGCTTTAACGAAGTGCCTGCCAAAAGCCGGTTTGATATTTCGTTCACGAATGCGCTTAATCGCCCGGAAGAGGTGCAAGAGAAGCTGCGGCAAGCTTTGACCGGCCTCGGCCTCGATGAAGCGCTGACGTACAGTCTATTGGCGCGTCAACGGGCGGAAAAATTTATCGAAGACAATCGCCAAATTCTCCCACTCGCCTATCCGCTCAGCGAAGATCTTGCCGTTTTGCGCCCCTATCTGATGGCGACTTTGTTGAGCTCGCTGGCCTACAATCTCAATCGCAAAAACTTTGATACGTGGCTTTATGAAATCGGCTCGGTTTTCTGGCGAGAGACCGACAAACCCATTTGCGAGGAGCGCCGGCTCGGCGCCGTATTCTCCGGAAATGTCGAGGCGCCGTCGTGGGTGAGCGCGAATCGTGCCCTCAGCATTTTTGATGTGCGGGGCTTTTTGACGGAGATGAGTCAGCGCCTGCGCCTGCCGGAATTGCAGTTTGTACCATTATCGAGTCATGCGTTTCTCAAGAACGGCTGGGAAATTAGCTGCGGTGGACAAAGGTTGGGTATTGCCGGGGAATTATCGGCGGCGGTACTTCAGCTTTATGACATTGAAGCACCGGTTTTTGCATTCGAGCTTAAGCTCGAGAATTTGCCTGAACTGGTAGATTGGCAACGGACCACCAAAGCAGTGCCGCGCTATCCGGCAATTGAACGCGATATTGCCATTATTACCGCGCGCCAGATTCCGGCAGAAAAGGTGCTGGCCACCATTAAAGCGGCCGCTGGTGATTTTCTGGAAAGCGTGCGTTTGTTTGATTTGTACACCGGCAAACAAATCGCCGGCGATAAAAAGAGCATGGCGTTTGCAATGTTGTTTCGCGCCGCCGATCGGAGCTTGCGGGACGAAGAGGTCGATACCTGGCAACGCCGCATCGTGCAAGCGTTGGAGCAGGAGGTCGGCGCGCAGCTTCGAGGTTAAAAAGCTTGGCACGCGCAGGGCACGGATTGACGCGGATTTTAAAAGGATAAATTTCACTCATGGACTTGCAACAATTTGAAATTTTAGAAAACAAAATTTCTCAGGCGATCAGCACGATTCAAAAGCTGAAGCAAGAGAACAGTGAGCTGCAAAAGCGCATTCTCTCCTTGCAGGAGGAGAGTCAGGAAAAAGACAAAGAGTTTGGCGCGTTGCAAGCGGAGATGCAAAAGCTGAAAGACCATGCGCAGGAATCGCAACAGTCGAAAACGCGGGAAGAGGAAATTCGGAGCAAAGTCGAAAAGATGCTCGCCAAACTGGAAGAATTACAGTTGCAGTATTAAACGCAGTCGAACCACGATCGCATCGGCAATCATCATCCAGGCTTTTTTATAAACTATGTCGCCAGAAGGCACCGTACTGAAAGTTAACATTTATGGGACGGAATATCCCATCAAAGGCGAGGTGGATGTGGAATACATCCGAAACGTCGCCGAATATGTTGACCGCAAAATGCGGGAGGTCGATCAAACCACGGCCGCAAAGTCGTCGTTAAAAGTGGCCATTTTGGCGGCATTGAACATCGCGGATGAATTGTTTCGTGAACGCGAAGAAAAGACTGGTTTGGTACAAACCCTTGAAGCCAAATTGCACCAGCTCTCGAAGCTGATTAACGAGAATATCAAAGAATAAACTTTAAGGGCGCGTTGCGATCATTGCCCGATCGACAACGCGAGGCCAGCAAAATCCCCAGCCGTAACTCTTTTGCTTGATGCGACGTGGAAACCATAATCCACGGATAATATGGACGGACGCGGCAATATGCCCTTCCGCGTTTGTTAATGCCGTCCGCGTTATCAGCATGAATGAGTTGAGGCGCGGGGATTTTTCGTTGTTTACGGAGGAATAATGCAGATCGGCATCGCGATTGGACTCGCGGCGGTTGCCGGCTTGGCTGGTTTCTATATCGGATGGCTGTTTCGCCAAAAGATTGCGCGTGATAAAATTGCCCGCGCCGACGAGCATGTGCAGCAAATCGTGTCGGAGGCGAAGCAAGAAGCGGAGAATTTGCAGAAGGCGAAACAACTGGAAATTCAGGAGGAGATTTTTCATAAACGCCAGGAGCTCGAGCAGGAAATCAAAAGCCGCCGCAGTGAAATACAAAAAACGGAAAGCCATCTTTCCAAACGAGAATTGGATCTGGATCGGAAGGTCGACCTGTTTAATCGCAAAGAACGCGAGCTCAAACAGATCGATCATTCCTTGCAGGGGCGTGAACAAGCGCTGAAAGGGCGCGAGCAAGAGCTTGAGCGCTTAATTATTGAAGAGAATCGCCGGCTCGAGCAAATTTCCGGTTTGACCAACGACGAGGCCAAACGCATTCAGTTGAACAACTATTTGGAAATTGCGCGCCAGGAAGCGGCGCAATCGGCCAAAGAGATTCTCGATAAAGCGCGGGTGCAAGCCAATCAAACGGCCAAGAACATCGTCATCGAAGCGCTGCAGCGGACCTCGATCTCGCACGTTGCGGAAAGCACGGTTTCCGTCGTCACGTTGCCGAGCGATGACATCAAGGGCCGCATCATCGGCAGGGAGGGGCGGAATATTCGCGCCTTCGAGGCCGCGACCGGAATCGAAGTTCTCATCGATGACACGCCGGATATGGTCATGCTCTCCGGTTTCGATCCCATTCGCCGTGCCATCGCTAAAATTTCTTTGGAAAAGCTGATTGCCGATGGCCGGATTCACCCGGGACGAATTGAAGAAGTCATCGAAAAAACGCGGCAAGAAATTAGCGAACGGTTTGTCGAACACGGTGAGCAAGCCGCTATCGAAGCCGGCGTGCATGGCTTGCATAACGAGCTGATCCGCCATTTAGGCAAGCTGAAATATCGCACCGGCAACGGCCAGAATCTTTTGCAACACAGCATCGAAGTGTCCATTTTAGCCGGGCTGATGGCCGCCGAATTGGAGCTGGATGCGGCTGCCGCCAAACGCGCCGGGCTATTGCATGAAATCGGTATGGCGGTGGACAATTATAGCGAAGGCGGTACGGCAAGCGAAATCAGCGCGGAATTGGCCAAACGCTACGGCGAAAATGAACTGGTGCAAAATGCGATTATTTGGGCGCATCATGCCGAAGATGGCGCGCCGGCTTTGACCCCCATCAGTATCATTGTCTCTGCCGCCAACGAGATTTCGCTCTCGCGCCCCGGCGCCCGCAAGGAAATGTTGAACAGTTACTTTCAACGCATGCACCAGCTTGAGGAAATTTGCCGCTCTTTCATGGGCGTCCTGCAAACTTATGCGCTGCAAGCCGGCCGCGAGATTCGCGTAATCGTTGAGCATCGCCTGGTTGATGATGCAAAAGCCGAGCAGATCGCCTTGAGCATTGCACAAAAGATTCATGACACGGTGCATTACCCCGGCCAAATCAAAGTCACTGTCTTGCGTGAATATCGATCGGTAAATTTTGCCAAATAGTGGCAAAATCCTGATTGGTTTGTTCGAAATTTTTGTTATATTTAAAATGCCGCGGCAGCTTGGGCTTTTGAAATTTTCATTTGAATTTTCTTTTTTTTACATTATATTTAAAATTGGCTTTTTAGCCGTTCGTCTATGAACGAAAATTTGGTTACAGTTCTTTTTATCGCCGATATTTTTGGCAAGCCGGGCTTGCAGATTACCGCGCAATTGCTGCCCGGGCTGCGCGAGAAATATCAGCCCGATTTGATTGTGGCGAACGGCGAGAACGGCGTTGATGGCAAGGGCCAAAACGAAAAAGTCGCGCAACAGTTCTTTGATTTGGGAATCGATGTTGTTACCGGCGGCAATCACATATGGGACAATGCCGGCGTTTATAAAGTGTGGCAAAAAGATTCTCGCGTCCTGCGTCCGGCGAATTATCCGCCGGGAAATGCCGGCCGCGGCTCCATGATTGTGGAGACGAAAAACGGCGCCCCCATCGCCGTCATCAATTTGCAAGGCCGCACGTATATGTATTCGATCGATTGCCCGTTTCGCATCGCCGATGAAATTCTGCGGCATGTCAATCGCAAAACCAATCTCGTCTTCATCGATTTTCACGCGGAAGCAACAGCAGAGAAGATGGCTTTGGCGTGGTACCTCGATGGGCGCGTCAGCGCGGTGATCGGCACACATACCCATGTGCCCACGGCGGATGAAAGAATACTACCGGGCGGTACGGCCTATCTCACGGATGCCGGCATGACCGGGCCGTATGATTCGGTGATCGGCATGAGAAAAGAAATCGCCATTAAACGTTTCATGCGCCAAATTCCGATTCACTTCGAGCCGGCGGAAGGTGATGTTCGTCTCTGCGCGGTGGTGGTTAAAATCGATCGGGAAAGTGGCAAAGCGAAGAGTATCGAAAGATTGTTTTTGTCATAAAAGTTAGTCCGGCAATCAATGGCTGCACAAATTATAGATGGAAAAAAAATCGCCGCAACCCTCCAGCAAGAGCTGCTGGAGCGAATACAGAAGCTGAAGGAAAAGGGAGTGACGCCCGGGTTGGCGGCGGTTTTGGTCGGTGAGAATCCGGCTTCTGCAATTTATGTGCAGTCAAAAATCAAAAAATGCCTGGAATTGGGATTGTTCTCTGAAACCGTGCGGTTGCCGCAGGACGTGAGTGAAAATACACTCTTGCAACGTTTGCACGCACTGAATGCAGATGCGCGTATACATGGGATTCTGGTGCAATTGCCGCTGCCGCCGCAAATCCGTGAGCGGATTGTCATTGAAAGCATCGCACCGGAAAAGGACGTCGATGGGTTTCATCCGGTGAATCGGGGCCGTTTGCAACTGGGTGAAGAGACGTTCGTACCGTGTACGCCGGCGGGTGTGCAACAGATGATTCTGCGGAGTGGCGTTAAGATCAGCGGCCAACATGTGGTCATTCTCGGGCGCAGCCAGATTGTCGGCCTGCCGCTGGCGCTAATGCTGGCGCAGAAAAATCCGTCGGCGAATGCAACGGTGACGCTTTGTCATTCGGCGACAAAAAATCTAAGCGAGATCACCGCACGCGCGGATATTCTCGTTGCCGCGATTGGCCGGGCAAATTTTGTGACTGCAGGGATGGTTCGTGACGGCGCGGTGGTGATGGATGTGGGTATCAACCGCGTGGAAGATAAAAATTCGCCCAAGGGTTATCGTGTCGTCGGGGATGTTGATTTTGCCAGGGTGGGGGAGAAGGCCGCGGCAATTACGCCGGTGCCGGGCGGCGTCGGCCCCATGACGATTATGATGTTGATGCAAAATACGATTTTAGCCGCAGAACGCAGGCTTTGAAAACAAAAAGCAAAGAGCCGGAAAAATTTCGCTTTTTGCTTAACAAGCGCGCCAGTAGCTCAATTGGATAGAGTGTTGGCCTCCGGAGCCAAAGGTTGTGGGTTCGATTCCCGCCTGGCGCACAAAATTTTGTCAATTCTTTTTATGACCCCGATTTGGGACTTTGGACACTGAGACTTTGTGCTTTGGCCTCGGGGTCTGGTTTTTTAAGCGTAAGAAGGTGTAATGAGCCCGCAAACGGCTAAAAAGTTGGTCTCTGCCAATATTAATCTTGCTGAGATTCGCCACTTCGATCCCGAAATTCAACAAATTCTCTCCACGAATTCGACGCCGGTTGGCCTCAAGGAGTATCTTTACCGCCGTTATGGCAACAATGGCAGTGTGGATATTATCGTCAACGGCGAGGCGGCGGAACTGCGGTGGATTTTGCCGCGCGTTTTGCCACAGGCGGAAGCGCTGCATAAAGAAGCCTTGGCTTATGCCCGCCAGCGTGATTTCAAGCCGGCCATAACGAAATGGACACAAGCGGTCGCCCTCAATCCGCATGATCCGGATTATTATTTCAACCTGGGCATTGCTTTTTTTGAAAGCAAGAACTACAAAGAAGCGGTCGAAAATCTCCAAAAAACGATTTCTATTTGCCCGATTTACTTTCGCGCGCATTTGATTTTGGGGACGGTGCTGCTCAAAATCCGCAAAATTGCCGATGCGGAGCGGCATTTGAAGGAAAGCGTTTTTTTTAACCCGCGCAATGCGTTGGCGCACTTGAATCTCGGCGCGGTTTATAGCATTCTCAAAAAATATCCGGAAGGAATTTTTAGCTTTCAACGCGCCATTGAGCTTTCGCCCAAAGAAATTCGCGCGTATTTTGGCATGGCCAAAATTTATTCCATTCTTGGTGATACGGAGAACGCCAATCAGTATTATCGCAAGGTGATCGAGCTCGATAGCAAAGGGATTCTGGCCAACCATGCCAAGCGCGGCATTGTCGCTGTAAAAGCGCCCAACAGCAGCATGAACATGTCGTCGGCGGATCTCGAAACGTTGTATGCGCGGGGCTATAACGCGTTTCTGTTTTCCGATTATCCTTTGGCGATCGAGATGTATGAGCAATATGTGCAACGCAAGCCGGAGGATGATTATGTCTGGTCGGCTTTGGGCGCCGCGCTGTTGCGTTCCGGGCAGGCGCAGCCGGCGGCGAATGCTTTTGAGCGCGCGGTTAAAATCAACTCGGCGAAAGCGCTTTATTTCAAACAGCTCGCTTTGGCTTATGACGCCTTGAACCGCACGCCCGACGTCATTCGCATGTTGGAAAAGGCCAAAGCCCTCGGAAAAAATGATAGTGTGATGCTGGGACTATGGGGAAAGAGCTTGATTAAATTGAATCAGATTACCGAAGCTTTGACGCCGCTTGAGCAAGCCGTAAAATTAAGCAAATCGAATTTAATGGCGCAATATTATTTGGCGGTGGTTTTAATCAGATTAAATCGCCTGGACAATGCCATCGCATATTTAGATAATGTGGTGTCGGCCCGGGTGAATACGCCGCTGAAAGATGAAGCGCAAAAGCTGATGGCAAAATTGCGGGGTTAATCATGGGAGTATCAAATTGTTCACAATTTATGTTATGTAAACTTGTAAAATAAATCATGAAAAGGCCACGGTAAATGACCTTTTTCGTTTGTCCCTCCTTTTGGTCATAGACGTAAAACATCTCCCGGTCTCACCAAAATAAAAAAGCCACGGTGAAGTGGCCTTTTTTATTTACCCCTTCGGTTGAGAAAACTGTCGGGGCGAAATGATTTGAACCTCCGGCCGTGGCGCTCGAAGCGCCACGCTCCAGCCGCTTAGCGAGTCGAGCGCATGTAAATATCGTCCGATACCGCGCGCTTTGATTTTATTTTCTTGGCGTACCGCTTCGGCGCGTGTTTGAAATTCCTCACAATGCACGATCTCCGATTATGTTCGCGCAGACGGTTGCTCACATCTTGGGTGCTGCCAACGTCATACTTTTGTAAACGCGGCCTGCGCAGAATATAGATGTAAAACATTTTTGCTTCCATCGGCACAAACAAAAAAGGCTACCTGGGGGTAGCCTTTTTGTTCTGCGTCGGGGCGAGAGGATTTGAACCTCCGACCTCCTGGTCCCGAACCAGGCGCTCTAGCCGAGCTGAGCCACGCCCCGATTGGCGTGATAAATACCTGTATTCAAAAGAGCAGAAAACTTAATTCTACTTTGTTAACCTTCGTTTCAAAGCGCATATTTGATCACGACAAATCCCAAAATCAGCAAAACGGTAAATCCTATGGCGACCCAATCGAAATATTTGTCAATCGTCGCTTTGATGCTGGCGCCAAACTTCCAAATCAAGCCGGCAACTAAGAAGAACCGCATCGAACGGCCGACGACGGACGCAATCATGAATTCCAAAAAACTAATTTGAAACACACCCGCGGCGATCGTAAAAACTTTATACGGGATCGGCGTGAAGGCGGCGGTAAAAACAGCCAGAAACGCATTCTCGTTATACTTTTGCGCCACGAGGTTAAAAACTTCGTGCGTGAATCCCGGCACATGGGTAAAGAAAAAATCACTGATGACACTCCATAATTGCCAGCCGATTAAATACCCAATCGCGCCGCCGATCACCGAACTCAGGGAACAAACCAAGGCGTAGAACAAGCTCCGATCCGGCCGCGACATGGCCAGTGCCATAAGCAGTGGATCCGGTGGTATGGGAAAGAACGATGATTCTGCTGTGGCTAAGAGAGCCAGCGCCGGTGTTCCATACGGCGTATGCGCCCAGTGCAGAACCCAATCATACAAACGTCGAATTAAATGCGGTTTTTTAATTTCCTTTTTTACCGGTTTACGTGTTGCCGTGCTAGAGATGCCCATGCCAGAATTTGTCCTCAACTATTCCAACTCTTTCGAATCACCAGAAAAATGAGCGAAAGAATTCGTCCTCTTGTTATCGTTACTTGGTGGGTGAAAACCACATTTGGATGAATCGCCACGTGTCGCGCCAGCCGCGAATGTGGCTGGTTTCACCCGCATAAATTGTCGCTATCGCAATAAAACCCACTGACATACCTGCCTGCACCGCTTTTAGGAGCAATTCAGATTCCATTTGATAGCCGCTGGTTTGTAGCTTAAGCCGCTCTAACAAACGTCGTGAATGCAGACGATAGCCACTTTGGCTATCGGGGATTTTTTTTCCCAACCGCCACGACACGAGTGCACTGGTGAGGCGGTTGCTAATGACACGAAATAACGGCATGGCCGGCCAGCGTATCTGGCGACAACCAATAATCAAATCTACCGACGTTTCACGAAAAACGCGGACAAATTCCGGCAAATAAACAGGATCATGTTGTCCATCGGCATCCATCGAGATCACGGCTCGAATATTTGGCCGCGTGAGCGCATACCCAAAGCCTGTTTTGAGCGCTGCACCCTTTCCACGGTTTTGGTCATGGCTGATGCATGGTATGCCAAATTTCACGGCGACAGTTGCGGTCGCATCGGTTGAGCCGTCATTCACGACCACGATTTGGCCTTTCGGAATAATCGCAAGCGTTTTAGAAAGAACAGTCTCCAATCTCGCACCGGCATTGTAAGCAGGAATAATCACGGCGACATCATCAAGCGCGGCCATGGGGCGTCATCACACAAAATCGCTTTACCCTTCCCTCCTGCTTTGAATGAACAATGTTAAATTTAAGAAAAAACCTCACGTTTTGCAAGCAATATTTTAACCAGAATATTTTTGCTCTGTAATTTTATTCGCAGGTTAATCTACAACGAATTAGCGGGTTTTGCGGTTAACGCGGATTGAATTGGCGGTAACGTGTCGCGATAGGTTACCGTGGTTTGGTAGATCACCTCGGCATATTTAGCGGTAACCTTGACCGGTACAGGTGTTTGCGGGTATTCCGCTTTGATTTCGCGAATAAGCCGCGCTTGGCGTAGCATTGAAAAACTCGCTGCCACGCGCAAGGTTTCCGGCGGGTCGGCAAACCAGGTAAAGGTCGAAACATTTTTGTTTTGTGCATATTGCAAAGCCGTATTGAGGTTGCTAATTTTTGCCGTATCGGCGTGCAGCGTGAGCGTGACTTTATGCCATGGCTGCACGCTATTTATTTGCCAGTCAACATGCACTAAACTGTCAGCCAACATTGTTTCTGTGCCCGCCAGTTTGAACCAATCGGCTTTGAACGAAATCGGCAATGCCGCGGCATTGCTGGAAGTGTCATACTGCCGATGCACCGTATCGGCGGTTACTGTCACCTCGCGCAGAAACTCGCTTCCTGCCAAGCGCAGCTGGCTTTTGCCGCTGCGAAGATTGTATTCTGCCTCCGCCGTTAATTCCAGCCGCCAAGTTTGATCATACGCTGGAAAAGAATACAGATAGCCGCCGTAGCCAACGATAATGAGCATGAGCACAAGACCAACAACCGGGTGGCGAAAAACCTTGAGCCCGCTGAGTTTTGCCCAAGAACTCGTTAAGGTGTAGCCCGAAAGATAAAGCATCGGCAGATACCATAGAATCAAGATAGCCGTTAAAAAGGCGCTATAAAGAAAAGCTTCGATCCAGGTGTTAACCCCCTGAAGTGATTCGGCCATTGATCTGGCGCCCAGCGGAAACATTTCAAAAAACATCAGCCGCAGCATGGGCAAGGGCGCAAGAATAGTCGCGATCAGCTTGAGTATGGTGTTGGGGAGCAGAATGGCCAAGCTAATGGCGATGAGTGAAAGCGCGGGGTATAAAGCTAATCGGGAAGTGGCAAAACTGAATAAGGCAAAAACGACAAGCAGGCTGATAATCGCCCGCTTGGTATAAACATAAGGATCGGGGCTAAACTTCCATTTGCGAGTCAATTGCAGCGCAACCCAAATCCCGAACGTGGACCAAATCGCGGCAAACCACAAGTAATGGTTTAAGGGCGCAAACCAGGGATAACGTAATTCTTTAAGAAATTGCATGGTTGCTTCACCCAGTTGCACAAAAATGGCCACAATAATAGTGATGAAAAAAAGCTTGAACCCGGAAAATTTGATGCGCTGGTTTTTCTCAATGATTAGCCGTTTTTTGCGGCTCCAATAGAACGCAAACATGCTCAATAATACCGCCGTCACATTGGTTGCTGTAATCAGCCACATGGGAATATACCATCTCCCACCGGAAGTTTCCCAGAGCATGTAATTTGCCTTTTGGGGCGCGGGAATGCCTTGTTCTTGATACTTGGTGAGCATCGCCTCGACCAAACGTCCACTGCGCGCCAGCATCGGTTTGCTGATGAACTCCATCTTGTCGCCTGGTGTATGAATTGGCGAGGTGTTGACGCCGGCCGTAAAATCAATCGCCGGAATATTTTTTTCCAAAAAGGGCTGATGATCCGATCCCGCGCCGCCGCCCGGTATGGCATTGTTGATCGAGAAAAAATGCGTGGGATACTTGAGGCTATTGTAGCCCAGCATGCGGTCGAAGGCATACGCATCTTCCACGAGCCATTCCGGCGCCTGGTGGGTGTACACATCGATGAACGGAATCAATGCTTCGGGACTGCCGGCCATATCGATTTGCAACATCAACTTTACTTTGTCAAGATCGGCATAATGGCTGACAAAATATTTCGAACCGACCAGGCCGCTTTCCTCACCGCCAAAAGCGGCAAAGAGCAACGTGAAACGGCGCGGGCGCTGGCTCCAATTCCGCGCCAATTCAATGACGCAGGCCGTGCCCGAACCGTCGTCGTTGGCGCCGGGCACTTCCCGCCCGGAAGAATCGATATGGCCGCCGATAACGATCGTGCTGTCGGTGGCGCCGCGAAATATGCCGATCGCGACGCCGCTTGTCGTGTTAATCCTGCCATTCGCTTCCGGCACCGGCATTACATACGCCGTGTCGGCGCCAAAGCGGTGAAATTGTTCGACCGTCCATTTTAGCGCGGCGCGTTCATTGACTGAACCCATCGGGCGCGGACCAATAGTGACGCACAAATGTTCCAGATAAGCATAGGCGCTGTCCGGATTGAAATTTTCCTGCTGCGCGACTGCGGTTCCGGCGATAATGAAATTGAACGCCAGTAAAATGATGCTGAAATAACGCAATTTTCCTCTCTCCTTTCGCGGAAGAAAATATGACACGGCGTTAAAATAACCCAGCCGTCATTACAATCAACCTTCGTACCGGGAATCTTCATTTCACGGTTTCGCCGGTATAATTTATAGGAATTCAAATACGGTGTGTATGCAATTCTGTTTCAATTTATTCGCAACTAAAATTAACCGCTATAACTATGAAGAAAAGCGAATGAACCTCACCCCCTCTCCTCTTTCTCCCCAACTTCAACGAGAATGGCTTATTGCCAATGGTCGCGGTGGTTATGCGATGGGTGCGCTCGACGGAACTTGCCGGCAAACCCATCATGCGCTGCTGGTATTGCCGCTGCGGCCGCCGTTGCAACGCGTCATGTTGGTGCGCCAATTAGGTGAAGCATTGTTTTGCGATGGACAATGGCGGAAGTTGCCGACGGAATTGGAGGCCTCCGCTTCCACCCTCTCGCCAGTGCGCGTCGAGTTTTTCATGGAAGGAGTCATGCCGCATTTTCGGCTCACATATGAAGAAGTCAGCATTCGAAAATATTTATGGATGCCCTCCAATGGGCCGGGCTTGTTTGTACGCTATGAAATGGTGGGCGGTCCCTCAACGCGGCTGCGTGTCGTGCCCGCGGTCAGCTTTCGCGATCTCGATACTGGCAAATTGCTCGCCGAAACATATCTGGTGCGCACGCAGCCGCAGGGCGTTCTCGTGTACGGTGACCCGAACGAAAAGCCTTGCGCCATTAGCGCCAATCGCGCTGGCATGTTATATCCGGTCAACAGTTGGCGCACGTTGCCGCTTTTTGAGGCGTTGACCAACAGTTGGCAAAACGAAGAAGTTTATCTGCCCGCGGCATTTGAATTCGAATTGCAGGCCGGCAAAAACGTCACGCTCATGCTCCGCCTCGAAAATGCCACGCGTTTGGATCAGGCCGACGAAACCGTGAATAGTGAGGTGATTTTTGCTCAAGCGCTCGAACGGCAAAGCGAGCAGACCGAGGCGCTTAATCGCGTGTTTTCTTTTCAACCGGTGAGAAATTTGGCCGCGACCGCCGCCGAATTTGTGGTGGAGCGCGCGACGGCGATGGCGCAGAACGGCCGCACGATTCTTGCCGGTTACCCGCGCCTGACGGATTGGGGCCGCGACGCGATGATCGCGCTGCCCGGGCTGCTGCTCACGACCAGGCGTTTCGAACTGGCGAAAGAGGTTTTGACATTATTCTTAAAACATAGCAACCATGGTGTGATTCCGAATTATTTTTCCAGCCGGCCGGAGGCGCCCAATTACGCCAGCCTCGATGCCACGTTGTGGATGTTTGTGGCGATTTATGAATATTGGCAGGCTTCGCAAGATCGCGCTTATATTGCAGAAATCTACCCGTTGCTGTTAGAAATTCTCCAGGCCCATTTGCGCGGCGCGACGCCGGGCCTGAAGCTCGATGCCGAGGATGGCTTACTTTTGTCGCTGGAGCGCCGCCAGCCGATGACCTGGATGAATGGGCAGCATGACGAGTGGCAGGCGACTCCGCGCCACGGCAAAGCGGTGGAAGTGCAAGCGTTATGGTACAATGCGCTGCGCATCATGGCGGAATTCTCCGAAGCACTGGAAAAAGGTGAAGGGTTTAAACGCTGCAGCGAATATGCCGAGCGGGCGGGAAAAAGCTTGGCGCAAAAATTTTGGTGCGAAGAAACTCAGTACCTTTATGATTGTCTGATTGATACGAGTATCATCAACGCCGGCGAAGTCCGGTTGGCGGACAATACGGCTTCAAATTCTAAAAGTAACAGCGCCAGCCGGACTTCGCCCAACGCTGTTGCCATTGGCGATCCGGCGCTGCGGCCCAATCAAGTGATTGCTGTCGGATTGCCATTCAATATTTTTTCTCCCGAACAAACGCGCGCGATTATTGATATCGCCGTGACGAAACTCGTCACCCCCTTGGGCTTGCGCACGCTCTCTCCCGACCACCCTGCCTATTGCGGCGAATACACCGGCGCACCCAAGCATTTGGCCAGCGCTAAACACAACGGTTGCGCCTATCCGTGGCTGGTGTTGTTCTTGGTCCGTGCATTCCTGCGGTTGTATGACAACCCGCGCGCGCTTTATGAAATGTTCGAGCCGTTGTTTGGCGCCGCGGAAAAGCATTGCGCCGGCTATCTCGCCGAAATGTACGACGGCGACGCGCCGCATCATCCGCGCGGAGTGCCGGCTTATGCCGCCAGCACCGGCGCGATTTTGCAAAGCTGGCACTTGATGCAGGAGAAAACGTAACGCCGGCGGTTTCTCCTGGCGCGGTTAAAAATCTCTTGCTTTTTTTAGTAAAACGCTTATCTTGGAAAAAAAGTAAGGGGTTTCTCATATGCCAATTTTTGATTCACCGGCGCATTTTTTCTCGCAGTATTCGTTTGCCGTCTTGGTGCGGTCCCCAAATCGGGTCATGAATGTTGAGCATCTCCTTACTCTTTCCCTCCCGCCCTTTTTTGAAGCCATTGCAGAAAATCGTATTGGGGTGCTAACACACTTCCATGTCTGCACCCTCGTTGCAGTTTTTCAAAAATTGCGCCCCATGTTTGGCCTTGAAAGAATTCTTTTCGGCACGGCCTCCAGCGTTTTTCCGCGCGACTGGCGAAAAGATTTTCTCAAAGAACAAAAGCGGGCGAGGCGTGCCGCCCGCTTTTCCGCGGCGGAGATCTTGCAGGGAGGAAATGGGCGGCGATTATTGTCGAAGCTTTTGGAGGAATCGCAATGAAAAGAGTTTGGTGGTTGATTTTGGCGACGGCGCCGGCATGGAGCCAGCAATTGCAGTGGGATGCAAATGTAGAGCCGGATTTAGCTGGGTACCGGGTTTATATCGGACATCAGAGCGGCGTTCACGAGATGGTGGTTGAGGTCGGATTGGCAACTTTTTTTCAACTGGATAAATCTGACCCGCGTGAGCGCTTTTTAGCGGTGACGGCTTATGATACCGCCGGCAATGAAAGCTTGCTTTCGAACGAGCTCGTTTATAAGCCGGGCAGCTTGCTCCATCCGGGAGATTTGAATAGTGATGGGCACTTCGATGTGGCGGATTCGTTGGCTTTTCGCAAGACGTATAAAAGACAGCGCACCTCGAAAGTGTTTAATGCCCGCGCGGATTATGATCATTCCAATTATATCGGCGAATATGACCGGGGTTATTTCGAGGCGTTGTGGCAGAACCGCAAGCTGTAACTCATGGAATATTCTACTGCACATACTCCTCATACAACTCTGTGCGGTCCGGATCGATGCGGAGGAGAACGCGGAAAACCGAGTCGTCGTCACTGTCTTTAAATAGATCAACAATTTCCTGATAGTGGGCATCGATGAACTGCTTAGCGGCAAGATTGTCTTTGTTCTCTTTTAACACGTCTGCGAGTTTTTCCACGGCTTGTTTGACATAGTCACGTTTTTGGGCGAGTTCATCGGTTTTTTCTAACGACAGGCCGTAAAAATAATAATCTTTCAGCTCGCGAAACTTTTTGTAATTCTCGGAAAACATGGCTTGCAAGGCTTCTTCGCGGCGATCCCAGCCCTCGAAGAAGCGGCTGAATTTGCCCTGCTGCAGCACGGAACGGGCTTTTTCAAAATAGGGCGTGCCTTCCAATAAGCCATATTTATCCAATTCATTGGCGATGACGAGATAAACATAATAATCAATCAACCCGAGCAGAGGCACATAATCGGCGCTGCCCGGTTTGATTTCCTCGTTTTCTTGAAACGGAAAGCGTCCGCGTTTGTCGAAGAATTGAATGTCCGGGCCGCTGACGAGCAGATTGCAGCGATAACGGTCTTCAACGGTGGAAAATTCATCTTCCAAAAACATTTGCACGCCGACTTCAAATTGGTTCACGTAATCGGCGTCGAGCCAGGTGCGGTTGTTAATATAATTGGCCACCTTTTCTTGAAAATTCGCCATGCGTTTCTTTTTCTCCTCCGGCAATTTGTCGAGAATGATAGAAACTTTGGCGCGTACCTTTTTATCCCGCGCCACGGCTGGCGCAGGTATCACCGCGAGTTGGCAAATGTAAAAAAGTATAAGTAGCACGAAAAAAAGCCGAAACGAATCGACTTGACGCATAATCAAAGCTCCATTCTATGGCTGGATACAGAAAAAACTAAGCAAAAATCTTATCGCGAAATAACTCAACATCTTCTCATTATCCACTTATCGTTTCAATCCACTTGCCCATTGGGGGTAAACGGATTGGTCCGATAAAATTTCAAACTGCACTCAATATAGCCAGAGGTTGACATGAAAGTCAAGCAATTTGTTCTGCTGGCGCTGGTCAGTATTGATACTCTCCTGATGGCGCAAGAGTTTCCGCTGGGCATACGCGCCCAAGCTTTGGGCGGCGGCGCGGTCGCTTGCGGCCGTGAGGCTGAATCACTGTTTGATAACCCCGCCTTATTGGCTGATTTCCCCGGCTCGACATTAACGATTTTTTATACCAATCCATTCGGGATTAAAGAGCTGCGTTTGAGCAGTTTTAGCGCCAGCACGCGTTATGCACGTTTCGCGGCGGGTGCGGCTTTCGTGGATTTTGGCCAGCCGCTCTATCGCGACCAGCGCTATCATCTCGCTATGGCGCGCAGCTTTCTGCCGGCGCAACGCCTGGTGCTGGGTGTGAGCGGTACGATGCGCCGTTTGCGCATTTCCGGATACGGCGATGATAGCGCGTTGTTGCTCAATTTCGGCACGCAATTGCGTTTGAGCGAGTCGCTGCGGCTGGGATCGGCGCTCACCAATCTGCTTGATGCCACGATCGGCCAACAACAGGAACGGTTGCCGCGCAGCGCGGCTCTTGGCTTGGCGTATTCGCCAACCACGAATCTAACGCTGCAAATGGAAGTGTATCAGCAAAATGATTTTTCTGAAGAATGGCGCCTGGGCCTCGAAGTGAATCCAGTATCCCCTCTCCTGCTCCGTTTCGGCGTTGGCACGGATCCCGATCGTTTGACCGGCGGCTTTGCCTTGCGCGTTTTTAAAGTCAGCTTGCAATTCGCGGCGTTCTCGCATACGGATTTAGGCTGGACCGAGCAGTTTGCCGTGACCTTGATGTCGCGATAGCGGGATTTGCATGGAGCCGCCTGCTTAAAATATGAGGGCGGCGCGTTGCGAAAACCTCAACAACCAAGAACCGGCAATTATTTTTGACACTCGTCTTCTCCAATCGACTTGCCGGGAATGAGCGGACAAACATCGGGATGCGGGACACCCTGTAAGCAATAAAGCTGACGCCGCTCGATGACTTTATATTGGCGGCGGTCTTCGACATCGGCGAGGACGCCGTATTTGCATTTCAAACATTTGGCGGGTTGCCAAGCGAAGCCGGTCGCCACCGTACGTGCCACCAACGCTTTGCTGGCGTTCCATTCCACCGGCTGCTCGGAACGCTCGACGATTTCAACGTGATGAATCTTGTAAAACACGATGCGCCCCCGGCTCACGTTAAGGGTGCCGCGAAATTCCATACGGGTTCCCGGCGCCAGTTGCCAACGGTCTTGAAACTCTCCGCTCACCACCGCATAACAATCATCATCGAGATGATCCATATCCACGAAGGATTCAGAAAAGGAAATTTGAAAGCCCCGCAAACGCAAACTATCCTGGTTCGAATAAATAAAGCGTTGAAAGCGCGGCTTGATCCCGGAAATGACGCCGAGGATTTGCGCCTCGCGGTTCTGCTTTTTTTCCACCCACGCCGCAAAATCCCGGTAGCGCTCGCGCCAGGGCTCGTATTCTGCCGCCGTCATCCGCAGCTCCGGCACGTTACTCACTTTCTCGTCGACAAAATGTTGGCAGCCGAAACACAGCCGGCCCACATGTTTGTAGCCGCGAATGCACGGTTTGCCTTTTTCAAACAGCTTGCAGCGCCAGCGATAATAAACACAACCGTGCGGAAAACACTTTTTGCGGTCGAGAATATGCGACGCTGAAACTTTGTACTCAAAGTGTTCGTGGCTTTGATGCCGGCAGCGAAAAATATCCAGGCGTTTAAATTCGTTTTGATAGCGCACCGCATTTTTCTCCGAATCGTCGAACAGGGGAACAACGAATTAAGCCGGTTTTCTGAAAAACCCGTTATGCAATCTACGGAATTTCAGGGAATATACAAAATTTAAAATGAGAGAAAGGCGTATTGGCGGGTCCAAGCAGATAAGGATTACAGTTTTAAAAAACAGAACTCGTTTTCACCTCCCTGCTCGAACGAGCTCCGGTGAATGCATTCACCGCGCAAGCTTTTCTTGGAATAAAGCCTCATCGCGGCGATGCGTTCTCTCGCCCGGCTAACCTTTTACGTAGCGGTTGCCTATACGAGACGGCTTACCGGCGCCGGCAACACACTTCCCTGGTGTTTCATCTCCGGCGCGGGTTGCCTTCGTTATTCATGCACTGCAACGATCAACGGCAGCAACAGAAATTATCAATCAGTCATGCTATGTACTTTACTAAACGCGTGGACATTGCAAAAGTTCCATGTTCTACGCTTGCCATCGCGCTGGTAAACAATGCGACGCGCTCGCGTTGGCGTCTCGCCACAAGTTTTATTACAAAGCACATGCCATGGAGCAAGATGGCAACCAATGAGGGCTTTTATCTACTTGATTTGAAAAAGCCAGGCCAATTTTTATTTTTCGTAAACGCGAGCAATAACGCGCTGGCCTGATGATAGTAAAATGTCGCGAAGATGCGACAGAATTTTTGTAGCGCGCCGTAACCTGTTGGTTTGCGACTACCCCAATTATGAGCACCTGCCACACGGGAGTGACAGCAAATAAAATTATTTGTTTTCTGCGCAAAATTATGTAGTTTAGTAATGATTCCGTCGTGAAAAAATCTTCGCAGTTGTGTGAAAAAATTCTGCAGTAGTTTTGGCAAGCCCGGTTTTATTATTTTGTCAAATTCGCCAACTTTTTGGCTGCTTTTCCAGTCTATATATACGATGATGAAAAGGAAAATCGTATGAAGGAAGCCTTACCCAAATTGTTCAAATTTATCGGCGCCCTGGCGGTTACCGTGGCGATTTATTTCGCTTTATCGCCGGATGACAGTGTTAATGACAAAGTGTTGAACCAGGCTATGGAATTTTTGGGCACCAAGTTATTGGCCATGGTCCCGGAAGATCAAAAACACCAGGTTGAAAAGGAATTCGGTAAATTTCAAGAACAGGCGCGGGGCGGCAAAATTAGCGATGAACAGTTCAAAGACGTTGCCGTGGCCATCATCAATGCCGAAGCGGAGGGCAGGCAATTCAACCAGGAGCAGATCGACAGTTTACTGGCCGTGCTTGACGAAAAGCGGAGCAATCTGGAAGAGAAAAAAGTCGAAAGTGAAGAGAGCGAAATACAGCGGCGTGAAGATTTAATCGCTTTTAGCTCGCATGTGCAGGACTTCGAAAAATTCGAGAAAGAATGGAATAAAAAAATTCCACTGCCGCCCGTGGTGGATTCGGCGGTTCCCCCTCCCACGGCGCATTTCCCGCGCCGTCCGTTGTACCGCGTCAACACCGATTTCGTCGTAGAAGTTGATTCGCTTGCCGTGGCGGCGCTCGCCGAGGAGCATGCCCAGGCCTTTGTCGGCAGTGAAGCGCCGCGCGCCGTTGTTGTGCGCCGGATCGAGGTTGATCGCGCCCTGCGCGATTTATCGCGCGAATTGCCGCGGCTCAAAATTGAAATGCGGCGCCTGCAAATGCATCTACAAATGCCAGACAGCCTGAGGGAGGAGTTGGGAGACGATCCCCCCTTTGCTACCGTTTGGGCAGCCGAATGGAACGCGGCAATGGCCGACAGTTTAAACCGCTCCATGAAAGAGTTGCAGAAACTGCAAAGGCACCAAACGCGGCTGTATAGGCACATTGCCGACAGCGTCAGAAAAGCGGCGCAGGCATACGAATGGAAATACCGACAGGCCGTGCCGCCACCGCCACCGGCTACACCCAAGGTTGAGAAAATTAGACCGCCGGAATGAGCTGCCGTTGTGGTTTTGCCCAGAAAATTTTCATGGGTAAAAATTCCACTTGCGTTTTAGCGCCAGAATGTGTATTATAAATACTGCTTTTGCTCACTTGTTTGCTGTTTTCTTTTTGTATTCTGCTAAGCAATGGGGCTGTAGCTCAGTTTGGGAGAGCGCGTGAATGGCATTCACGAGGTCGCCGGTTCGATCCCGGTCAGCTCCACAAAAATAAAAGGCAACCGTCTCGCGTTGCCTTTTTTTGTTTATTGACAAAATACGGTTGCCACTGCTTATGCCTCTTACTGGAAAACAAAAACGTTACCTCCGTGGCCTCGGTCATGAGTTGAAGCCGGTGGTGCAAATCGGCCAACAAGGCCTCGATGAGCGCGTGCTGGCTGCGATTGCCAAGGCCATCGCCGCGCATGAGCTGGTCAAAATCAAATTGCTCGAGAGTTACGTTGTTAACCGCCACGAAACCGCTGAGCGGCTCGCTATGACAACCGGCGCGGAAGTAGTACAAGTGCTCGGAAGAACCATCTTGCTTTATCAACCTGCTGCCGAGAATCCACAAATCAAGCTTCCTTAGAGGTGCGCGCCCTGCACGAGTGCGCAGGGAAAACTTGACTTTGAGCCGCAAGTTGTATAAATTATTTAAAGATTTTAACAGACGATTGCTAAAGCCAAACATGACTACTTCATAATGATGAAGAAGGCTCGCCAAGCCACGGCGCTAATTCTGATTGTCCTGCTGCTCGTCGCAAATTTGATGTCCGAGTGGGCGCATCATCATTGGGTGCCAAGCGCGCCCCATGCGAGCCAGAATCTGACGTGGCAAACGAAATCGCCATTACCAACTCTAAAAAGCGCCCAATCGCTTTGTTTGGCATGTTTATTTGCCCGTGAGCAGCAGAGCACTTGCCCAGCGGTGGCATTTTTTTCAGCATCGCCAGCTTTTCCTTTTATCACCCCAATTACCTCCCCGCTTTTTGCCCAACACCTAAAAACTTCCAGTCACAATCGCGCTCCTCCTCCGCGTGTGGAATGGATATAATTTTACTTCGATTGCGCCGTGCTTTTCAAAAGTATTTTTGGGATGGAATTTAGAACTTGTTGAGCTTTGCCATCTGCGATGCAACTTGAAGCTTTGGGCAACGGGGCAGAGCCGGTGCGGACATCTAAAATTGCCAATTTACAGGAGGAAACCGTGCTTTCTATTTGCACAAAAACGCAGTTATCCGATCAATTTGGTTTCACCAGCAAGCCTTTGGCGCTGAGCATAAAAATTCTTTGGCTTGGTCTGTTTGGTCTTTGCTCAATAACGGTGGCCCAACAAGATACGACTAAGGCCATACCCGCGGATTCGTTGCTCATCCAACAATTGCAACAACAAATGGCAACCATCCCTCAACAAGCAGCACCCGCCGCCGCGCCGCGGGCGACGCTGTCAACCAATCCCAATATGAGTGTCATTGGTGATTTCCGCGCGACCTATTTTTCACCGGCGCGCCGCCACCTCGAAACGGAATTTCATGAGGCCGAGTTTGCATTTCAGTCGGTGGTTGATCCATACGCCCGCGCCGATTTTTATCTCTCCCTCGCCCCTGATCCCGAAACCGGCGAATTTGCCATTGAGTTGGAAGAGGGTTATTTAACCACGCAGACCTTGCCCGCCGGTCTGCAACTCAAAGTGGGAAAATTTCGCAGCGCGTTTGGAAAAATCAATGTGATTCATCCCCACGCGCTGCCCTACATCGACGTGACGAGTGTTTATAACAACTATTTTGGCGAAGAGGGCCTCAATGACACCGGTTTATCCTTGAGCTGGCTGGTGCCCAATCCGCTCGATTTCTATCAGGAACTCACGGTAGAAGCGACACGCGGACCAGCCGAAAACATCAGCTTTGCTGCCAGCGAGTTTGATCGCTTTTTATATCTTGCCCATCTCAAAAACTTTTGGGATCTCACGCCCAACGCCACTTTGGAGCTTGGTCTTAGCGGCAGCGTTGGCCCAAGTCCAGCCGGATTCAACGCGGCCATCGGCGGCGTTGATGTGACCTATAAATGGAAACCGTTACGGCTGAACACTTACCAATCGGTGGTTTTGCAAACTGAGGTGCTTTGGAGTCACGCAAAGATTGCGGCGCGGGAGAAGATCAAATCCTGGGGCATGTACACTTTGGCAACCTATCAACTCCAAAAACGCTGGTTTTTGACCGGCCGTTTTGATTATTCCAATCGCCCCTATAACGCATCATTTGTCGAACGGGCTTTTTCCGGAACGCTGGGCTGGCTGGCGACCGAATTTCAAAAAGCTGAGATTGAATTTAAAATGACTTCCTCCAACGCGGAGGAGCGCACGACGCAAGTGTTGTTGCGTTCGGTATTCGTTATCGGGGCGCATGGCGCCCACGCTTATTAATTTTCGTTTATTTCAGATAAGGAATCCTCCATGAAAGCAGTGTCTGGTAAAATTCTTTTTGCGACCCTCGCCGTGCTCGTGTTGTCCGGTTTCGCCACCGTGTCAGCGCAAGATAAACTGCGGGTGGTGACCTCCCTTCCTGATTTGAAGAGCATTGCCGAATTCGTCGGTGGCGAAAAAGTTGAGGTATTTGCCATTGCCACCGGTTTTCAAAATCCGCACTTTGTCGATCCCAAACCCAGTTATATTTTGAAGCTCTCCAAGGCCGACTTGTTCGCAACAGTGGGGTTGGATTTGGAAACGGGCTGGGTGCCACCGTTGCTCAACAGCGCGCGCAATGCCAAAATTCTGAAAGGCGGCGCGGGATATGTGGATGCCTCAACCAATGTGCCGCTGCTGCAAGTGCCCTCGAGTGTGAATCGCGGTGAAGGCGATATTCACATTTACGGCAATCCGCATTACTGGCTCGATCCGGTGAATGGGAAAATCATCGCGCAAAATATTTATGAGGCGCTGCGGCGGGTGGCTCCTGGAGACCAAGCGTACTTTCAAGCCAATCTGAACAAGTTCAACGAGCAAATCGATGCCAAAACCAAAGAGTGGATCGCGAAGATGCTGCCATTCAAAGGCACGAAAATCATGGCTTACCACAACGAATGGCCCTACTTTGAGCAGCGCTTCGGTCTGCAGATTGTCGATTTTCTCGAACCCAAGCCGGGCATTCCGCCAACGCCTTCGCAGCTTGCCAAGGTCATCACCGAGATGAAGCGCGACAACATTAAAATCGTCATCAACTCGCCCTATTTCGCTGCCCAGTCGGCGGATCTCGTGGCAAGGAATGTCGGCGGCACGGTGATCACCCTCGCCACTTCGGTGGGCGCCGACCCGGGCATCAAAACTTATTTTGATCTGTTTGATTACAATATCGCTAAAATGGTTGAAGCCTTACAGTAGTCGCGTTGTCAAATTAGCCGTTCGAGGAGAATACAATCATGTCAGAATTGTTCAATCAGGCCTTCATTTTCAGCGCCTTGAAGGTCAGCATCATCATGGGGCTGCTGCTTTCCTATCTGGGCGTGCACGTCGTGGGCCGCGGCATTGTCTTTGTCGATCTGGCCCTCGGCCAGATTTCGATGCTGGGTGTCGCCTTCGCCAACTATCTGGAACAGGATCCGACCGTTATTGCCATCGTCTTCACCATGGTCGGCGCCTTCCTGCTCTCGTTTATTAACGTGAAAGACAAGCGCCTGAAGCAGGAAGCGATCATCGGCATTGTCTACGCGGTGGCTTCAGCCGCCACGGTGCTGCTCATCTCCAAAGCCCCGCACGGTGAGTCGGACATCTCCGAGGTTTTATTCGGCAGTCTCTTCACGGTCACGGCCAAGCAGATCGTGATCATGGCCGTGGTTTTCGGCCTCATCGGGCTGGGCCACGGCATTTTCCGCAAACGGTTCTTCGAGCTGACGGAAAAGTTTGAAAACCACGAAATGGAGCATATCGGCGTCTTCAATTTCTGGAATTTTCTGTTTTATCTTTCCATCGGCCTCGCGATTGTTTTGGCGGTTCGCGCCGGCGGCGTGATTCCGGTGTTTTCGTATATCGTGGTGCCGCCGGTGGCGGCGATTTTATTGACGCGCAAAAAAGGGGGTTTGGTCGTCATCGCCATGCTGATCAGCCTGATCAGCAGCTTTTTGGGGATTTATTTTTCCGTCCACTTCGATTTTCCGGCCGGCTCGTCCGTCGTCGCGATGCTCGGCGTGGTTTTCATTCTGGCGGCGGCGGTCAGATTGGTGAAAGGAAACAACCAGGAGAAGTAAGCGGGTCAAACTTGCTTGGACACAGATTTCAAGGTTGGCGCGGATTCGTACCGCTCGGGCGCTTCGTTCCGTGAGCGAAAGTAAATTTGCAAGATTGAACAAATCTCATTAAATGAGCGCCCGGGCGGTGCAATAGCTGAATTGTTACGATAAAATGGTTTTTAAAAATTCACCATGACAGCTCTAAAAGAATTCCGCCCCGGCCTCTGGCTGACCCAGGCGCATTTGGAAGATTTTGACGTGCGCGGGGCTGTGATTGCCGGTGAAAAATATGCGGTGGTTTGGGATAGCCTCTCACATCCGCGCGATATGCCGCCGCTTTTACCGCTGTTGTCGCAAAAAGATTGGCTGCTCGTTTACACGCACGCCGATTGGGATCACATTTGGGGAACAGCGGGGCTTCCGTATCACGACAAAATGATTATCGGCCATGCGCATTGCTCGGCGCGCTTTCGGCAAGAGGCGCCGGCCGAGCTTCGCGAGAAACAACACACGCAGCCCGGCGTTTGGGATGAAGTGAGGCTCGTTCCGCCGACGAAAACTTTTCAAAACACTTTGGACTTAGAATTGGGCGGCTTGACGTTGCAGCTACAGCATTTGCCCGGTCACACGCTGGATTGCATCGTCGGCTTCATTCCGGAGTGGGGAATTTTGCTGGCGGGCGATACAGTGGAAACGCCGCTGCCGGTGATCAATGCGGAGAGTCCAATTGACCGATGGATTGCTGCATTGCAGAGGTGGGAAAACGATACGCGCGTGCAGCATGTCATTCCCGCGCACGGCGCTATTGGCGGGCGCGAGTTGCTGCGGCAAAATATTGTGTATCTGCAAAATTTACGGGCCGGCCTCCCTCCCGCTGTTCCGGATGATTTGGATGGTTTCTATCGCAAGACGCATGCAGAAAATTTGCGGTATAGGCTGAAGTGAAAATTCAATTTTAAAGTTGAATAAATCAACACGATGCGCCTAAGAGCGTGCGCCACAAAGGGCCGGCAGTGCACTGCCGGCCCTTTTTTTATACAGGCAAGATTATTGAACGGCGGTTAAAAAGGTATTTCCATATCCACCCACGCCTCCTGCTCTTTCTCTTCCCACATTTTCAGCATCTGCCGGCCTTTCTCCGTCACCAGGAGGTTCCGCAACTCCGCCGCCATGGCCGCGGCTTCCGTGTGATCTTCGGTCCAACGCGAAATATTTTGGTCATGCTTGTCGAGGCGCGCCTGCAAAGCGATGTGCTTGATTTCCCAGCGTGGCACCATGTCGCGTTTACGCAAATTCTCCACTGCCTGCAATTCGATGCTGAGGCTGGCGATTTTTTGGCGCGCTTCGGTGAGGTGATGTTGGGCGATCGCCACTTTTTCATCGTAGCCGGCAATGTGTTCGAGCGTGTAGTAATCACGCTGTTCGTCGGCGTTCTGCGGCTCGAACTCAACCAGAGAACCGGTACGGTTCAAATACGTCACACTCGGTCCGGCATAGTGATCTTCAAATTCATCAGCAGATCGTTCCAAGGCGGTTTCCGGCTCCTCATCATCGAGAGCGAAATCGTCATTGGTGAAACCTGCATATTCCGTCTTTTCATACGCCGGCCCCCGGGCGTCGCCGTAGGGTTTCAAACCCAAGCTTTCGAGGTACCGAAACCATTTCGGCTCAGCAACGAATTGCCATTCTTTTGAGAACTCATACTCGATGGTCCGGCCCTTTTCCTCGCGCGGCTGATAATTGCCGCGACGATGCGCGCCGAAATAAGAGTCCTGCGCGTAAATCCATTTCTTGGCGAGATCGACGATGATCAAGCCGGCGTCAAACGGTTCCAGTTCGATCCCGTCGTTCCAATAGCTAAACGCGCGCCGCCCGGTATCGTAATCAAACTCCGGCAGCAACCGTTCCAGCTCTGCCAAGTTTTGCGGATGGCGCGAGAACAAGCGGCGTAAATCCGCATCGCGTCACTGCCGTGCGGCTCGCCGCTCACGTAATGTTGATCGTCCGCGATGATCATTCTGACAACGCTCATAAAACCCTCCTTTCGAGGTTTGTCCGTTTGCCGGTTAGCCAGTTGGTTCGAGAGCCGATTAACGGGCAAACCGGCAAACCGTCCAACTGACGAACTATTTTCCAATCATCTTCACCACAAACTTGCCAAGCAAATCAATCTTATCGCCTTTCTGCAAATATTTAAAGAATTGCAATCCCATTTCCTTCCACATCGGCTCGTTAATATCGTAAAACACATTTTTGCCGTCGCGCGAGGTGATGACGAGATCGGCGGCGCGCAGCAAGGAGAGATGATGCGACGTTGTGCTCTGCACCAAATCCAGCGCCTCGACGATTTCCGAAACGGTGCACGGTCCCTCCTTCGCCAGATAAAGCATAATGCGCAAGCGGCTTTCCTCACTGAGCAGCTTGAGAATCTTGACGGATTTTTTGATATAAACTTCGGGAAAAAATTCCTGAAAATTGCGTTTGGCGTCAGATTTGTTCATGTTGGGCCGTTTGCCAGTTGGCCTGTTAGCCGGTTGGTCAGTTTGCCGATTTAATCGTTAGTTCGGTCTCGCCGATTGATTGCTTAACCAGCCAACCGGCCAACGCTTTTAATAAAGTACCGCGCTCGCATACGTCACAATCGACTGGCGGTCATCGACCAGGCCGCGCTCATATTTGAGCGTGCGGCCGTGCTTCGCGGCGGTGGAAGCCAGCAGCGTGTGCAGCGGCGCAAAACCGCACACCCGATACTGATCTTCGATCTGCGCATTGGCATTGACAAAGCCGCCGGCATTCACCGTTTCAATCTCGGCCAGCAGGCGATGATCCGCTTCGCTGACCCGTTGCATAAACGCCGCGTCTGGAGCTTGCCGCTCGCCGTAACGCGGCCCGACATGCGAAAAATCGACGCTGGCGATGACGCAAACCCGGCGCCGGGTGGCGGCGATCGTCGCGCGCAACGCCGCCGCAAAATCCTGAATGATTTTTTTCTCGCGCGCAAAGCGTCCATCCGTCAGCATCAAATACGCGTAGGAACACAAAATCGGCACGATGGTAAAATCCCTTTTGCCCCCAAAGAGATGCTGCAAAAACACGGTTTGAAATTCAATCGTGTGCTCGGTGCGATGCGGCAACGGCTCGGCAAACAATTCGTGCGGGTGCCGGCGCTGCAAGGCTTCGATAAACTCCGCGTCATGCTTGACCACGCCGAGCGGCGTCGCAAAATCCTGGCGCAAACATGAAAAACAATTGATCAACCCGGAATGGCCGGTGCCAAGAATCACATAAACATCCGCCGGCTCCGCTTCCGCCAGCGCGCGATACGTAAAGGTGTAACACGGCCCGCCGACGCGCAAATCGATGTGCGGCGCCACCGCGCCCCCAATGTGCGTTTTCGCCGTAGCCGGATTCATGGCGCCATTCGGCATGCCCGCGCCTTGCGGCGAGCGATAAAAACTCTCGAGCTGCGCGCGCAAAAGTTGCGGATCAGCCGGATAGCTCGCGCCGGCGTGCGCCGCTTTGCGCAATGGCTGCCCCAGCATTTGGCGCTCGAGTTGCGTTTTATAATCTTGGAATTCGGTGTCGTCGAGCAAATGCGCGTGCCGCAGTTCCGCGACCAGCCCGTTGAGCTGTTCCTCCGGCAAAAGCGCGCCGAACGTGCGAAAAAATTCGCTGCGAATATCGGCGAGTGAATGCTTGCCGTCAAAAAATTGTAAAATGAATAAAGCCTGCCCCGAAACCGCGATGAGATTTTCCGCGAGGCCGGTGGGATCGCGCAATGCAAAAGCAAAGCCGTTGGTGTCTTTGTCGGATGATTCATTATCGGAATGCAGCGGCACCGCTTCAATAAAGCGGAGCTTCGGATAGTCTTGCGTCATAGTCGTGGCTAGAATCGATTCCTGCGTCAGAAGTGAATTTTTGAATTTATAGATTATCTTGAAGAAACAATTACAATCGCGAAGATTTTAGGACGCAGCTTCACACCGATTACCGCAGATTACTTCCGTAGGAAAAAAATCAGCGTAAATCCGCGTTATCAGCGCCCAGCAAATATCCTTGAACGCTACGTTCCGGCCAACGTACTTCCAAGACAACGGCTGGCATCGCAAATTGTTTGCGTATGACGGCCAAGCCGACGGCCATCCCCACTTTGGGCGAAAAACAAGCGCTGGTGAGCTGGCCGGCAAGTTGCTCGCCCACATAAATCGGCGCCGGCGTCGCCGCGAAAAGTTTATCATCGGGGGCGCTCAAGTCCAGCCTCACCCCGGCAAGTTGGCGCTGCACTTTTTGATACGAATCCAAGCGCGCAATCACCTCCTGGCCGATATAGCAGCCTTTGTCAAAATTAATGAACGGCAACAAGCCCACTTCGTGCGGATTGTATTCGTCGGTAATTTCTTTTTCCATCCTCGGCAAGCCGCGATGAATGCGCAACATCTCATAAGCCGCGTGGCCGGCAGGCGTTGCTTGGGTGATCAGCAATTGCCAAAATTTTTTTAAATCATCGGCGGCCACCATCAGATTGAATTGCACCGGCGTGATGAGGCCGCTGCGCTGCACGAGCACGCGCCGGCCCTCCACCACAAACGTGCGCGTGTGTTGGGCAGGTAAATTGCCAACGTCCCAAGCAAAAACCTTTTGCAAAAGCGCTGCGCTTTCCTCACCCAAAAGCGAAATCACCCCGAATTGCGCCGTGAGATCTTCGCAGCGCACCTCTTCGATGAAGGTGTATTTCTCAATCCATTGTTTCACCATGGACACGCGTCCGGGACTGGTGAGCAGAAAAATGCTCTCTGCTTCCGTAAACATTTCCACCACGTCGACGACGCGGCCTTTGGCGTTGGTGAAAATATTGACGACACCCGCGCCCACCGGTAAATGGCGCATCTCGTTCGTGGTGAGCCGATGCAGCAACGTCTCGCGATCCTTGCCGGAAACGCGCAACTTGCCGATGAAGCTGCGGTCCATGATCGCGGCTTTTTGCGCCGCGTGGAACTCCGCAACGGCGTTTTGATAATAAGTAGGAATTTGATAACCGCCAATATCAATGAAAGCCTTTGCCTGGCTGTGGTGAAATTCACTCAAGGTCAAATCTCCAGCGCCTCGTATTTCTGGCGCACAGCTTCTGAGCCGTACGTTTTCTCAAGTCTTTTGATGCTGAAATGGCCTTTCGCCATCTCTTGAAAGTGATGCATGAACATCACATTGATCACACCGCCGGTGACGGCGCCGACGGCAGGCACCAGTTTGGCGGCGGTCTCTTCCGTGACGACGATGCTGAAGCGCGCGGCAATACTGGTGAGCAACCGCACCAACGGCGGCCCACTCTTCTGCGTCAATCCTTTTTCGGCAATGTAGCGCATGGCGTCGGAGATTTCCTTGGCCAGCGCCGACCGTACCGCCCAGTAGCCTTCTTCGAAGGCGTCGTCTTTCTTGCTCTTGCCGCCGAGCGCAAAAACCTCCAGGCAGGCAAACTTTGTCTCCAGCCTGGTCACGTCATGCCCTTCACTGCGGGCGATGTTGGCGATGGACCGCAGCATGATGCAGGTGGAAATCGGCAACTCGATAGCGGCGGAGACCGCGCCAAAAGCGCCGCCCGCCGTGCCCGAGCCAAAAACTAAGGCCTTGTGTAAGAGCCGTTTTGAATTTTTCCCACTTTTGTTGCCCAGCGTCAAGATGGAAAATTCCAGCCCTTTCAGCAAAGCCGCCCGGGTGATTTCTTGGATTTTGTCGTTCCAGTTTCCTGGCAGCAGCTTGAGACCGATTTCAATCGGTTTGCCCAGCAGCGCCGATAGCCGCGCGGTCAGGCTGGGATATTCAAGCTGGCTCTTTGCCGCTTTCAGATCATCCAGGTCAGATGGTTTCCACTCTATGTTCATGCGTTGTGACAAACTTGCCGGCGCCTTCATCAACTTGCAGCCGGCTGCGTCCGTATGATTCAATTTTCGACTTCAGTGAAGATAATGAAAAGGAAGTATTAGGGTCAAGGAAAATATAAACAACTTGTAGCTATTTTCAAGACACGATTTTAAAAATTTTCTCACCCCAATTGCAAAAGTAAGAATTTGCCCCAAAAGATTCTTAAAAGCGAGAACCTTCTCTGAACTCGTTGTTTGCTCTCTGTTTAACGTCACCTTTAGCCCGTTCGTTGTCTACTCAGAGTCTGGTTTATAAGAATTTTGTCGGGAAATAAGTTTGCAATTCTTACAATTCATACTTTGTGTTTTATTGTGTTAAATAATTTTCACAAGATCATCAAATATTGGCATTTCATTTGCCAAGTTACACTCGTAGAGCTGAATTGTCAACAAGAAACTCATCTCGCATATCCGCCTTATTTGAAAAGCCGCCATGAAAATTATAGATTCAATCTGGAGGATCAACCATGAGAACACACCCATACCAGGTTTAAAGTATTACATCACGCAAGATTCAATCGATGTTTTGAATATTGATTCACGTGTTATTGTTCCCCCACCAGATTTTGTTGTAAATTCTAATGTGTCAACGCGATTTGACACGTGTTAGAACATACGAATTACTTATTGCGCAATTACAAAATATGGCAAATATAAAAACCGCCGTACAGACACAGGCGAGACCTGAGAACAGTTTACTTTGATATTTCTTGAAAGTTTTGCGGACTCACAAGGACAAAAATAAAAAGTGGAGACCAGCGACCACTTGAAAAAACGGGGCGACACCGAAAAGCCAAATGAGTAGGAATAAATGTTTGGGTAATAAAATGAGAGCGTCTCAAAGACATTTTTGCCTATGTATTCTGTTTTTACTTGTGCCTCTTTCTCTCTATGCACAAGACTTTTGGGAACAGGCTAACGGTCCGTTTGGAGGAACCGTTGCTGCCCTTGCAATAAATAGCAGTGGAGACCTTTTTGCGGGGACTGACGCTAGTGGCGTATTTCGTTCAACGGACAATGGGAATAACTGGACTCAAATAAGTAATGGATTACCAATAGGCGTTTCTGTTCTTTCTCTTGCCATAAATAGTAGTGGAAATATTTTTGCGGGGACTGACGGTAGTGGCATATTTCGTTCAACGGATAATGGGAATAACTGGGCTCAAATAAATAATGGCTTGACAAATCTTTATGTTTTTTCCCTTGCGATAAATGGTGATGGAAATGTTTTTTGCGGGACTAACGGTAGTGGAGTATTTCGTTTAACAAATAATGGGAATATCTGGACTCAAACGGGCTTGACAAATGTTAGGGTTCTTTCCCTCGCAATAAATGGTAGTGGAGATATTTTTGCCGGGACTGAGTTTTCTAATTTCCCTGCCGTATTTCGTTCAACGGATAATGGGAACAACTGGACTTCTTATAGGATGGGACTTGGCGCTGTTTATTCCCTTGCAATAAATAGTAGTGGAGATATTTTTGTAGGGACTAAGGGTGATGGTTTTGGTAATGGTGGCGTATTTCGTTCAACGAATAATGGGGCTCTCTATATTCGAATAAGTTTTGGTTTGCCAACAACTGATTATCAAGTTCTTTCCTTTGCAATAAATAGTAGTGGAGATATTTTTGCAGGGACTGATCGTGGAGTATTTCGTTCAACCAATAATGGCACTAACTGGACTCAAACGGGCTTGATAAATAGGGGTATTCCTTCCCTTGCAGTAAATAGTAGTGGAGATATTTTTGCAGGGACTCAGGGTGGTGGCGTATTTCGTTCAACGAATAATGGGGGTAACTGGACTCAAACAAGTAATGGTTTGACGGCTAATTACATTTCTGCCTTTGCAATAAATAGCCGTGGAGATATTTTTGCCG
>JAJVHT010000038.1:39038-40194 GCA_022072515.1 bacterium
GGGACTCAGGGTGGTGGCGTATTTCGTTCAACGAATAATGGGGGTAACTGGACTCAAACAAGTAATGGTTTGACGGCTAATTACATTTCTGCCTTTGCAATAAATAGCCGTGGAGATATTTTTGCCGGGACTTTTAATGAAGGAGTATTTCGTTCAACTGATATTGGGAACAACTGGACTCAAATAAATAATGGCTTGACATATCCGTGGGTTACAGCCCTGGCAATAAATAATAGTGATCATATCTTTGCAGGGACTCAGGGCGCTGGCGTATTTCGTTCAATGGATAATGGAACTATTTGGGTTAAAACAGGCTCATTAACGAATGGTGATGTTAGCTGCCTTGCAATAAATAGTGGTGGAGATATTTTTGCAGGGACTCGGGGCAGTGGCGTATTTCTTTCAACAAATAATGGAACTAACTGGACTCCAACGGGCTTGATAAATAGGACTGTTACTTGCCTTGCAATAAACAATAGCAATGGAGATATTTTTGCGGGGACTGATAATGAAGGCGTATTTCGGTCAAGGGATAATGGGAAAAATTGGACTAAGAAAAATTCTGGCCTGCCAAGTACTCCGATTTATTCTCTTGCAATAAATAGTAATGGAGTTGTCTTTGCGGCGGCTCAGAATGGTGGGGTATTTCGTTCAACGAATGATGGGGATAGCTGGACTCCAACGAGTTTGACAAATACTTGGATTCTTTCCCTTGCAATGAATAGTGATGGAATTATTTTTGCGGGGACTCTGTATGATGGAGCATTTCGTTCAACGAATAATGGGGATAATTGGACGCAAATCAATAATGGCTTGAAAGCGACTTATGTTCATTCCCTTGCAATAAATGATAGTGGATATATCTTTGCAGGGACTTGGGGCAGTAGCGTTTTCCGCAGTGTCAAGTCGACCAATGTTTCTGCTCCCACAACCCCAACACTTGCTTTTCCACTTGATGGTGCGGTAAATCAACCAACAAGGCTGACATTAAATTGGAATCCTTCGACAGATGCTGAGACGTATCGTCTGCAAGTCTCAAACACCTCCGCTTTCACCACGACTGTCTTTGATGATTCGACCATTACAAACGCTTCGCGTCAAGTTGGACCCGTGGCAAACAACACGACGTACTACTGGCGGGTGAAAGCGAAGAATG